>JAQXCA010000059.1 GCA_029252105.1 Flavobacteriaceae bacterium | reverse complement strand
ACCAATAGAGTCTTACTTTTTCCGTATGAAAATAACCTTACAACTAATAAAAGTGAGCTTATTTCAGAAACAGTATTAAAAGCTACTTATCCTAAAACATGGAAATATCTTAAAAATTGTAAAACTATTCTCAATGAGAAAGAAGCTTTAAAAGGAAATGAATTTTACAAGTTTATTTATAAAAAAAATCATTTGTTATTTGATTCAAAAAAAATACTCCTTCCTTCATTATGTTTTGGTAGTAGATTTAGTATTGACATAAACGGAGAATACTATTTTACTGGCAGCGGAGAAGGTGGTGGTGGTGGTTATGGATTAATTCTTAATGATGAGGAAAACGATTATAATTATTATAATATTCTAGGAATCTTAAATTCTAAAGTTATTTCAGCTCTTATTGAATTAAAAGGAAGTCCTAAAAGTGGTGGATATAAGGGAATTGACAGAACCTTTATCCATTCAATTCCGTTACCAATTTTAAATAGCGAGCGGAAAACACAAATAGCACAGGAAATAACTACCAAAACAGAAAAGTTAAATAATCTTTATGCAGAAGTTCAATCAATAGCAATCAAAAGACTTGTTTCCCAATTGGAAAATCAAATTGACACGCTAACTTTAGAGCTTTATGAAATTGTAGATAGTGGAATAATAAATTTAATAAATGAATTGAATGATTAGCCAACGCTTAAAGCCATACACATTTGCAATTCGCTTCAACCACCACACAAGCCCAAAATTGCAAAAGAGTATGTCTTTGCCAACGCTAGCAAGTTTGCGGAATAAAGCCAGTGTACAACAATGTATAAAAATAATAGCGGTTTAATCGCTAAAATGAAAGTAAGTAAATATAAAAAAGGTCAGTGTTTAATCGAAAAGTTAGTGCATGAAAATCCGCTACTATTCTTATACTAGACCGTTAGCCACAAGCTGAAAACAGAATGAAAAAAGCAATTATAGTTGGAGCAACTTCTGGAATTGGAAACGAACTTGCTAAAATTCTTGTCCAAAATGGATATAAAGTTGGAATTACAGGCAGACGAATAACTGAATTACAAAAATTACATAAAAATAATCCAGAAAGTTATCAAGTAAATTCATTTGATTCTATAACTGAAAATAACTCTGAAAAACTATTTGAATTGACCGAGCAAATTGGAGGTCTTGAACTTTTGATTTTGAGTTCAGGAACGGGAGATTTAAACGAAGGGTTGGATTATGAAATTGAGCACAAAACGAATTTGCTAAACGTCAACGCTTTTACAGAAATTACCGATTGGGCTTTTAACTACTTCGAAAAGCAAAAAAAAGGACACTTAGTTGCAATAAGTTCAATTGCAGGAATTAGAGGAAGTAGAATCGCACCGGCATATAACGCCTCAAAGGCATATCAAATCAACTATTTAGAGGGGCTAAGACAAAAGGCTACAAAAACAAAAAAGCCAATTTACATTACGGACATTAGACCGGGTTTTGTCGATACGGATATGGCTAAAGGAGAAGGACAATTTTGGGTAGCTACTAAAGAAAAAGCTGCAAGACAGATTTTTCGAATAATAAAAAAGAAAAAAGGGATTGGTTATGTAACTAAAAGATGGTGGATTGTTGCCAAATTATTAAGACTAATCCCAAATGGATTATATAAAAAGATATAAAAAACCAGTGGCTAACACGGTGTATAAGTAATAGCGGTTTAGGTGTTTAACTGAACCGCTATTCTATTTAATTAAGTATCTTGCTTTGCGAAAAATTAGTGCTTATTAATCCGCTACTTTTCATATACAAGACCGTTAGCCAAACACCGCCCGCTACTCATTTAAATAAATTAGCTTATTTTTGTGTTAGACCTATAAAATAAATGACCCCAAATCATAAATTAGATCCAAATCATTGGATTACACTGTATTCTGATTATCTATTCAACTACGCTATTTCTCGTGTAAATGATAGAGAAATTGCTCAGGATTTAGTCTCAGAAACCTTTCTGTCGGGCTTAAAATCAATGGTAAATTTTAAAGGAAAAGCGAGCGAACGCACCTGGCTTACCTCTATTTTAAAACGCAAAATCATTGATCACTACCGAAAAACAAACTCTAATAAGGGAAAAGCTGAAGTTAGAATGGGTTATAGTTACCCCACGGAATCCGAGGGCGATTGGCTAGAAGAACGCGTAGCCGATCCGTTTGGTAAAACGGCAGAAGATGTTATGGAAAATGTAGAATTAGGAGACGCTATCTATAATTGCCTTAGTAAGTTACCTGAAAAACAGGCTCGGATTTTTGAACTAAAAACAATTACAGGATACGACACCGAAACCATTTGTAATGAATTGAATATTACTTCGTCTAATTTATGGGTACAAATACACAGGGCAAGAACAGCCCTTGCGAGTTGCCTAGAAAAAAACTGGTTTAAAGCTTAAAAAATGATGAAAAAAAAATTGTTCATAAGCCACGAACACGCAAAACATATCTGTGATAAAAGACAGTATGGAGAAGCTACGTTTACAGAAAGTGTGGCATTAAGTATTCGTGTGGCATGGTGTAGGCTTACAAGAGCATATTCTAAGAAAAACAATAAATTAACTAGCACCATTCAGGATGCTAAAATGAATTGCCTTAAACAAACTGAGCGTAAAAAGTTAGAACACCAATTTGAGAAAGAGCTGAACAAGCACCAATAAACGAAACAGTAAACACACATGTCAATATCGAAGACAAAAATCAAATAGATGTACCCTAAAAAACAATAAACAAAAACATATGAAACCCTTTTTATTAGTAATTCTCGTAAGCCTTGTGAGTACTTCATTTTCATTTGCTCAAGATGAAGCCTATGACATCTGCCCGATCAAAAACTCACAAAACGTTCCTAATGCAGTGATTTATGACATTGAAGGTAAGGCTGTAGACCTTAAAGACTATGTTGGTCAAAAACCCACTGTCGTCGTTTTTTATAGAGGCGGTTGGTGCCCGTATTGCATCCGACATTTGTCTGCACTAGGAGAAATCAAAGAACAGATTGATGCATTAGGATTTGAACTTATTGCCATTACGCCTGATCATTTTTCGAAATTAAACATCTCGAAAGAAAAAAGCGGCGAGCTCGGCTATCAACTGTTTTCAGATAAAGATATAAATGCTATTAACGCATTTGGAATTGGTTGGAAAGTAAATGAAACACTGTATGAAAAATATAAAAATGATTATAATATGGATATAGAATGGTGGTCTGGTTCAACCCATCATGTTTTACCTACGCCGTCGGTATTTATTGTCAATAAAGGTGTCATACAATACCAACACGTAAATCCTAAATACAAAGACCGAGTTTCTCCAGAGGTGTTGTTAAGTTATTTAAAAGCGGTGAATCCAAAAACAGAATCAAGTAAACCCGTGAAAAAAAAACTAAAAACTAAAGTAATTGACGTCGAATTTCCATCGTTAGACAAGCTTGTAATCAGTGCGAAGATGTATGAAATTGACAAAACTTCACCTGTTATTGTGCTTTGTCATCAGGCACGATACAATAAATATGAGTATAGCAGTATTGCTTTGGCTTTGAACAAAAAAGGGTTCAATTGTATGGCGATTGACCAGCGCTCTGGAGGTGAAATGAAAAGTGAAAACAGAGACGTGTTTGTTAATGAGACGTCCATAAGAGCAAAAAAGGAAGGCAAGTCGACTGGCTATATAGATGCTGAGCAAGATATTATCGCAGCAATAGCCTTTGCTAAACAAACATACAAAAGCCCACTTATTCTTTGGGGTAGCTCCTATTCATCAACGCTAGCACTTTATATTGCTGAGGAACATGAAGCGGTAGATGCGGTTGTCTCTTTTAGCCCAGGAAACTATTTGTCTGAGCACAAAGGGTCCTTAATTGATAAACTTCCCAACTTAAAAAACCCGGTGTTTATCACCTCATCAAAACAAGAGGTAGGCGGCATTAATCAACTGTTAGATAAAACCACACTAGGCGATCATCAGGTGTGTTTCAAACCCAATGGCGAAGGCTATCACGGATCAAAAGCCCTTTGGCCTAAACAAAAAGGTGGTGACGAATATTGGAACGCTATAGATGCGTTTCTAGAGGAACTGAAAATACGTTTTTCTAGCAAAAACTAAGCTGATATTAGCCTTTTTTTAACCCCTTCAACACCCCACTAACTATACTTCGCCTTCCTTAAAATTCGTTTACTTTCTTTGTAAAGCGCATACACTTCGTCACTGTGTTTATGCAATAGTGACTTTGCTGCTTGAAGCTGTGTTAATGCTGCCTCAATCCCATTAAAATAACAGATTAAATACGTCGCGGGAACATTTTTTAAATCTTTGAGCTGTGACGTTGTAAGCGGTTTTTCCTGTTTCAGGCGACCCATAAGCGCATTATTGGCATTAAAAATATGATGCAGAATTTTTTTGTCGTACTGCGGGGGTTTAAAAAGTAATTTGGAATCGATATTGTAAATCGCATTGTTCCCAAAAGTGATGGTTGTTTCTTCTAACGGATAATAAGTGTTTTGACCGCTTAAACCAAGATTAACATATTCAATAATTTTAAAAGAGTCATTATCATAAGAAATCTCCACAGCATCCAATGTCGAGTAAAACAACCGTACTTGCTCGTTAATTAACGCAATATCCACCCGCGAATAAAACGTTTGATTATTTATAATTTTCTTTTGACCAGACCAACACATAACAAAATACTCTTTAAACACTTTATATGTTGGCTCATAATCCTTTCGTTCTGCCATAAAATCAAACACCCCGTCAAGAGTGTATTGTATGTTGTTTTGGGAATGTGCTTCGATAGAGGCCACAATTTCAGAGTTAGAATCTGTCAATTCAATATCAAACACCTTCGGCATACTCATACTGCCCTCTCTAAAAAACACATTGCCGCCATAATATTTCCAAATATTTTTACGAAGCGAAGTAATCTCTTGAGGATCTTTTGGACGGATCGTCACCAACCCTACGACTTTATCGTCGCTGAGATGAGGAAACGGAATGTTTTCATACTGAATAATTGGTGGATGGCTTAGATAGGCATTAACCAGGTTTTGAATCTTACTATCGTCAAAAAAATCGACCCCAATAATATGACTGTGCTGATCGTCCACGCCAATAACAATGTACGAATTGTTGTTGGGATTGCTATTAGATAATGCACAAATATGTTTAAGAAACTTTGCTTTGCCCTCTTTACTGCTAATGTTAACTTTTAACTTTTTATCATAAAAACTGCTCTCGTCATTATGCGCAAGAAGGTTTTTGATAAGCAGTCGTTTATTAATCATTTTAACGTGTTTTAAGGCACTTCGTAGCCTTGACTGGCTTCCAATAGTTTAAACCAATCTTCAGTTGTTAAATTTACAGAAATTGCTTCTGAAGCGGCTTTGATTCGTTCTAAATTTGTACTGCCGATCACCGGATGAATTCCGGAAGGATGCTTCAAAATCCAAGCCAGCAACAACTGATCTGGGCGAGCGCTATAGAGTCGTGATAACGTTTCTAAAACTTCTAAAATACGCGTTTTTTGAGGTGTCATTTCGACACTAAAAATAGTACCCAAAGGCGCCCATGCCATAGGCGTGATTTTATGGGTTAACAACTGATCCAAACACCCGTCAAATAATGCCTGGTGCTGCACTACAGAAAACTCTATTTGATTCGCACCCACAGTCACTTCACGCAACAATAGATCGACTTGTGAAGGGGTAAAATTAGATACCCCAAAATTAATTATTTTTCCTTCTTTTTTTAAGTGATAAACCGCTTCCATAACTTCATAGGGATCCATTAACGGGCTTGGGCGATGAATCAAAAGCAAGTCTAAGTATTCTGTTTTTAAGTGCTTCAATGACGCCTCCGCAGACGAAATGATATAATCTTTTGAGCAGTTATAATGCTTGAGTGTACTGGAACGGTTTGGAGTCTTCAATTGAATTCCACATTTAGAAATAAACTGAACATTGGGTCGTGAAATATCTGTTTTAGAAAACGCATCTCCAAAAGCTGATTCTGTGGTATATCCCCCGTAAATATCGGCATGATCAAAACTGCTGATCCCTAAATCAACCGTGTTTTCTATCATCCGTTGCATCTCGACGCCATTAAAATTTATTCCCCAAACGCCCCAAGACATGGTCCCGGCAATAAGTTTTGAAAATTTATTTTTATTCATTTTTGTGGATTGGAATCTAAAATTAACAAACAATAATTCATTATAAGGTAAAATCCTCCTAAGTTTTAACCAATTATTAACAAGGTGAACGGAAATATTTTAACAAATTGCGTAACAAAAAACAATTGACCCTAAAACTTACACTTAAATTATCAGAATGGAAGAAAACAATACTGCTGTTGATATACAGTCAATAAATAAAAAAATTGAAAAAGAAAGTGCTTTTGTCGACTTACTAACGCTTGAAATGGGCAAGGTAATAGTTGGGCAAAAACATATGGTAGAGCGTTTACTTATTGGGCTTTTAGGCCAGGGTCACATTCTTTTAGAAGGCGTTCCCGGACTTGCTAAGACACTTGCTATTAACACGCTGTCTCAAGCTGTTGCTGGAAGTTTTAGTCGAATTCAGTTTACACCGGACCTCTTGCCTGCTGATGTTGTAGGAACCATGATTTACAATATTAAAGCCAACGATTTTACCATAAAAAAAGGACCCATTTTCGCCAATTTTGTACTCGCTGATGAAATCAACCGTGCGCCAGCAAAAGTACAATCTGCACTTCTAGAGGCCATGCAAGAAAAACAAGTTACCATTGGGGACGAAACGTTTGTTTTGGATAAGCCATTCCTAGTTATGGCCACTCAAAATCCAGTAGAACAAGAAGGAACTTACCCACTTCCTGAGGCACAAGTCGATCGTTTTATGTTAAAAACAATCATTGACTATCCAAAAATCGAAGATGAACAGATGATTGTAAGAGCAAACCTAAAAGGCGCGTTCGAAAAAATAAAACCCGTCGTAACCGTCAAACAAATATTAAGTGCCCAAGCTGCTGTTAGAGAGGTTTACATGGATGAAAAAATTGAGAAATACATTTTAGATATCGTATTTGCGACACGTTATCCTGAAAAATACCGCTTAGCAGAATTGAAACCTTTAATTTCTTTTGGTGCATCACCAAGGGGAAGTATCAACCTAGCTACAGCTGCTAAATGCTACGCATTTATCAAACGACGTGGCTATGTCATCCCTGAAGATGTGCGTGCAATTGTTTATGACGTGCTGCGTCACCGTATTGGAATTACATATGAAGCAGAAGCGGAAAATGTAACATCGGAAGACATCATTAGTAAAATTGTGAATGTCATTGAGGTACCTTAATTCGTAGTGACTTTATTGTTTGATTTATAAATCACACACAACGCACAGCACACTTATCAAATGGATACCAAGGAATTACTAAAAAAAGTTCGGAAAATAGAAATCAAAACACGGCGGTTGTCCGACCATGTGTTTGGTGGCGAGTACCACTCAACTTTCAAGGGTCGAGGGATGACGTTTTCTGAAGTAAGACCTTATCAATACGGCGACGACGTTCGAAATATTGACTGGAATGTTACCGCACGTTGCAACGAACCTCATATTAAAGTGTTTGAAGAAGAACGCGAACTGACTATGATGTTAATGGTCGATGTGTCGGGTTCAAAGCTTTTTGGGACAGAAGTGCAGTTTAAAAATGAAATTGTAACCGAAATTGCAGCAACATTAGCGTTTTCTGCTACACAAAACAATGATAAAATTGGTCTGATTTTATTCTCTGATGTAATCGAATTGTACATTCCGCCAAAAAAAGGGCGTTCTCATGTCTTAAGAATTATACGAGAATTGATTGAATTTGAACCCAAAAGTAAACTTACAAATGTTGCTGAGGCACTCAAGTTTTTATCCAATGTGATGAAAAAGAAAGCGATTGTATTTTTACTCTCTGACTTCATGACAGAAGGCTACCAGCATAATTTAAAAATTGCTTCTGGCAAACACGACATTACAGGCATTCGAGTTTATGACAAATACGAAGCTGAAATTCCAAATTTAGGAATGGTACAAATGCAAGATCAAGAAACAGGCGCATCGTTTTTAGTGAATACTGCCTCGAAGACCGTGCGTAAAAACTATCAAATGAATTACCAAAACAGAGTCGGGTATTTTTCTGATAGCTTTAAAAAATCAGGCGCTGGCGCACTCGATTGCAGAGTAGACGAAGGGTATGTAAAAAAATTATTAGGGTATTTTAAACAACGTGGATAAGCAATACATGAAGACACAAAGAGCCATAAAATATAGCGCGACTCAAAACATGCTTTTGGGCATCAGTTGTATGCTTGTTTCTTTGATGGGTTATAGTCAAGTATCGTCTCGCATCGACTCAACGGCCATAAAAATTGGCGCGGAGTTGTTGTATGAAATCCAAGTAAAAACCGACTCCTCTACACTTGTGGTGTTTTCTGAAGGACAAACGTTTCAACCTCTTGAAGTGATCAACAGTTATGCTGTTGATACGACTAAAAAAGAAGGGTATTATCAACTCACAAAAACCTATGGACTTACCCAATTTGATTCCGGCGTTTATACTATTCCAAAGCAAAAAATTAGCCTTGGAGGCAAACTGTTTTATACAGACTCGTTAAAGGTTCAGGTAAATCCTGTACAGGTTGATACAACCAAACAAAAGCTTTTTGATATCAAACCATTGACAGAAGTTGAAAAAAGCCCCGCTAGTTTTTGGGGTGGATTTGCTCTTTTTTTAGTGACCTCATTACTCATTAGTGGTTTATTCTATTGGTTTGTTTGGCGAAAAAAACCATTGTCAGAAGCTGAAAAAATAGCGGCACTTAAACCCTATGAGCGTGCAAAATTAGCTTTGGAAAAACTAGACGAAGAACAGTACTTTCAAAATGAAGAAATCAAAACTTACTATTCAGATCTAACGTTGATTTTAAGGCAATATCTCGATGAAAAGGTATATGAACAATCATTGGAGAGCACTACTGATGAATTGGTGCAGCGTCTTAAAACACTCAAAGATGCGAACCAAATTGCACTAAGTCCAGAAACGCTTCAAAATATTGAAACGATTTTGAAGCGTGCCGATTTAGTGAAATTTGCCAAATCTAAACCAGATTTTGAACTGGCACGATTTGATAAAAGCACTATTGAACTGGAAATAGACCATGTAAAAGAAGGGCTTCCTGAGCCTACCGAGGAAGAGTTATTACAAGATTTGGCCTATCGTGAGGCAATTGCAAAAGAACAAAAACGCAAAAAAACAAAACAAATTATAGCCCTTGCGTTTGGCGCAGTCTTAATCGCGCTGACAGGGTTTATCATACGGTCGGGATTTACAAACGTGAAAGACACTGTGCTTAGGAATCCTGGTAAGATTTTATTAGAAAAAAACCCTTGGGTTAGTAGTGAATATGGTGCGCCTGGAGTGACCATTTCAACACCTGTGGTGCTAGAGCGTCAAAACGTTGAGCTTCCTGAAGAGATGAAAGGAAAGGCTCAAGTCATCTCATTTGCATATGCAGGGATTAACACTCCTATTGACGTTTTTGTGAACAGTTCAAAATACGCAGCACAAACTGGAGAAGACGGGAAAGAAAAAGACACCCCTATTGATGTCTTAAAGGTTGCTGAAGGGGTTTTAGACACGTTTGAGAATAGTGGCGCAAAAAACCTCATCACACGTAACGAGCAATTTATAACTCCTAATGGTCAAGAGGGTGTTAAAACCTTTGGAACAGCAGAGTTTCTTGTAGGCGAGACTCTTATAAAAAGTGAATACATCATTTTAGGGTTTTCAACGCCTAACATATTACAACAAGTTATTTTGACTTGGAAAGAGAATGACGATTATGCCGATCAAATTGTAGATCGTATTTTAAATTCTATTGAACTTATTAAATTAAAAGAAGACGAAAAATAATGTTTAAAGGTGTCGATTTTACTCAAAATGAATTTTTATGGCTGCTGCTATTAGTGCCCGTTCTCGTGTTGTGGTATGTCATAAAGCTTAAAAAACAAACGGCTCAATTAAGTATTTCAAGTGTACAGGGGTTCCAAAAAAATTCGATATGGAGCACGCTAAAACATCTGTTATTTGGACTCAGAATGCTTGCTGTTACTCTTGTTGTTTTGGCGCTTGCACGCCCGCAAACAGTGGATGTGTCATCCAAAACCAAAACAACACGTGGTATTGATATCGTGATGGCGATTGATGTTTCGGCTAGTATGTTGGCAAAAGACTTAAAGCCCAATCGTCTTGAAGCCTTAAAAAATGTAGCAGGTGATTTTATTAAAGGACGCCCAAATGACCGAATTGGTCTGGTAGAGTATGCAGGCGAAAGCTATACCAAAACGCCAATCACTAGCGACAAGGGTATTGTGCTTCAATCTTTAAAAACTATAAAATACAATACGGTGATTACTGGTGGAACAGCGATTGGAATGGGGTTAGCAACCGCCGTTAACCGCATCAAAGACAGTAAGGCAAAGAGTAAAATTATTATTCTTTTGACAGATGGCGTTAATAACGCAGGTTTTATAGATCCTCAAACCGCAAGTGAATTAGCTGTGGAATATGGCATTAAAACCTACACTATTGGGTTGGGTACGAATGGTATGGCATTATCGCCAATTGCTATTCGAAATGGAGTGTTTCAGTATGGAAAAATTCAAGTGGAAATTGATGAAGAGCTCTTAAAAGAAATTGCTGAGGTTACTGGTGGAAGATACTTTAGAGCCACTAATAATCGTAAACTAAAAGAAATCTACAAAGAAATTGACGCGCTCGAAAAAACAGAAGTAGAAGAGTTCAAATTTTATAATTATGAAGAAAAGTTTAGGCCTTTAATATGGGTTGCATTAATGTTGATCGTGTTTGAGTTTTTAATGCGATTTACGCTATTTAGAAGTTTTATTTAAATGTATCAATTAGAAGAAAAAATATGGTTTTGGTTACTCCTGATACTACCCATTATGGTGGTAGTATTTCTATGGACACTCCTGTGGAAAAGAAGAGTACAAAAGAAGTTTGGGACAACGAGTGCTATAAAACGACTTAGTCCAGATCAATCGGTCTTTAAATCGGTGCTTAAACTAGGGGTTTTGTGTCTTGCTATAGGAAGTCTTGTTGTTGCTTTGGTTAATCCAAAAATTGGCACAAAACTTGAGACCATCAAACGCGAAGGTGTAGATATTGTCTTTGCAATTGACGTTTCTAAAAGTATGCTTGCAGAAGATGTAGCGCCAAATCGTTTGGAAAAATCCAAGCAGTTGGTGACTCAGATCATAAATAATTTGGCAAGTGATCGGATCGGAATTATTGCCTATGCAGGGAAAGCATTTCCTCAGCTTCCGATAACAACGGATTACGGCACCGCAAAAATGTTTTTACAAAGTATGAATACCGATATGCTATCCTCACAAGGCACGGCAATTGATGAAGCGATTCAACTGTCGCGAAATTATTTTGATGATGAAGAGCAAACCAATCGAGTGTTGGTTATCATTTCTGATGGTGAAGATCATAACGACCTCAGCGCAGAGGTTGCGGAAGCCGCTTCGGAAGAGGGAATAAAAATATATACCATTGGTGTGGGAAGTGAAAAGGGAGGACCTATACCGCTGAAAAGAAATGGCGTTGTAATGAGTTATAAAAAAGACAATAACGATGAAACAGTCATTACAAAACTCAATACAGAGACCTTAAAGTTAATTGCCTCGGAAGCCAAAGGCACCTATATTGATGGCAATACTACTGCTGCGGTTGTGGAGGAAATTCGAGACATCCTGAATACGATGGATAAAAAAGAGTTTGAGGCTAAAGAGTTTGCAGAATATAAAGACCAGTTTCAATGGTTTTTGGGAATTGGTTTATTCTTTTTAATTTTAGACATCTTGTTTTTAGAACGAAAGACAGCTTGGTTAAAACGCCTGAATTTATTTAATGAAAATTTATGAAACGTTTAAATAACATACGCAAAATTAGGAGTGCAATAAGCTACAAAGCTGTAATGCTTAGTCGATTTAGCGCTTGGACAGTATTGTTTTTTTTGACGCTATTTAGTAGTTATGCTCAAGAAGCAGATGCACAACTATCTGAATCCAATGACTATGTGTTTGAAGGCAATGCTATTGTAGACTCCGATTTTATAGAAGCTGAAAAAAAATACCGATTAGCGGTTTCCACAAAAACAAATAACGCTACTGGGTCGTTTAACTTAGGGAATGCATATTATAATTCTAAGCTCTATGACGAAGCGTTGTTTCGCCATTTGGAAGCCGTTAATAACAGCAGCTCAAAACCTGATAAACACAAAGCGTACCATAATATTGGTAATATTTTAATGCAACAAAAACAATGTAAGGAAGCGGTTTCGGCATTTAAAAACGCTTTAAGAAATGACCCAACTGATGATGAAAGTCGATATAACTTAGCCCTCGCTCAAGAATGTGCCAAAGAACAAGGAGACGGAGGCGGTGATGGCGAGGACGAGGACGAAGACAAGGATAAAGACGAGAACAAAGACGATAAAGACAATAGCGACGAGGAAAAAGATAAGGACGAAAAAAACAAAGAAAAAGGGGACGAAGACGAGAATAAAAATGAAGGAGATGACAAAGAAGATGAGGATGGAAAACCCAAAGACGATAAAGGTGATCAGAAAAACAAAGACCCTAAGGATGATAAAGGCCAGCCACAACAACAGCCTGGAAAGCTTTCTCCACAACAAGTAAAAAATTTACTTGAAGCAATGAATAATGAGGAGAAAAAGGTACAAGAAAAAATGAACGCGTCAAAAACTAAAGGGGTAAAAATCAAAACAGAAAAAGACTGGTAGAGCATGAAATTGAAAACACTTTTACTCACTTTTTTTATCTCCGGAATGCTTTCCGCTCAGGTTGTCTTTGATGCTAAGGTGAGTAAAAAACAACTGGGTATCAATGAACGACTTCGTGTTGATTTTACGATGAACAAAGACGGTGATGATTTTGAACCGCCTAGTTTCGAGAATTTTACTGTCGTTGGCGGACCTAGTCAATCCATTAGTAATTCTTGGGTAAATGGTGTGCGCTCGTTTTCAAAAAGCTATAGTTTTTATTTGACTCCAAAAAAACGCGGGAAATTTATTCTTGGGCAAGCTACCATTGAAATTAATGGAGAAACCTACAAAACGCTTCCGATAAATATAACGGTTACTGCAGCCATAGATAAACCCAAAGACCCTAACGACCCTAATTATATTGCGTCGGAAAATATTCATCTTGTTGCTGAAGTTTCAAACTCAAACCCCTATTTAAACGAAGCAATTACAGTAGTGTACAAGCTTTATGTTGCTCAAAATACCGGCGTGCGAAACTGGCGTGAGATTGACAGTCCTCGCTTTAGTGATTTTTGGAGTCAAAATATTGATGTCAAGGGGTTTGACGCTAAACAAGGTACTTATAAGGGGGAGGATTACCGTTATGTTATTCTAAGAAAAACCGTTTTATACCCTCAAAAAACAGGGAAATTAAAAATCGAAGCCTTATCTCTTGACGTGACTGTAGAGGTGCCTTCTCAAAAACGTGATATTTTTGGCAGAGCATTTACGAGTACCGTTAATAGAACGGTGTCAAGCGGTAATCGAACTATAAATGTAAAACCTCTACCCGAAACTGGCAAACCCGATAGCTTCTCTGGAGCTGTGGGAAGTTTCGGTTTTAAAATAACTAGCAATAAACAGACACTAAAAGCTACTGAAGCACTAGAATTAAAGGTTGAAGTTGCTGGAAAAGGAAACTTAAAACTGTTTCAACTTCCAAAGTTAGTGTTGCCAAGTGCCTTAGAAGTTTACGAACCAGAACATACCGAAAACGTCCAAGTAAGAGGCTCTGGAATGCAAGGTTCCATCAGCGATGCCTATACGGTAGTGCCAAATTATCAAGGAAGTTATCCAATACCTAACTTGTCTTTTTCATATTTTGATATCAAAACAAAACGCTATAAGACACTAACTTCAAAACGGCTTATCATTGAGGTCAATGAAGGACCTACAAGCGTGTCTAGCGCCAACAACAACACATCTTCAGCGGTCTCAGAAAACGTGATTGGTTCAAATCTGAAGCAGTTTAGCGGTTTCAAAACCACAACAATATTTCAACCGATTGACTCAAAGACTTTTTTTAAGTCTCCCTTATTTTGGGGGTTATTATTAGCGCCGTTTTTAATAATTCCAATCTTTATGTTTATTGTTAGAAACCGCACGATACGTGCCTTGGATGTAAGTGGAAATAAAATTCGAAAAACAAACCGATTAGCGCGAAAATATCTGAGTGAAGCTAAAAAATCGTTAGGGCAAAAAGAACAGTTTTATAATGCTCTTGAACGTGCGCTTCACAATTACTTAAAATCAAAATTACGCTTAGAAACTAGTGAATTCAACAAAGAAAAAATTGAGGAATTACTAGGGAGTAAAAAGGTAAACACTCTGACGCTCGATGTGTTTATATCGCTTTTAACAGCTTGTGAATTGGCAAGGTACACGCCGCTTTCTGTAGTGGATATGCAAAATGATTATGACAAAGCAGCTACTGTAATTAACGCCTTAGACAAACAATTGAACTCATGAAAAAATTTCTTATTTTTTGGTTGATTTATACCGTTGGTTTTTCGCAATCCAACGCCTCATTTAAACAGGCCAATGAACTTTATAATACAGGTTTTTATCAAGAAGCTATTGCGGGTTATTTCTCTATACTAGAATCCAATGCGCATTCTGCCGAACTCTATTTTAATCTTGCAAACTGTTATTATAAATTAAATGAAATTGGCCCAAGTATTTTTTACTATGAAAAAGCACTTCAGCTAGCGCCAAACGACCAAGATATTATAAACAACTTAGGGTATGCGCAAAAAATGACAATTGATGCCATTCAGGAGGTGCCTGAAAATGGGGTTTCAAAATTCATTAACAAGACGCTCAACAGCCTCAGTGTAGATGGTTGGGCGTTTCGAAGCGTTGGACTCGTGTTTCTTTTCGTTATTTTATTTTTAGGGTACTACCTGTCTCACTCCGAATCTAAAAAACGGCTGTTTTTTGTGTCTAGTAGTATTGTTCTAATGGTGTTAATAACAACCTTAATTCTATTATTTAAGAAAGAGCGTTTGGATGATAAGACAAACCCCGCTATAGTTTTTGTGAAAGAAGCAGAAGTAAAAGCAGAACCAAATCTTAGATCTGAAACAGCGTTCACCCTTCACGAGGGTACAAAAGTGTTGGTAATCGAAGCTTATAACGCAGACTGGTCAAAAATTAAGTTGTCAAATGGTGAAACGGGTTGGGTTTCTAATTCTGAACTAAAAGCGCTTTAGTTTAGTATAAATTTACTTTCTTGTCTTAGTTTTTATTATATATTTACAAATATTCTTTAAATTCAATGACAATCACAAAATTACTTGCTTTAGTATTCTCTGTTTTTTTTATGTTCATCTTAGTCGCGCCAACTCTGGTTCTCCTAAATTCAAATGAAGAATTATCTTGTCTTGTCATGTCTTTGGAAGAAGAAACTGAAAAAAAAGAGATCGAAGATGTTAAAGAACTTACTGAAGTAACTTTTAACGACAACAGTCATCACAACGCTTATTTGTCTATAACAACAAAATCGTTGTCGTTTCTTTTTTTCACTAGAGCCCACGTTGAGATTCATTTAGAAAACACCTCTCCACCTCCAAAGTTTTTGTAGAATTTATTCAATGTCTACACGCAAAGAGTTTCTCTTTATAAACTTTAATTTTATACTATTATATTACTATGAAACAGTTTTTTTCAAACATAAAAGGCGATGCTTTTGGTGGCATCACTGCGGGAGTCGTCGCATTACCATTAGCATTAGCTTTTGGAGTATCTTCTGGATTAGGGCCTAGCGCTGGTTTATATGGCGCCATTTTTATTAGTTTTTTTGCAGCGCTTTTTGGCGGCACCAACACTCAAATATCAGGGCCTACTGCGCCAATGACTGCCGTTAGTATGGTCGTGATTTCTGGGATTGTCGCTGCTAACGACGGTGATTTGTCAATTGCATTGCCCGCTATTTTAACTGTGTTTTTAATTGCTGGTCTTTCTCAGATTGGATTGGGCGTTCTTGGACTCGGAAAGTATATAAAATACATTCCATATCCCGTTGTGTCTGGATTTATGACCGCAATTGGAGTGATCATTTTATTAACTCAAATTTTGCCTTCTCTAGGTTATAGCCCTAAAGAAGATTTGGAATATGTCAATCAGTTTAAGGCACAAGCAGAAGAGGTGATTCTTGAAAATATATTGAAAGATGAAGCAAGTGATGGCATCTTAGTGTTAGAGGATTTTACAGAAACGATTGATAGAGCTTCTTTAATCTCACAGGATGATATCCGAAAAGAGTCTGAAATATTAGCAACTAAAACCGCTTCAGGGACTGTTGGTGCGCTAAAGGTAATGCCGAGGGCTCTACGCAACATTAACTGGTTAGAGTTGCTACTAGCCTTGGGGACTATCTTTATTATTTATGGATTTAAACGCATCACTACTGTAGTGCCTAGTACATTGGTGGCATTGGTTGTGATGTCGGGAATAGCCATAGTATTTGGGCTGAATTATAAACCTATTGAAGAAATTCCTAGCGGACTGCCTATACTTCAGCTAGAAATTTTTACTAAATTTAAATTATCAACCATTACACCTTATATTTTCACAGGGTTTACACTTGCGTTGTTAGGGGCAATTGACTCCTTGCTCACAAGTATTGTGGCTGATAATATGACCAAGACAAAACACAACCCCAACAAAGAGCTTATCGGACAAGGTATTGGAAATAGTATTGCGTCTATTTTTGGGGGGATTCCTGGTGCAGGAGCTACCATAAGAACGGTTGTAAATATAAATTCAGGAGGAAAAACAAAGCTTTCAGGAATGATCGCGGGTGTGATGCTTTTATTTATCTTACTCGTATTAGGTCCTGTCGCATCAAAAATCCCTACCGCTGTACTCTCTGGAATTTTAATAACTGTAGGTATTGGTGTCATGGATTACAAAGGGCTTAAAGCAATCCCAGCTCTTCCAAGAGATCTTTCGCTAGGCCCAATAAAACTGAGCTCAGAAGTGTTAATAATGCTTGTTGTATTGGTCTTGTCTACCTTTTGGGATTTAATTTTTGCTGTAGGAATTGGTCTGATTATTTCTTGTTTAATGTTTATGAAAAAAATTGGTGATCTAACAACTGAGTATTCAGATGTAAAACCGTTAAAAGAAAAATCGTGGCCAGATGAAAAAGATTTTCCTGAACACCTAAAAGAATCCGTTTTTATTAAGCACATCAAAGGGCCGTTGTTTTTTGGATCAACTTCTGATTTTCAACAGCTTTACAAACAAATTCCAGAAACGGCAACAACTGTGGTTTTGCGCTTAGGACGGATGCAGTATATGGATCAATCTGGACTGTATGCGATGGAAGATATGATTCAGGACTTAAAAACCAAAAACGTAGAAGTTTTGTTTGTGAACGTCTTAAAACAACCACGCTATATGATGGAGCGTATAGATATTATTCCAGATTTTATTCCAGAGGAACATATTTATAGCAGTTTTAATGCCTGTATTAAAGGGCTATCTTAGGTGCTAATCTCATTCAGAATCTTCGGGAAACGTAAGGCTATTCGGTAGCTCTAGCGGGGTGTCCACATTTATAAAATTTGGGAATATCATCGGAGCTAACGACTTTACAGGATTGAAAAGTAGAGACGATTCAATCTCTTCATCAGAAACAAATGGAATGGTTTTGTTAAGGGTGTTAAAAATTAAAAGGAGTACACTAAGAATTAGCGCAATTTTTAGCCCTCCAAAAACCCCGCCTAGCAACTTGTTTAAAATCCCTAGGGCTGCAAAATCCGCAAGCTTAGTTAGTGCTTTACCCGCAAGAGAAATTGCCAATACAATGACCACAAATGTGATTGCAAAAGCAGTGATGTTGATTGTTTTTTCACCCCATTCAAAACGGCTTGACAAAAATTCTGCGGCATAATTACTAAAATGCACGGCTCCATAAACGCCCACTAATAGCGCGAGTAAAGAGGTAACCTCAACAAAGAAGCCTTTCGATAGGCCTTTAACGAGTCCGTAAAGAATAAGCGCACCTAATATGATATCAATAATTGCCATGGTGTTTTATATAATTGATTAAAAAAAATAACAATGAACCTCAACATAACAACTCAAATGTTTCGTTTCTATTTTAATACACCCTAAATTTACGAAATAATTATGGCTCGAGACGAAGAACTTAAAAAACGATGGGAAGACGTGGTTGAAAAACTATCTGCTCAATTTGCTGATGGCGATCCCTTAGACCTCGATGGCATCATCTATCTTATTGGTGTACAGGAGCTGGGGCAGCTTCACAGAACATTTAAAAAGGATGAAAAACTCAACTTAATGCACATTGCAATTTGTCGACTTTTAGAACCTTACGGCTACTATATGTTTGACTATTTCGACGAACAGGGTTGGCCGCATTATACCATAAAAGAAGAATTGCCGAATTTGAAAGCTGGAGAGCAAAGTATCCTTATGAAGGATGCCATTGTAAACTATTTTATTGAGGCGGAGTTTATTAGTTAAGTTTTCTTAAATTTGGCCATTATTTAATTTTATCATGATAGAGAAGATCCATAAATTCATAGAAGAAGCAGACGCTTTTTCGACACAATCTTTAGACGAACTAGAAATTTTTCGAATTAAGTTTCTTGGAAAAAAGGGGCTTTTAACAGATTTATTTGCCCGCTTTAAAGACGTTCCCAATGAACAAAAAAAGGACTTTGGACAAGCGATAAATAAACTAAAAAGCGTCGCTCAAGACAAAGTGAATTCCATAAAAGCATCCCTAGAAAACACCTCTAGTGAAACTGCTTTTTTTGGCGATTTGACTCGTCCTGGTGAGCCTTTCAATATTGGCGCTAGACATCCCATTTCATTGGTAAAAAATCAAATTACAGATATCTTTTCAAGAATTGGATTCAACGTAAGTGAAGGCCCTGAAATTGAAGATGACTGGCATAATTTTACTGCACTTAACTTACCAGAACATCATCCTGCAAGAGACATGCAAGACACGTTCTTTATTCAAACAGATCCTGATATTTTATTACGCACACACACCAGTTCTGTGCAAGTGCGCTATATGGAAAACAACCAACCTCCTATTCGAACAATTTCTCCAGGACGAGTCTATCGAAATGAAGCGATTTCGGCGCGTTCACATTGTTTTTTCCACCAAGTAGAAGGCTTATATATTGACAAAAACGTGAGCTTTGCTGATCTGAAGCAAACCCTGCAATATTTTACAACAGAGCTTTTTGGAAAATCAAAAATCAGGCTTCGTCCATCATACTTTCCATTTACAGAGCCAAGTGCTGAGGTGGATGTATATTGGGGTTTAGAAACCGAAACGGACTACAAAATGACCAAAGGAACCGGCTGGTTAGAAATTATGGGGTGTGGAATGGTGGATCCTAATGTTCTTGAAAACTGTGGAATCGATTCTAAAGAATACTCTGGTTTTGCTTTTGGTATGGGAATTGATAGAATTGCATTGTTATTACACCAAATTAGTGATATCCGATTATTAAGTGAAAACAATGTGCGCTTTTTAGAACAATTTAAAAGCCACTTATAATACCCCATGTTATGAAGGCTGTCTTTTTTAAACTTGTTTTTATTGTGCTTGTTCAATGGACAGCGGCAAGTCAAAATACGGAGTTGACACCAACCAAAACAAGTCCATTAGATAGTGTTCCTTCAGAAGATTTAAAACAAAAAACACTAGATGTTAGTGGAGATTCTAATGAGTTAAGCCTTTTGTTTATAGGAGATTTTATGGGGCATTTAGATCAAATAAATGCCGCTTACGATAAAGTGTCTGGAAACTACAATTATGACTCTACTTTTAGAAAAATCACACCTATTCTTAGTGATGCTGACGTCACTATTGGAAACCTAGAGGTAACATTGGGTGTCACGCCTTACTCTGGTTACCCACAATTTAGTTCGCCTCCAGCCTATGCTGCAGCCATCAAAAAATCGGGAGTTGATGTGTTGGTTACTGCAAACAATCACTCTTGCGATAAGCGGAAAAAAGGCGTTGAAAAAACCATAGCAATTCTGGACTCTTTAAATATTGGTCATACAGGAACGTTTATAAACACAGAAAGTAAACAAACTAGCCCTGCATATGTCATTGAAAAGAACAACCTTAGAATTGCCATTATTAATTATACTTATGGCACAAACAGCATTCCTCCAAGCAGTCCAAACATCGTAAATTATTTAGAAAAAGAGCGTGTTTCCAAAGATGTTGATGCCGTGAATACTTTAATAAAACCCGATCAAATAATTGCTTTTGTACACTGGGGTGACCAATATAAAGACCTTCCAAACACCACACAAAAAGAATGGTTTGAGTATTTTAAATCGCTTGGTGTTAATATCGTTATTGGAGCGCATCCCCATGTACTTCAGCCAATGGAGTGGCGCTCAAAAACAGCGCTCAACAGCGCATCCCTAGTCGTGTACTCCTTAGGAAATTTTGTCTCGCACCAACGCACGTTTCCTCGAGATGGTGGAGCGGTTTTAAAATTGGCTCTTAAAAAATCTGGTGAGGGTGTTGAAATTAAATCTGTAGGTTATCATTTGATCTGGGTTCACGAATTTCTTGTAGAAAATAATAAACATTATGATGTTTTATCTGTAAAAGATTTTGAAGCAACGCCTGATTATTTTTCAAAAAAAGAAGATTATGACAAGCTGATTCGATTTTCTACGCACGCCCGTAAACTCCTTTTAGAGCATAATATAAACATTGAAGAATACTAATTATTTTGAAAAAGGACATCCATATTCCCGAAGTAAAAGATGTTTATATTGCTGTGGTTCATGAATACAACGAAACCTATAAGGTTTATGACTGGAACGCCTATATAATCAACGATAAATCAGTGGCTTTAGATCTGGTTATTATTGTAACCAAAGGCTATTCCGAAGCTAAAAAAACAGCGACGTTTAGAAAAAAAATTGATGTACTTCCTGCGAAAAGTTTTGCAAAAATTGAAATGCTTCTAGAAAATGTTTTATCTATAAACAATCGTTTTAATGTCTCTTTTTTTGAAGACAATACCTTGTTTGAAAAATCCTTTGAATTTAGAAAAAACACAATTAATGAAAAGGCACTTCAAAATATCCCGCTTATAAATATAAAAGGGGTTTTAAAATCTTAATTCTAACTTAATTTCTCTGTTAGTTTTTTAAACGCATTTTTTGCGTTTTTGTTCAAATACAAAATTTCATAAACCGTGTCTATAATCGGTGTTTGAGCAGGTGTTTCTTTTGCTTGATTAATTTGATAGGCGCTTTTTGTAGCATAATACCCTTCAGCAATCATGCTCATTTCCATTTGCGCAGATTTTACAGTATAGCCTTTCCCTACCATGTTTCCAAACATTCTGTTTCTTGAAAATAAGGAGTAGCAAGTCACTAATAAATCGCCTAAATAAACCGTCTCATTAATATTACGTTTCATTTTATGCGCTTTTTTGATGAATCGTTTCATTTCGCGTGTGGCGTTGCTCATTAAAACACTTTGAAAATTATCACCATAGCCTAGACCATGTGCTATTCCTGCGGCAATGGCGTAAATATTTTTAAGCATGGCTGCATATTCGGCGCCTATAACATCATCGTTTGTGCTCGTTTTTATGTAGTTGCTTGAAAACTGCTCTGCAATCTCTTTTGCAAGGTCAAGGTCTGCACAAGCTATCGTAATGTAAGACAAACGCTCTAGAGCGACTTCTTCGGCGTGGCAAGGCCCCGCTAATACAACGCTGTTTTTGGAGTCAATAGCATAGTTTTGATGGAAATGCTCAGCAACCAATAATCCGGATTCTGGAATAATTCCCTTTACTGCGGACATAATTATTTTAGAAGAAATGTCTATGGTTAGTTTTTGAAGCTCGCTTTCGATGAACGCAGAGGGAATTGCAAAAATTAATACATCTGCATCATCCGCTATTTTATTAATGTCACTATCAATTTGAAGCTGGTTAATATTAAATTCTACAGAGCTCAAATAATAAGGATTGTGTTCTTCCGAAACAATATGATCAATCGTGTGTTGTTTACGAACATACCAACCTACTTGGTCTGAGTTTTCACAAAGCATTTTAACAATTGCTGTCGCCCAACTTCCACTACCAAAAACCGCGTATTTTAATTCTGAAGACATTTAGATCTTGTTTTAGCGTTCAAAAGTACTAAAAATAATACGTTGAAAGTTGTTTTGATAAAAGGCTTACTTAAATTTATTTTCAATTATCTCCAAAAACCGAGCTTCTATATCCTCTTGTCCTTCCCAGTTATTGTAGTCAGGTTTGATGATCGTGTTTAACATTTCATTGGCCTCTTCAAAGGAGCCCAAAGTGCTTAATTGAGATAAAACGCGGTCATAGTCCTCTGTACTGTTTTCAAATAAACTTTTAACAAAGGCCAATCGGTCGTTAAGCCCTACTTGAAATCCCTGCGTTTTTAATTGATCACTTAAAGACGGCGTTGAGTGTTCAATCTCTACGGCTTCGAAAATCGGAAGCTGGGAATAACTTGGAGATAGCTCGTTTAGGTCGTGTTCAATCGCTTCTGGAGGGTCGTTAATAGCATCTATTATAGCGTCTACTTCAGCCGTTTCTTCTGGCATTTGAGCAACAATATCTTTAATTTTTTCGATTGCAGGTTCCATAATAGATTCGGTGTCCTCGGCGTCAATATTTACAAACGTTTTATCTGCAACTTCAACCGAATCCGTAACCGTATTGTTAAACGCACCGTCGAGAGCGTTAAAAAAAGACGCATCTAATCCTGTCGATTCAGGTAATTCCCCGTCATGGTTGTTTTCTATAAACTTCAGAATCGTGATTTTTTGATACAAGAGCGCTATTTCGGCTTGCATTTTCTCTAGATCTTCTTTTCCTGTAAGTTTAAGAATTCTATGGGCGATACTTATTAACTCCGATTCTAATTTTTTTTTCATTGTAGTGTATTAGCTATTTTATATTCGTTTTAAAACGTCTGTAAACTCTTTATTAATGGCTTTTTATAACTTTTAAATTTATACTTTTGATTTTTAATAAATTTATACCACCTTTATAAAAACGAATATAAATTTCGTTTGGTGTTAAAATTACAAAATGTTTCTCGAAAATACAGTAAACCCTAAAGAACAATTTGGTTGGATCGAAGTCATCTGTGGATCGATGTTTTCAGGAAAAACCGAAGAATTAATTCGCCGAT
>JAQXCA010000051.1 GCA_029252105.1 Flavobacteriaceae bacterium | reverse complement strand
TTCTTGAAATTAATTCATCTTCTATTTTCTCTTTACTAAAAGAGTTTATTAATCCTGAAACAATAATTAATAGGGTAAAAATTTCGTCACCTAACCCATTTTCTATCCAACCAAAACCTGTTTGTTCTGAACCAAACCATTCATATGAAAAAATTGAAAAAACGTTGACAACAAAAATATCTTGTATTCTATCTGTCAAGAGTAAAAATAATCCAACTAGTATTGACAAATAAAAAACCACACCACTTGTTTTTTTAAACTTATTACTAAATAAATAACTCATATTATAATTTTTAAATTTCAACAAATGTAAAGTATTTTTTACATAATGACAAAAAAACTTTACATTTAATCAAAAACGAATTTTTAATTTAACTCCTCAATGATAGGTTGAGACACCTTTACGATATCTTTTCTATTCATTCTTTCTTCACGAATTAAACCTTTCTTATAAATGGAGTGAACATGGTTGTTCTTAAAGATACTTCCACGAGGTGTTTTTAACCCCTCCCCATTGAAGATTTGAGATATCTTTCTGTAACCAATAGGGGAAAGAAGACACTCTTTATATTCACAAATTCTGTTGAATAAATACCGTTGATATTTACTATAATTTGATTCCCAAAGTTTAGTGGTAGTAATTGATACTGAGAATCTTATATTGATTTTAGAGGGGTAAGGATAACCGTTTGTTTTTTTTACTCCACCGTAACAGACTTCGCTAGATTACGAGGTTGATCTACGTTTCTTTCCAACATCACAGCGATGTGATACGATAGTAATTGTAAAGGAATGGTTGTCAGTAGGGGTGAAAGCGATTCTATAGTTTCAGGAATCTCGATAACATGGTCTGCAATATTTCGGACTTGTGTATCTCCTTTATTGACTACTGCAATAATCTTTCCTTTTCTAGATTTAATTTCTTGAATGTTACTGACTACTTTTTCATAATGGCCATATTTGGTCGCAATGACAGCAATGGGCATATTCTCATCGATAAGTGCGATAGGGCCGTGCTTCATTTCAGCAGCGGGATACCCTTCGGCATGAATATAGGAAATTTCTTTAAGTTTCAAAGCCCCTTCAAGTGCCACTGGGAAATTAAATCCACGACCTAAATATAAAAAGTTTTTAGCGTCTTTATAGATCGCGGCAATTTCTTTTGCCAGCCCGTCGGCTTTTAATGTTGCTTCTACTTTTTCAGGAATTGTTTCCAATTCGACAAGGTGTCTTCTGAAGTCAGAGCTTGACATGGTGCCTTTTGCTTTTGCTAATCGTAATGCAATGAGCGTTAGAACCGTAATTTGTGTTGTAAATGCTTTGGTAGAAGCCACGCCAATTTCAGGCCCCGCATGGGTATATGCACCTGCATGGGTTTCTCTTGAAATGGAAGATCCAACCACATTACAAACGCCAAACACAAACGCGCCTTTTTCTTTAGCAAGTTTTATAGCGGCCAATGTGTCTGCTGTTTCTCCAGATTGAGAAATGGCAATAACCACGTCTTTTTCGTTAATTACGGGGTTTCTATATCGAAATTCTGAGGCATATTCAACTTCCACAGGAATTCGAACTAAGTCTTCTATAATATATTCTGCAACTAAACCAGCATGCCAAGAGGTACCACAAGCGATGATAATAATACGGTTAGCGTTCAAAAACTTACCCATATTATCTTCTATTCCGGCCATTTTGATAATGCCTTCATCGATTAATAAACGCCCTCTATAGGTGTCTTTGATTGCATTTGGTTGCTCAAAAATTTCTTTAAGCATAAAATGATCATAGCCTCCTTTTTCAATTTGCTCTAGGTTTATCTCTAGCTCTTGAACGTAAGGACTAACGATTTTATCATCTTTAATACTTCGTATTTTTATCGGTTTATGTAACCGTACCACTGCCATTTCTTCATCTTCTAAATATACGGCATTATTGGTGTACTCAATAAATGGAGAAGCATCACTAGCAATAAAAAATTCATTTTCACCAACTCCAATAGCTAGTGGGCTTCCGAGACGCGCCACCACAATTTCGTTGGGTTTTTTAATATCAAATACCGCAATGGCATAGGCGCCTACAACTTGGTTAAGTGCTACTTGTACAGCCTTTCCAAGTTTTAAGTTGTTGTTTTTTTGAATATCCTCTATCAGGTTTATTAAGACTTCAGTATCTGTATCAGAAGAAAACACGTAACCTCTTTTTATAAGCTCTTCTTTTAGAGCGCCATAGTTCTCAATAATACCATTGTGAATAATAACTAAATCGCCAGAGTTAGAAAAATGAGGATGCGAATTCACGTCATTTGGAACGCCGTGGGTTGCCCAACGCGTATGTCCAATTCCTAAGCTACCTTTAGGGGTGTTGTTTTTTGAAAACTTATGCTCTAAATCTGCAACTTTGCCTTTGGTTTTACAGAGTGTAATTTCCGAGCCGTCATATAGAGCAATTCCCGCACTGTCATATCCTCTATATTCTAAGCGTTGTAAACCCTTTATAATCAAGGGATAGGCTTCTCGATGACCGATGTATCCTACAATTCCACACATTTATTCTTAGTTATTTGGTTCGGTATAGTAAACGTTGAACTTCACTCTTTTGGCTGCATCAGGAGAATTGTTCCCATGTAGAACGATGCTTTTTGGAGATAAAACGGTTCCTATTGGGACACCCTCTACATCCGTAGGGTTTAGAAGATCTCTAGTGTTTGCTGCACCTGCGTTAGAGGAGACCACCAGTCCAAGTTTCACATTTGTTGAATCTCGCATCACGATATTATTCAAATGCTCGGTGAGTCTAATTTTATATTTTTGTTCTTCCACGCCATCAGCACCAGTTTCTTTTGTTAAAGGCACTAAATGTGTAAATTTAGAATCTGAAGATGCGTCTTCAGATGTTTGGTCTAAGAAAAAATCAGCTACAGGAAGATTATTCTCGACATCATACACATAAACTCTTCGAGGCTTGTCGAGATTAGATAATGTTGTTTCTACGTAGAACTCTAAATAGGCCTCATTGATCAAGCGTTTTGTTGTGATGACACCATCATTAATTTCTCTAAATTCATTTAATTGAGCTGTTCCAGAAGTTCCATTTTCGTCCTCAGAAAATAATTCTATAATAGCCATAGAGCCTTCACCACCTTTTAAATACAAATAGTCATCGCCTTCGGTATCTGTAGAAGTATCTTCAATGGTTTGTAATATAGAAGTATTAAAATCATTATTAAAAATATTCACTCTGTTTCCAGAAAAAAGCAGTTCATATTCTCCTTGTACATTCGTAGTATTTTCTACACCATCTACCGTAGTGGTTAGATCGTAAGTATAATACAATTTCACGTTGGAGTTAGTAGAAGAAAAATTCAATTGTGCTAAGTTTTTATTTCCAACAGAATTAGCTTCAACCTTAAAATATAAACCTCTAAAGTATTCATAAAAACTGTTAGCCTTGTTAAGGACTTCATCGTCTTCTTTTGAAAATATTACATCGTCCCAAAACCTATCCGGAACGCTTGCGTTTTCACTAGTTTCTCCGAATAAATGAATTCGTAAGCTTGGTGGAATTGTGGAGGCAACTTCAAATACTTCTGTTTCTTCATTCGTTTCCCACAACTCAATAGACTTTGCGCTCGGTAAATAACTATTGCTATAATACAACAATTGCCCTTCAAGCTCGGAAGCTCCTAGAGTTTCGCCTTGAGCTAAAGTTCCGTTTGAATAATAATTTTGAGTGTCATCTAATTCTCCATTGGGATCAAATGCTCTTAAGTAATAATTATTTCTAAAAACAGATAATTTTATTGGATCGGTTCCGTACAATGAATCCAATTCATAAGTGGTGGTTTCTCCACTAGTTGCTGTGCTATTGTATGGAATGGTTAGTACCACAGAATCTAAAACAGTATTTTCTCCAAAATCAGGCGCTAAAGAAGTCGGAGTTAGTTGTCCAACAAAATTAACTGTAGTGGCTCCAAAAACATCATCATAATAGTAACCCAAAAGATTTTCAGCTAAACCATTAGATTGAAAAGGAGTAATTTTTTTGTTATAAGTAGTAACGGGGTAGGTCTTGTTTTTAATTTCAATACCTGGGGTTCCCACGATATCAGTTCCAATTTCTGAAAACTCATTTTCGCAGGACTGATTCATAAAAATCAATGCTAAAGCGCAAGTTGATTTAAATAAAACTGAATTAAAATATTTCATTAGGGTACTAGTTTTAAGATTTGTGTATTATAAAATTCAGTGTATGCCTCTGCAAAAGCTTCTGGGTATTGGTAATCCAATACAGGTTTTTCACAAGTCGCAAGGTAATCTTCTAATTCTTTTGGGAGGTCTTGAGATCCCTTTATTAATCCATCTGAGAAATCAACAGCAACTTTCATTAAATTGGAATAGGTAGGTGTATTCAATTTATCGATATGTGTGTCTTCAATTTCATCAAACTTGATTTTATCAACAATACCATCATTAAGCGTATTGTCGAAACTCTGATTATAAATAGAAGTTACAATTTTACTTTCTTTAAAAAGAGGTTCATCTTTATAATATTGCTTTAAATACAGAGGCAATAAAGATGCTAGCCACCCATGTACATGAATGATATCGGGCGCCCAATTTAATTTTTTCACCGTTTCAATAACCCCTTTTGCGAAAAATATAGCGCGCTCATCATTATCTTCAAACAAGTCCCCTTTGTCGTCGGTTAATGTTGCTTTTCTGCTAAAGTATTCTTCATTGTCTATGAAATAAACTTGAATACGCTCTTTTGGAATCGAGGCCACCTTTATAATTAATGGCATGTCTAAATCATTAATCACTAAATTGATTCCCGATAGACGAATAACTTCATGAAGTTGATGCCTTCGCTCATTAATATTTCCATAGCGCGGCATGAATATTCGTATTTGCCCTCCTTGTTTGTTTACCATTCTTGGAGCCTCAAACGACATTGAGGAAATTTCCGTTTCAGGTAAATAAGGAACAACTTCGGACGACACGTATAGTACTCTCTTATCTTTCATATGTTCTAGGATTTTAGCATTATCAATAAAAAGCACGCAAAAATACAAAATTTTATGCAGATTAACAGTAATACCGTAAGTTTGCTCACTGTTAATTATTTACTAAATGCGAGTTTACACATCTAACGCCGAAATAAGTGCCTTTATTGCTACTGAAAAACATGCTTCTTTTTCACTAGGATTTGTGCCCACTATGGGCGCCTTACACGCGGGACATTTGTCCTTAGTTAAAGCAGCTTTGGCTGAAAACACGCTGGTGGTTGTGAGTGTTTTTGTAAACCCCACTCAGTTTGACAATCCTAGTGATTTAACGAACTACCCACGAACATTAACTAAAGACATTCAGCTATTAGAAACACTTTCTAAAACAAGGGTAATTGTATATGCGCCTACAGTCTCCGATGTTTATGGCGCTGAAACAATTGCCACTCATTTTGATTTTGGAGGCTTGGAATCTCAAATGGAAGGCAAATTTAGAATGGGCCACTTTGACGGCGTTGGAACTATTGTAAAGCGGTTATTTGAAATTGTAAAACCGGATACGGCTTATTTTGGCGAAAAAGATTTTCAGCAATTGCAAATCATCAAAAAAATGGTTGAGATTACTCAATTAACAGTAACTATTGTAGGGTGTCCAATTGCGCGCGAACCCAATGGATTTGCTATGAGCTCACGAAATAGTCGTTTGTCATCAGAAGAACTAGAAGCATCGGATTTAATTTATAAAACACTTCTTTCAGTCAAAGACAAATTCAATTCAGAGTCTCCTGAATACATCCAGCAATGGGTAAGTGCACAGTTTAGCAATCACCCTTTGTTTGAGTTGGAATATTTCCAGATTTCGGAGAGTAAAACCTTAGAGCCCATTCAACAAAAAAATCAAACTAAAACCTATCGTGCATTTATTGCAGTCTTTGCAAGAGATGTCCGATTAATTGACAATATCGCTTTAAATTAATTACCTTTGACCCATGCAAATACAAGTCGTAAAATCTAAGATTCATCGTGTAAAAGTAACTGGAGCTGCCCTTGATTATATAGGAAGTATTACCATCGATGAAGATTTAATGGATGCCGCTAATATTATTCAAGGCGAAAAAATCCAAGTCGTTAACAACACTAATGGCGAACGTTTAGACACTTATGTTATTCCTGGTCCAAGGAATTCTGGTGAAATTACACTAAATGGTGCTGCGGCACATAAAGTATCTATCGGAGATATTTTGATACTCATAACATATGCATTTATGGATGTTGAATCCGCGAAAGAATTTAAGCCCTCATTAGTGTTTCCAAATGAAGCCAACAACCTGCTAAACTAATCTTTTGAATACGACACTTAAATCCGTTTTAAAAATCAGCTTACCGCTTTTACTCGGCGCATTTTTGGTTTGGTATTCTGTGTCAAAAATTTCTGTTGAGATATTGCTCGGTTACTTTAAGAATGCTGACTATTTTTGGATAGGACTTGGCGTTTTTTTTGGACTACTTAGCCATTTATCGCGTGCCTACCGTTGGAAATTTATGATAGAACCAATGGGGTATCAATTGCGTTTGCCAAACAGTATCATGGCGGTGTTTATAACCTATCTTGTAAACTACACCATTCCAAGAGCTGGCGAAGTTTCAAGAGCGACCATTCTAACCAATTACGAAGGCGTTCCTTTTGAAAAAGGATTTGGAACAATTATCGCCGAACGTGTCGCCGATTTATTAGTCATGCTTTGTATTATAAGTTTAAGTCTAGTACTGGAATTCGACATCATTTATAAGTATTTAGCGATGGCACTCGACCCCACCAAACTCATTATTTTTGGACTTGTAGGCGTTTTAATACTCGCAGTTGGTTATCAGTTATTTAACTCTTCGAACCACCCCTTTGTTTTGAAAATTAAATCCCTCTTATTAGGACTTGTTGAAGGGATTTCTAGCATTTTAAAAATGAAAAAAAAGTGGGCTTTTTTAGCACACACCCTTTTTATATGGGTCATGTACGTGCTCATGTTTTACGTCACCTCCTTTTCTTTAGCAGAAACAAGTCAACTTCCGTTTTCGGCAATTCTAATAGGCTTCATTTTTGCAAGTTTCAGTATTGCAGCAACCAATGGCGGGATTGGATCCTACCCTTTGGCAATTTATGCAGCGTTTTCAATTTTTAATATCTCTGAAGATCCCAGTATTGCATTTGGATGGATTATGTGGACATCACAAACGGTAATGATCATAATTTTAGGAGGGCTTTCACTGCTCTTTTTGCCGATTTATAACAAAGTCTATCCAAAACAAACTTCCAAATAGTACAATTGTTTTTCGGTTATTTTCTTAACTTGGCAACACCAAACCATTTATAGATATCATATGAAATTTTTTATCATTTCAACTCTCCTTTGTTTTAATCTAACTTTTGCGCAAACGGTTTATGAATCTATTGACTCAGAAGCTTTAGGGACTTCTCGTGAATTAAAAATACAACTCCCTCGGAATTATGAAGATAATCCCGAAAAAAGTTATCCTTTAATTGTTGTTTTTGATGGCGATTATTTGTTTGAAGTGGTTGCTGGTAATGTGGATTATTATTCCTACTGGGACGATATGCCAGAAGCCATTGTGGTAGGGATCAATCAAAATGATTTGAGAATAGAGGATTGTAGTATTTCAATGGAAGATTATTTACCTTCTGAAACAGGTGCTCGGTTCTATGATTTTATTGAAAACGAACTCATAAATTATATGATTGAAAATTACCGCAGTCTCGATTTTAGGGTCGCTATCGGACACGGCGAAACAGCAAATTTCATGAATTATTTTATGTTTAATAGCCGCCCAATTTTCAATGCCTATGTAGCCCTGAGCCCAAGCTTATCATATAAAATGGATGAAAACCTTACACGAAGACTTAGCCTTGAAAGTAACGATAAAACATTTTATTACTTATCAACGGGTACTCGGGATATTAAACAAAATAAAAAAGAAGCGATCGCTTTGAACACCACGATTTCTACCTTTGAAAACACAAACCTTTTATATACGTTTGACAATTTTGAGGACGCCACGCATTACACGCTTGTGGCACACTCAATTCCAAAAGCACTACAACGTATATTTTTTGTCTTTCAACCTATTAGTAAGTCAGAGTATAATGATTATATTTTACCTTTAGAAACATCACCAGTTTCTTATTTGAATGAAAAATACGATATGATCAAAACCTTATTCGGAATTGAAAAACAAATACTTGTCAATGACTTTAGAGCTATTGCTGCAGCTATTGAAAGAACCAAACAATATGAATATTTTCAAGATCTAGCGAAAATTGCAAGCAAACATCATCCTGACACCATCATGGCAAGCTTTTACCTTGCGCGCTATTATGAAGAAATAGGAAAGCTAAAAAAAGCGATGAACGTCTATCGTTCTGCCTATATGTTGAACGAAATAGAAGGCTACTCAAAAGATGATATGCTTGAAAGAGCAGATGAAATTAAAGCAGAATACGGAGACTAATGGCTAAAGTAAAAACAACTTTTTTTTGTCAGAGCTGCGGAGCTCAATCGGCTAAATGGCAAGGCCAATGTACGTCCTGTAAGTCGTGGAATACGATAACAGAAGAATTGGTGCAGAAGCCCGATAAAAAAGACTGGAAAACGGGCACTCAAAACACATCAAATCGGGTATCGAAACCTCTAAGGATATCTGAAATTGATACCACCAAAACCGTCCGAATGGACACGACAGATGGCGAGTTAAACCGTGTCTTGGGTGGAGGTATAGTCCCAGGATCATTAACACTTTTGGGAGGCGAACCAGGGATAGGCAAAAGTACGCTCATGCTTCAAGTCTCATTGAAATTGCCCTACAAAACCCTATATGTTTCTGGTGAAGAAAGTCAGAAACAAATCAAACTCCGTGCAGAACGTATTCAGCCGCTGAATGATACCTGTTATATTTTAACAGAAACCAAAACGCAGCACATATTCAAACAAATAGAAGCCCTTGAACCTGATGTGGTTATTATAGATTCCATTCAAACTTTACAAAGTGATTATCTAGAAGCTTCTGCTGGAAGTGTCTCTCAAATAAAAGAATGTACAAGTGAGTTAATTAAATTTGCTAAAGAAACCGCTACGCCTGTAATATTAATAGGTCATATCACTAAAGATGGCTCTATAGCAGGACCAAAAATATTGGAACACATGGTTGATACCGTCCTTCAGTTTGAAGGCGATAGAAATCATGTCTTCAGAATTTTGAGAGCGCATAAAAATCGTTTTGGATCAACCCATGAGTTGGGAATTTATGAAATGCTAGGTACTGGTCTTAGAGAAGTTACCAATCCTTCAGAAATTTTGATTTCTAAAAAAGATGAAGCCTTGTCTGGCAACGCTATTGCAGTTACTTTAGAAGGCGTACGTCCATTACTTATCGAAGTTCAAGCACTGGTAAGTACGGCAGTTTATGGAACGCCGCAGCGTAGCGCCACAGGATTTAATGCCAAACGCCTCAATATGTTGTTGGCAGTTTTAGAAAAACGTGCTGGTTTTAGACTCGGCGCAAAGGACGTGTTTCTAAACATTACAGGAGGAATTAATGTGGATGACCCCGCAATTGATTTGGCCGTTGTTGCCGCCATTTTATCTTCTAATGATGACGAAGCCCTAGCTAAAAACTTTTGTTTTGCGGGTGAAGTTGGTCTGTCTGGAGAAATCCGACCTGTTCAGCGTGTAGATCAACGCATTTTGGAAGCCGAAAAATTAGGCTTTGAAATTATATTTGTATCTAAACACAATAAAATAGGGCTTAAAAACACAACCATTAAAGTGCAATTGCTAACAAAAATTGAAGACTTAGTTGAAATTATAGGCTAGTTTAAACCAAAAAAAACCAGACTATTGTCTGGTTTTGTAAGTTTTAAATGCGATTAACAGTGTTCGTTATAGGCATTCATTAAATTTTCTGCGATCAATTCTGCTGGGCGCCCTTCAATATGGTGACGCTCTAGCATATGCACTAATTCCCCGTCTTTAAACAAAGCCAT
>JAQXCA010000040.1 GCA_029252105.1 Flavobacteriaceae bacterium | reverse complement strand
ATAAAAGTAATGTCAAAAGTTACAGGTAAAGTTGCTCAAATTGTAGGTCCAGTGATCGATGTCGAATTCGCATCCGGAGCAGACCTTCCAAAAATTTACGATTCCTTAGAAATCAACAGACCTGATGGGTCAATTTTGGTTCTTGAAGTTCAATCTCATATTGGTGAGAATTCAGTGCGAACAATCGCTATGGATTCTTCGGATGGATTGAGTCGTGGAACTGAAGTCAATGCCACTGGCGCACCAATTCAAGTGCCTGTAGGAGACGATGTCTATGGCCGTTTATTCAATGTGATTGGAGATGCTATTGATGGTTTAGGCGATTTGCCTAAAGCTGGATCAGCTGGATTACCAATCCACAGACAAGCACCAAAATTTGAAGACCTTTCGACATCTACTGAAGTTTTATTTACTGGGATCAAAGTGATCGATTTAATTGAGCCGTATGCAAAAGGCGGTAAGATTGGATTATTTGGTGGTGCCGGAGTTGGTAAAACTGTACTGATACAAGAATTAATTAATAATATAGCCAAAGGCCATGGTGGTCTTTCAGTATTTGCCGGTGTTGGAGAGCGTACTCGTGAAGGAAACGATTTACTTCGCGAAATGTTGGAGTCTGGTATTATAAAATATGGTGATGACTTTATGCACTCCATGGAAGAAGGTGGATGGGATCTTAAAAAGGTTGATAAATCAATCATGAAAGAATCTAAAGCAACTTTCGTGTTTGGACAAATGAATGAGCCTCCTGGAGCACGTGCACGTGTAGCCTTATCTGGATTAACGATTGCGGAATACTTTCGTGACGGTGCTGGAGACGGTCAAGGAAAAGATGTATTATTCTTTGTGGATAATATTTTCCGATTTACACAAGCTGGGTCAGAGGTGTCAGCACTTCTAGGGCGTATGCCATCTGCAGTAGGATACCAACCAACATTAGCCACTGAAATGGGTGCGATGCAAGAGCGTATTACATCTACAAAGAAAGGATCGATTACTTCTGTACAAGCGGTTTACGTGCCTGCAGATGATTTAACAGATCCTGCACCAGCAACAACCTTTGCTCACTTAGATGCAACTACCGTATTATCACGTAAAATTGCAGAGCTTGGTATCTATCCAGCGGTAGATCCTTTAGATTCTACATCAAGAATTTTGACAGCAGATATTTTAGGTGATGAGCATTATGACTGTGCTCAACGTGTAAAAGAACTGTTACAACGTTATAAAGAATTACAAGATATCATCGCAATTCTTGGAATGGAAGAATTATCAGAAGAAGATAAATTAGCTGTTGGACGCGCACGTCGTGTACAACGTTTCCTATCACAGCCGTTCCACGTTGCTGAGCAATTTACAGGCCTAAAAGGGGTGTTGGTTGATATTAAAGAAACCATCAAAGGATTTAATATGATTATGGATGGTGAATTAGATCGTCTTCCAGAAGCAGCCTTTAACCTAAAAGGAACGATTGAAGAAGCAATTGAAGCTGGTGATAAAATGTTAGCGGAAGCCTAAAAAATAAACTATGTATTTAGAAATTATAACTCCTGAAGCAACCATATTTAAAGGCGATGTAGACAGTGTCTCTGTCCCTGGTGTTAATGGTGATTTTGAAATGCTAAACAATCACGCCCCTATTGTGTCTGTCCTCAAGGATGGATTCGTAAAAATAGTAGGAAACATCACACTCGATGATTCGAACAAAGGATACTTTCAAGAAAAAGGTGGTAGCTATTTGTATGCTATTGATTCTGGTGCTATTGAAATGAACGCTAACAAAATTATTGTATTAGCAGATTAAGCATTTTAGCTCTATAAAACTTAAAAGCCCAAACGTTTGTTTGGGCTTTTTTTTATTTCCCCGGAAAGTTAGATTTACGTTTTTCTAAAAATGCAGTAGTGCCTTCTACAAAATCATCCGTATCAAAACACTTTCCAAATTCAGATATTTCTACGTCATAACCATTCACACCATCGGTATAATTCGCATTAACAGCTCTAACAGCAGCAGCAATTGCTAATGAGGAATTTGATTTGATTTTATCTGCCAACGCATAACACTTAGGTAATAATTCTTCAAGAAGAACGACGTGATTTACAAGCCCATACGAAAGTGCTTTTTGTGCATCAATCATATTTGCTGTCATAATCAATTCTAGCGCTCGCCCTTTCCCTACCAACTGCGCCAAGCGTTGTGTTCCACCATAGCCAGGGATTAGTCCTAATGACACTTCTGGCAAACCCATAAGCGCATTAGAGCTAGCAACTCTAAAGTGTGCAGACATCGCTAATTCCAAACCTCCTCCAAGGGCATAGCCATTAACCGCTGCTATAACTGGCGTGGATAAATTTTCGACCATATCAAAGAGCAAGTCCTGACCTTGTTTAGCTAATGAACGCCCTTCTTCTTGTTCGAAATGGGCAAACGCGCTAATATCAGCACCCGCAACAAATGCCTTTTCTCCACTTCCCGTTAGTATAATGACTTTAGTTTCAAAATCGAGGTCTGCAGTTTTGAATGCTGTGTGAAGCTCAAATATAGTTGTAGTATTTAAAGCATTTAACTTTGTTGGTCTATTGATTGTAATTGTTGTAATGCCATTACTAAAATTACTTAAAATAGTGTTATAATTCATCTGAAAATTGTTTTGGAAAACGTACTGTAAATTGACTTCCTTTATCAATTGAAGAAGTAAATTCAATACTGCCGTTATAGGTTTCAATAATGTTTTTAATCATGGGTAAGCCTAGTCCCATCCCACTAGTTTTAGTAGTAAACTTTGGCTCAAAGATCTTATCCTTAATAGCTTCTGAAACTCCACAGCCATTGTCTTTGACTTCAATAATAACATCTGTTTGGGTAGAGGATAGTTGAATGCTAATCTGTGGAGCGCGACTCTCAGGGATCGCTTGGACGGCATTCTTAACTAGATTTGTGATGATTCTAATCAGTTGTGAACGGTCAAAATTTGCAACAATTTCAGATCCTTTAGCGCTAAATTTAATATCACTCTCCGTGAAAATTTCTAAAGCTAACTCGACAACCTCAACCACATTTAGAAACTCAAATTTTTGAGCTGGCATTTTGGCAAAATTAGAAAAGGCCGACGCAATAGAGCTCATGGTGTCAATTTGCTGAATTAAGGTTTTAGTGTACTCCTCAACCTTTTTGTGAATTTTAGGGTCTTGGGGGTCAAATTTATGCTGAAAACTTTGCACGCTTAGACGCATAGGAGTTAATGGGTTTTTGATTTCATGAGCGACTTGTTTTGCCATTTCACGCCACGCTTGCTCGCGCTCGCTCGTGGCTAGTTTTTTAGCGCTTTCTTCCAATTCATCAATCATACTGTTATAAGATTCTACTAGAGCAGAAACTTCTAAACTGGCACCTGCGAGTTCAATTTTCTGGTTACTTTTCTCTAATCGAGTTCCTTTCATTTTATCCCGGATGGTCTGGAGTGACTTCGTGATATATTTAGATACAAAATATGCAAATGCAATGGCCACTAAAATCATGACTAAATAGGCATAACTCAAACGAATTAGAAACTCTTTTAGCTCGCCATAATTTAGAGAATCATCATCAAAATAAGGTACATTCAGTACGCCTAAGGGTTTGGCCTTTTTATCTGTAAATATCAAGTATGAAGACCGGTAATCCCCTCCGAGACGTTTAATTTTCTCTACATAACGTTTAGACACGCTTTGAGAAAGTTTATTTAAAATATCTGGTGAAAGTGATGATTCAACTTTTGTGTTTTCAAAATTAGGTTTAGACATTTTAATTAAGCCCCCATTTAAATCATAGAGGTTGAAATTCACATTATGGATGTTGGCAATCTCATAGATTTTATCTTTAAAAATTAGGGAAAGGTTTTTTGTTTCAACTTCCCAAGTCGTTTCTTTTAAAACATAATCTATACTTGATAGTAATTGTGATTCCTTTCGTTCTAATCGCAGCTGGTGATACTCCTGAGACTGCTCGCTGTATTGATAAATAGTCACACCGGCAATGAGAATGGAGGCGAGTACGACCAACATAATCATATAAATGAAAATCCGGGAACTTAAAGACAACTTACGTTTTGGCATAGAAATAGACTTTTGATAAATATAGAGAAAAAACGAGTACATCGCTTAATGATTACTCAGAACGTGTACGTTTATATAGCTTGATCCCCAACATTAAAAGAATTGCCAGCCCAACGAGACCCAACATTCCATAAGCCATATTGAGCGTGCTTTTTAATAACACCAGAAACACCACTGCAAAAAGAATAAGGGTAGCGCCTTCATTCCAAATACGCATGAAATTGGATGTATAGTTGATTTGATCATTTTGAAGCTGCTGAAAAATAAGATGTGTTTTAATATGATACGCAATTAAAAGTACTACAAATCCTAATTTTGCATGCATCCAAGTTTGCTCAAACCAATAAGGTGCTAGAGCTAAAAGCCAAACACCAAATAGTATTGCCAAAATAGCAGACGGCCATGTGATGATATACCATAAGCGTTTGGCCATTAATTTTAGTTGAGTCCCTAGAATTTCTTTTTCTGGAGAGGATTTTAAAGAGGCTTCTATGTGGTATATAAAAATGCGAGGAATATAAAAAAGACCTGCAAACCAAGTGATTACAAAGATCAAATGAAGCGATTTAATATAGTTATAATACTCCATAGTTATGTTTTTGAAATTAATTTAGTCGATACTTCTCTATATAAAATAAGGGCTGTTAGGATGGTCGAAAGCACATCTGAAACGGGAAACGCCATCCACACTCCGAGTTCGCCATACCATAAAGGTAATATAAAAATAAGAGGGATAAAGAAAAATCCTTGTCGAGACAGGGTTAGTAATAGCGCCGGCACAGCTTTTCCAACGGCTTGGAAATAGGCAGAACCAATCAGTTGAATCGCAATAATGGGCGTTGCGGCAAACACCCAACGCATCGCAGTAGGTGTTTTTTCGATCACCAAAGAGTCTGTAGTAAACATCCGCGTAATCAGCTCTGGAAATCCAATTAACATAATAAAAACAATTGAAGCCATTGCAATCGAATAGATAATTGCAATCCGAATGGTGTGTTTGACTCGGTCATAATTATGTGCGCCATAGTTATAACCTGCTATAGGCACAAATCCTTGTGTAATTCCAAAAATTGGAAACAATGCAAACATCAACATTCGAGAGACTATTGCATAGGATGTCACCGAGGTTTCTCCGCCAAAGTCAAATAAAATATTGTTCATTAATAAATAGGTGACACTCACAATCGCCTGTCGTGAAAGTGTCACTAGCCCTAGGTTACTAATCTCTGATACAATCGTTTTTTGCAATTTAAAGTGTGACCAGGAAATTTTCATTTCGGAATTTTTAGATATAAAAAACCAAAAAATAAATACGAAACAAAGTAAGTATGACCCCGTAGTAGCCCAAGCAGCGCCCATCATGCCGAGGTCCAAAATATTTATAAAAAGGACGTCCAAAAGGAGATTCGAGACTGATGGAATCATCATAGCATACATGGCAAATTTTGGTTTGCCTTCCGCTCGAATTACAGTATTTCCCATCATAGAAAGTGCTAGAAAAGGAACCCCGTACAGTACAATTCTATAGTAAATTTTAGCAGGCTCAAAAATAGTTCCCTTGCCGCCAAAAGCTGGGATAATTCCATCTATATAATACAACCCAAAAAATACAAATGCAAGAGTTAAGAGAATGGTCATCGTAATTTGATTTCCAAAGGTTTTTAAGGCTTTTGGAGCTTCTTTAGCGCCCAAAGCTCTCGATATAATTGAAGATCCTCCAATTCCAATTGACATTCCTAAAGCGGCAATAAAGAACGACACAGGCAACACGACGTTAATAGCTGCAATGGCCTGTGAACCGATCCAATGGCCAACAAAAATAGTATCCACTAAAATATTAAGTGACATGACTAAAATTCCAATAGATGCTGGAACTGCCTGTTTGATTAATAGTTTGCCGATAGGCGCCGTGCCAAAATCGTTTGATGTGGATGTAATCATTTCGTGTTTAGTATTTGGAAGTCCATTCTGTAACCCATTTTGCAAGAAGCGACACCCAGGCTGGATCATCATTTAAACAAGGTATGGTTGTGAAGTCTTTTCCTCCAACTTCATGAAATATTTCCTCCCCTTCCATTGCAATTTCTTCAAGGGTTTCAAGACAATCACTTACAAAAGCTGGTGTGGCAATTGCCATCGATTTTGTACCTTCTTTACCTAGGCGTTCAATCGTTCGATCGGTGTAAGGTTGTAACCAAGGATCAAATCCTAAACGCGATTGAAACGACGTCGAATACACAGCATCCTCAAGTCCTAATTCTTGGCCTACTAAACGGGTGACTTCAAGGCATTGGTGTTTGTAACAAAATGTATGGGCTTCAGACGGCGTAACACAACACGACTTATCGATCTTACAATGTGATTTTGTAATGTCGCTTTTTCGAATGTGTCGCTCAGGAATACCATGATACGAAAACAATAAATGGTCGTATGTTTTTCCTTTTAAAGATTCCTTAATGGTATTGGATAAGACTTTAATGTATTCGGGATTGTTGTAAAACGGAGGCAAGTCCGATAAAGTCAATTGTGGAAAATGCGCATCTCTTAATTCCTTTGCAAGAACCAAAATTGTTTCGGTAGTAGCCATCGCATATTGCGGATATAGAGGCACAATTAAAACCTCATCAACGCCTTGATCTACGAGTTTTTGAAGTCCATTTTTTATAGTCATACTGCCGTAGCGCATGGCAAGGGCGGTAGGTATTTCGACTTCTTGTTTTAATTTATTCTCTAAGCGTTCTGACAAAACGATCAAAGGAGAGCCTTCTTCCCACCATATTTTTTTGTACGCTTTAGCTGAAATTTTTGGGCGGGTGTTTAAAATGATTCCTTTAACCAAAAGTGTTCGTGCCCATAAAGGAACATCGATCACACGTTCGTCCATTAAAAATTCGCCTAAATATTTTTTCACATCTTTTGGAGTGGGACTATCTGGAGATCCCAGATTGACTAATAAAACGCCTTTCATAAAATTGGTTAATTAAGAGATTGAATATATTTTTTGGGAGTAGTCCCGTATTGTTTTTTGAATGCTGAAATAAAATGACTGGCCGTACTGTACCCAACTTTAAGTCCAACTTCATTGACGTTGTGCGCGCCTGATTCTAATAATTTTCGAGCAACTTCCATTTTATAATCAAATAAAAACCCATAAACTGTGGTGCCATAAATTTGCTTAAAACCCTCTTTTAGTTTCTTTAAACTTAAATCAATTTCAATGGCTAAAGCCGCTAAGGTTGGCGGCTCAGATAAACGGTTTATAATAATATCTTTTGCTTGTCTGATTTTGACGACATTGGAGTCATCGACCAAAAAAGGACATTGTTCTGTGTTTGCTTCTTCTCCTCTATTGAAATATAAACTTAATAGCTCATACGCTTTGCCTTTAAAATATAAAGACTTGATTGTTGTATTTAAATTGTAATTAATCAGTTGATTTAATACGATGGCCATTGAGGGGGAAATGTGACCATCTTTATAGTATTTTTTATCTTGATTACCATCGCTTAAAAATGTGATATAATCCGCTTCATGAGAAAATAGGCCATGAAATTTTTTAATAGAAATTAGTACAGAAACCACCCAAGATGTTGGATCAACTTCTAAATGAATAGGTAAATCTCTTTGAGGGTTATAAAGTAGTAACGAGTTCTCATCAGAAATGTTAAGGCTATAAGTCCCATTATTAAACACAAATTTACACAGCCCTTTCAAACAAAAGTGAAACTGAATAAAAGAGCTATCTATTTCCTTTTCAAGGAGTTGAACTTCGGAAGTTTCATTTTGATACGTCATGACCACAAACCCTTTCTCAATCGCTGTTTCTAAAAAAGATCCTTGAGCGCTATTTTTTGATGGTGATGGCACATTTTTTAAGCCTTCTTTATTTAGATTCATTATAAATAAAAATTAAGATTTATATTGATTATCATCTGCAAAAATAAGAATTTTCACAAAAATAACTAAATTATACATGCAAACCTCTAAACGACATATAAAGTTCTTCTAGCGTTATTTTTTACAAATCAAAGCGGTTATTTTTGTCTCGAAATATTTCCAAATATATTAATGGAGCAATTCAACAAATCTCAAAGTACCTATTTCTATGTCATTGGTCTCAGCTATAAAAAAGCAGATGCTAAAATGCGTGGAGAATTTAGTTTAGACCAAAACGCTAAAACTAACTTACTGGCGCAGGCCAAAGCGAGTGGCATAGAAAGCTTAGTCGCAACCTCAACTTGTAATCGAACAGAAATTTATGGCTTTGCTAGGCATCCTTTTGAGCTTATTAAATTGCTTTGCGACAATACACAGGGTACTGTAGAAGATTTTCAAACGGTAGCTTATATATATAAAAATAGTGACGCTATACAACACATGTTTAAGGTTGGTGCAGGTTTAGACAGTCAAATTTTGGGCGACTTTGAAATTATCAGTCAACTAAAATTAAGTGCTAAAATTTCTAAAAAACACAAATTACTGAACGCATACTTGGAGCGCCTAATTAACGCAGTCATTCAAGCCAGTAAACGCATAAAAACTGAAACGGAGTTATCTTCAGGGGCAACCTCCGTGTCTTTTGCTTCTGTACACTATATTAAAAAAACGGTAGAGGCTATTTCTACAAAAAACATTTTACTTTTTGGTACTGGAAAAATTGGGCGAAATACCTGCGAGAATCTTATAAAACACACCAAAAACGAACATATTACTCTTATCAATCGTACACGGGATAGAGCAGATAAAATCGCAGGAAAATTTAAACTCCTCGTTAAGGATTATAGTCAGCTACAAGAAGAAATTGGAAATGCCGATATTCTAATCGTGGCTACAGGAGCACAAAACCCAACAATCGACAAGCACCTTATTCAAAATAAAAAACCACTCTTAATTCTTGACTTATCAATCCCAAAAAATGTGGATGAAAATGTAAAAGAATTACCCCTAGTTTCTTTGGTTCATTTGGATCATTTATCGCAAATGACTGATGAAACTTTAGAAAAAAGAAAACAATTTATTCCTGTTGCAGAAAGTATTATTGCAGAAATAAAAACAGAGTTTGAAGCGTGGGTAGACAATAGAAAATTTGCACCAACCATCAAGGCGCTGAAAGAAAAACTACAGGTTTTTGCTACTGCTGAAGTAGATACCCAACGTAAAAAAATAAACGAATTTAATGAAGCGCAAGCGGAATTAATCAGTGCTAATTTAGTTCAAAAAATAACCAACCACTTTGCACACCATTTGAAGGACGAAACATTCTCAACGACTGAAAGTCTCGAACTCATAAAAAAGGTGTTCCAATTAGAGTCCAAAAAACATGTCTAAAATTATTCGAATCGGTACCCGTGATAGCGCGCTTGCTCTTTGGCAGGCCAAAACCGTGCAATCACAACTCCAACATTTAGGGCATGAAACAGTACTAGTCCCCGTAAAATCTACAGGAGATTTGGTCCTAAACAAACCCATTTATGAGCTTGGAATTACTGGAGTGTTTACACGGACTCTAGATATTGCTTTGCTTAATGAAGAAATTGATATTGCGGTTCATTCTTTAAAAGATGTACCTACGGTTATGCCTGAAGGTATCGCTCAAACTGCTGTTTTGAAACGTGGTAATATTAGAGATACTTTGGTGTTTAAATCCAATGAAGAGTTTTTAGCTCAGAAAGATGCTGTGATTGCAACTGGAAGTTTACGACGGAAAGCACAATGGCTCAACCGCTATCCGACGCATAGCATTGTAGGCTTGAGAGGAAATGTAAATACTAGACTCGAAAAATTAGAAAACAACGATTGGAATGGTGCCATTTTTGCGGCAGCCGGATTAGGACGTCTTGAACTAACTCCAGAAGATTCTGTGAATTTGGAATGGATGGTTCCTGCGCCTGCTCAAGGCGCAGTGATGATTGCTAGTCTCAAATCAAACACAGAGGCTATTGAAGCTTGTGCGCCACTTAACCACGAAGAGACTGAGATTTCAACAACTATCGAACGTGAGTTTTTAAATAAATTAGAAGGTGGTTGTAGTGCTCCTATTGGTGCACTCGCCTACATTAAAGAAGAAGAGGTTCATTTTCATGGCATTGTTTTGAGTACAGATGGCACTCGGAAAATTGAAGCTAAACGCACCGCTAAACTAGGAGAACACCACACGCTTGTCGATGACTGTGTAGAATTTATTTTGAGTCGTGGTGGAAAAACACTTATAGGCACAACGGCAAAAGAAGACGTTGCAACAACTATATTTTCATCTAAACTTTTAAGTCCAGGGCAAAAAGATTTATTTAATAACGACCTCAAAGTAGAGAGTTCTGACTTTGTTAAAACATCCGCAAACAGAATCAAACCCGTGGTTTTAAAAGCAGCACACAAAAATGTAGTGATTACAAGTAAAAATGGCGTTGATGCCATCCTAAATAATTGCCCTGTTGAAGATCTAAAGTTTGAAACCATCTACTGTGTTGGAAGACGTACCAAACGTCTTATCGAGCAAAAAATTGGACCTGTTAAGCATTCCGAAAAAAACGCCAAAGCGTTAGCAAATTACTTGGTAGATTATATTGAAGGTTCTGAAGTAACCTATTTTTGTA
>JAQXCA010000038.1 GCA_029252105.1 Flavobacteriaceae bacterium | reverse complement strand
TTTGACTCGTTACTTCTAATTCTTTTTAAAGCTGACTTATGATTTGCCATAATTCTTAATTTTATTATTATTAAATAATTGTAGCCCGTAGGGGAATCGAACCCCTCTTACATGGATGAAAACCATGCGTCCTAGCCGATAGACGAACGGGCCATTTTATATACTAAGAAACATAATATTAATATTTCTGATTTTATTTCAAATAGCATGCATTATTTCTAATGCGGTTGCAAAAATACAACTATTTTTAAATGTTACAACTTCTCATTAACTTTTTTTGAAAAAAGTTAAATTTAATAGGCTTTAGCAAACAACACGCGTTGCTTGGAAGGCTTCCCAGAAAACACACATACACCATCTTCTAACTTGGAATCAATTGGAATACAGCGAATTGTCGCTTTTGTAAGGTCTTTAATTTTGTCTTCGGTTTCAATACTACCGTCCCAATGTGCAGAAATAAAACCTGTTTTTTCTTCTAAAACCGCTTTAAATTCATCAAACGTTTCCACTTTTGTGATATGATCAGCTCTAAAATCTAATGCTTTTTGAAAGAGGCTGTTTTGAATTTCTGTAATTAAGGTCTTAACAGTGTCTGTTAAACTTTCTAGAGCCACCACTTGTTTGGTTAATGTATCGCGACGGGCCAATTCTACAGTTCCACTTTCCAAATCTTTTGGTCCAATCGCAATTCTCAATGGCACGCCTTGCAATTCGTGCTGTGCAAATTTTGCTCCAGGACGCTGAGTTGTTCTGTGGTCATATTTTACAGAAATATTTTCAGCTCTAAGAGATTTCATAAGTGTCTCGGCTTGAGCTGTAATTTCAGCAAGTTGTTCATCATTTCTATGTATTGGAACAATCACCACTTGATATGGCGCTAAGTTTGGAGGTAATACCAGCCCTTTGTCGTCACTATGTGTCATGATTAATGCGCCCATAAGTCGTGTAGAAACGCCCCATGACGTAGCCCAAACATAGTCTTGTTTGCCTTCGCTATTCGCAAATTTAACATCAAATGCTTTGGCAAAATTTTGACCTAAAAAGTGAGATGTTCCTGCTTGCAACGCTTTTCCATCTTGCATCAAAGCTTCAATACAATAGGTTTCTTCAGCTCCCGCAAAGCGTTCGCTCTCTGTTTTTACCCCTTGAATAACAGGGATAGCCATGAAGTTTTCTGCAAAATTCGCATATACACTATTCATCAGTTTAGCTTCTGTAACAGCTTCAGCTTTTGTGGCATGAGCGGTGTGTCCTTCTTGCCATAAAAATTCTGCTGTTCTTAAAAACAATCGGGTACGCATTTCCCATCGCACCACATTGGCCCATTGGTTAATTAAAAGCGGCAAATCTCTATAAGACTGTACCCAGCCTTTAAACGTATTCCAAATAATAGCTTCACTCGTTGGCCTTACCACTAACTCTTCTTCAAGTTTGGCCTTTGGGTCTACACGCAGTTTTCCTGGATTATCCGGGTCGTTTTGTAAACGATAATGCGTTACTACAGCACATTCTTTTGCAAAACCTTCCGCATTTTTCTCTTCAGCTTCAAAAAGACTTTTCGGAACAAACAATGGAAAATATGCGTTTTGATGGCCTGTTTCTTTAAACATGCGATCTAATTCTGCCTGCATTTTTTCCCAAATTGCATAGCCATATGGTTTTATAACCATACAACCTCTAACCGCTGAATTTTCAGCCAAATCGGCTTTAACTACAAGTTCATTGTACCATTTTGAATAATCGTCAGATCTTGATGTAAGGTTTTTACTCATATTTTCGTAATTTGGCACAACTATTGTAAGTAATGCTTATAGATGATTAGTTTGACAAAACTAAGTATTTTTGAGACGTTCAACAATTTAATTTAAACACTTATGAAATTTATTACTTTCTTAAAGAAACAATTGACACTAGTTTTTATAGTTGGTATGCTATTATGTCTTGCTTCATGTGGGTCTTTCCAATATTCCGGTATCTATGATGATGGCATTTATGGTGATTCTAATGTTGTACAACAACCAACCGAACAAACCCAAGGAACGGTTAAAAATACGTCTGACTCAAACACTTCATCTAATACCTCAAATTATTACACAACTTATTTTAAGGAAAAATCACTTCAAATCGCTGACGATAACACTGTTTTTACAGATGTTGATTCCTATCAAGGGTCTTATGAAGACGGCTCTGCAAACGCAAATAATTATGCAGGTTGGGGCGAAAATAACAGCAACAATGTCGTCATAAATGTTTATGATAACGGTCCTTATTATGGAAATATATGGGGCCTAGGGTATCGTAATAACTGGGGCTGGAATCTAGGGTGGAATAATTGGGGATATAACTCTTGGTTCCCTTATCAATATGACCCATGGTACAGCCCGTTTTGCAACTATGGCTATAACAACTTTGGATACAATAACTTCGGCTATAACTACGGCTACAGCAATTATAGATATAATAACTCTCGAGGACGTTCAGTTTCTTACATCAACGGACAAAGAGGTATAACTCCGAGAAACTCAAGTCTTAGTAGTAGAAGTCTTTTAAGTACAACAAACCGAAATGCGTCCACATCCCGTGCCATAACCCGTTCTGCAATAAGAAACAATGACGGATCGCGTTCAAACACAAGAACGACCAGAAGCAGATCGACGGTTTCAAATCCTAACACTAGATCAACTTACAGAAATAACTACACCACACGGCCAACAACACGAAAAACAACAACAGAGACCTCTAATAGAGCACCCCGACCAAATACGACGACTAGATCAACACGGTCATCGACCCGTTCTAGCTCACCCACAAGAACACGATCAAGATCAACCACAAGTAGCTCCAGAAGCAGTAGCCGCAGTAGTAGTTCTAGAAGAAGAAATTAAAAACGGCGTCATACAAACACTTGAGCATTAGAAAATGAACTCGACCGTTAAAAACCAATAAACACAATTACATGAAAAAATTAATTTTAACTCTAATAGGGGTTGCCTCTATGCTAAATTCTTACAGCCAAGACCATACAGATGCTCTACGCTATTCTACAGGTGAAACACAAGGAACTGCGCGTTTTAAATCTATGAGTGGCGCCTTTGGCGCTCTTGGAGGAGACATATCGGCTGTGAGCATTAATCCTGCAGGGTCGGCTATTTTTAACTCAAGTCATGGGGCTTTGAGCATTTCCAGTCTTAGCACTTCAAATGCTGCATCCTATGGATCCACTACCCAAAATTCAAAAATCAACGCTTTTGATTTGAATCAAATTGGAGCATCTTTCGTTTTTAAGAATAAAGACCCAGAGGCGAGCTGGAACAAGTTTGTCATAAGTGTTTTTTATGAACAACTTGACAATTATAGTAACAAAATTTTTACAGCAGGGAGCACTCAAAACACTATTGGAAGTTATTTTACGGATATTGCTAACGGCTTAAGACTCGATGAAATTTCAGCACTTCCTGGAGAAAGTATTTCCCAGGCTTATAACGCAATAGGGGCTTCTTATGGTTATGATTTTCAACAAGCTTATTTAGGCTATGAAAGTTTTATTTTACAACCTGTTCAAGATAGTAACGACAACACCGCCTATACCTCCAACATTGCAGCGGGCGATTTTTATCAAGAATACAGTTATGCGTCTACAGGGTATAATGGTAAATTTTCCGTGAACCTTGGGCTTCAATACAATCAAAACATCTCTTTTGGTATTAATCTAAACTCTCATTTTATAAATTATGAAAGAAGCACCTACCTCTATGAAGAAAATACTAATGTGGGGTCTACGATAAATCAAGTGGATTTTGAAAATACGTTACTGACAATGGGAGAAGGATTTTCTTTACAGCTAGGAAGTATTGTTAAAGTGAATGATTTTATACGACTTGGTATCACCTATGATAGTCCAACTTGGTTGACTTTAAGAGAAGAAACGACACAATACATCTATACACTTGAGGACGCTACAGGGCTTGAAGCAGAAGTTGATCCAGGCGTTATAAATGTATTTCCTCAATACAGACTCCAAACTCCTGCTAAGATTATGGGAAGCGCTGCCTTTATAATTGGAAAAAAAGGACTTTTAAGTGTTGATTTTTCTAGAAAAGATTATGGCAGTACTAAATTTAAATCAAGTAAGAACGTGGATTATTCACAACAAAATTCTTTTATAAGCAACACATTGAAAGCTGCCAATACACTACGAATCGGCGGAGAATTGAGACATAAGGAATTTAGTTACCGTGGCGGCTATAAAATGGAACAAAGTCCATATGAAGATTCATCGATTTATGGAGACCTTAAAGGGATTTCACTTGGTGTAGGTTATAACTTCGGAAACGCTCGATTGGATTTGGCTTATGAGAATTCTAAACGTGATTTCAATCATAGGTTATACAATGCAAGTAATCTAGACGCTGCGAAACTAAATACTACAAATTCTAATGTTTCTCTAACCTTTAGTGTGAGTTTATAAGAAACGTATAGAACCCCCTACAAAAAAGCCTGTAATTGATTTACAGGCTTTTTTGTTAATACGCTTTGCTTAAAAATAAATTATTAACCAAAAAATAAAAGTATCAAAGAGTGAATTTAAGTATCTTTGTACTCATAAAACATTGAAAACTTTATTCCGAATATTAGAATGGGACTGAAAAATAATACTGAAAAATTTGACACTATTGGAGACAATCATATAGGAACTTCTTCTGAAACTCCTATGCGATTAGATGCCTTTAAGTTAAATGCCGATGAAAAAATAGAGGTCATCAAAGATGATGTTAGACATATCATGGAGACCTTGGGATTAGATTTAAGTGACGACAGTTTAAAAGGGACTCCAAATCGAGTCGCTAAAATGTTTGTTAATGAAATTTTTGGTGGATTAGACCCTGAAAAAAAACCAAAAGCATCTACTTTTGAAAATAAGTATCAGTACGGCGAAATGCTGGTTGAAAAAAACATCACGGTCTACTCTACTTGTGAGCATCACTTCCTTCCAATTGTAGGAAGAGCACATGTGGCATATATCTCAAATGGAACAGTTGTAGGACTTTCAAAGATGAATCGTATTGTTGATTATTTCTCCAAACGACCTCAAGTACAAGAACGACTTACCATTCAAATTGTTAAAGAACTTCAAAACGTTTTAAATACAAAAGATGTTGCTTGTGTTATTGATGCCAAACATTTATGTGTTAATTCACGTGGTATAAGAGACATCGAAAGCAGCACCGTTACAAGTGAATTTGGTGGTAAATTTAAAGATAAAGAAACTAAAAGAGAATTTTTGGACTACATTAAACTAGAGACCAAATTCTAATCCTCTAAGCATGGGCAAACACACTACAAACACACTATATATCTATAATTCTCTTTCTGGGAAAAAAGAAGCTTTCAAGCCTATAAACGAAGGCGC
>JAQXCA010000030.1 GCA_029252105.1 Flavobacteriaceae bacterium | reverse complement strand
TTATTTAAGTTGCGTGTAACACGTTTGGTGATTGTGTATAATTCTTGATGATCAAATTTGCCATCTTTAATAAACATTGGAAGCGCAATAGAAGCCAGGTTACAAACAGCAACTTCGTCAGGTGACGTGTACTCAATAATTTCTGTACATAAATTAGACGAACGAATTGTTCCTAAATTTTGTTGGTTTGATTTACTGTTAGCCGCATCTTTATAGAGCATATAAGGCGTTCCAGTCTCAATTTGAGATTCCGTTATTTTCTCCCAGAGTTCTCTTGCTTTGATGGTTTTTCGTCCTTTTCCTCTTTGTTCGTAATCTAGGTAAAGTGCTTCAAACTCCTCACTATGTGTGTCCGGCAAACCTGGACACTCGTTAGGGCACATTAGTGTCCATTCTGCGTCTTCTTGAACACGTTTCATAAACAAATCTGGAATCCACATCGCATAAAACAAATCACGTGCTCGCATTTCTTCCTTACCATGATTCTTCTTTAAGTCAAGAAAATCAAAAATATCAGCATGCCAGGGTTCTAAATAAATAGCGAAACTGCCTTTACGCTTTCCTCCGCCTTGATCGACATAGCGTGCTGTATCATTAAAAACGCGAAGCATTGGAACAATACCATTACTTGTACCGTTGGTTCCTGCAATATAACTTCCCGTCGCTCTAATGTTGTGCATTGCTAAACCAATACCTCCAGCAGATTGTGAAATTTTAGCCGTTTGTTTTAGAGTATCGTAAATTCCATCAATACTGTCATCTTTTGCTGTTAATAAGAAGCAAGATGACATTTGTGGTTTTGGTGTTCCGGCATTAAATAATGTAGGCGTTGCATGTGTAAAATACTTTTTAGACATGAGCTCGTAAGTCTCAATTGCAGCGTCAAGGTCATTTAAATGAATCCCAATAGAGACACGCATCAACATATGTTGAGGACGTTCAGCGATGATGCCATTTAGTTTTAGAAGATATGAGCGCTCTAGCGTTTTGAACCCAAAATAATCATAACTAAAATCTCTATTATAAATGATTGTAGAATCTAGTTTTTCTTTATTTTCTATGATGACATTGTAAACTTCGTCAGACAACAGAGGGGCGTCTTTCCCTGTTCGTGGATTTACATAGGTGTATAAATCATGCATAACTTCACTAAAGGTCTTTTTAGTATTTTTGTGCAAATTTGAGACCGAAATTCGTGCTGCAAGTCGAGCATAATCTGGATGGGCAGTGGTCATTGTTGCGGCCACCTCTGCTGCAAGATTATCTAATTCACTAGTGGTAACGCCATCATACAGCCCTTCAATTACGCGCATAGCAACCTTCAAAGGATCTACCAATTTATTTAAACCATAGCAGAGTTTTCTAACTCTTGCTGTGATTTTATCAAACATGATTTCTTCCTTTCTGCCGTCTCTTTTTAGTACATACATTTTTCTTAGTCTTTTTTTGCTTTTTTGAGGCTGCTTCAAAAAAGCGGTTAGTTGGTTAGCCTAGTAGTATTTAGAGTGTCCTCAAATACTTAGTTGTGTTGTGTTTGAGCTCTATTATGGAACTCAAAAAATTAATTTATGAAAAACGAATTTTAATCGCTTTAAGTTCTTGGTCTAGTTTTGTGACTAGAATTCAGAATCGAAACTGTATTTGTTGGTATCCTCTTCTTCTTTATTAAGGACACCAGCCTTTTGATATTCGGATACTCTTTTTTCAAAGAAATTGGTTTTTCCTTGAAGTGATATCATATCCATAAAATCAAATGGGTTTGATGTATTGTATTCTTTTTCGCAATCCAATTCTTGTAATAAGCGATCGGTTACAAACTCTAAATACTGAGACATCAATTTTGAATTCATACCAATCAAACTTGCTGGTAGAGATTCTGTAATAAATTCTCTTTCAATGTTCAAAGCGTCCAGTAATATTTCTCTAATACGCTCTTTAGGAACTTTGTTTATGAGGTGCTTGTTGTGGAGGTGCACTGCAAAGTCTGCATGTACGCCTTCGTCTCTAGAAATCAACTCATTTGAAAAGGTTAATCCTGGCATTAAGCCACGTTTCTTTAACCAAAAAATAGAACAAAATGCGCCTGAAAAGAAAATCCCTTCAACTGCTGCAAATGCTATTAAGCGCTCTGCAAAACTTGGAGATTCAATCCATTTAAGTGCCCAATCTGCTTTTTTCTTAATCGCCGGAAAATTATCTATAGCATTGAATAATTTATCTTTTTCTGTTTCATCTTTTACATAGGTGTCTATCAAAAGAGAATAGGTTTCACTGTGGATGTTTTCCATCATGATTTGGAATCCATAGAAAAATTTTGCTTCGCTATATTGAACTTCATTCACAAAGTTTTCAGCTAAATTTTCATTTACAATGCCATCACTTGCTGCGAAGAATGCCAATATGTGCTTGATAAAATAACGCTCATCATCGTTCAACTTGGTCGACCAGTCCGTTAAATCCTGGTGTAGATCAATTTCTTCAGCCGTCCAAAAACTCGCTTCAGATTTTTTGTACCATTCCCAAATATCATTGTGTTGGATTGGAAAAATAACGAATCGATCTTTGTTTTCTTGTAAAATTGGTTCTACTTGTGACATCTAAATAAAAAAATTAAAATTCTGTGTTAAAAAAAATACGCATTTGAGCGGTTAACAAAGGTTCAAAATTGTAGCCGTAAATGAAAGTCATTTTTATAAACATTGCCCACGAGTTTTTAACAACGAGTAGCTTTTTTCCTACAAAATTATTTAAGCGTAAAAAAACTAAAATATTGACATAAAGACAGTTAGCATCGTCCTCTCTCTTACGGAGAAATTAAGCATTAACGCCAATTAAAAAAAAGTTTTATTGTAATTTAAAAAAAAGGGGGAATAATAGGGATTTAAAACGACATCCTAGAGACTTACTTCGTACGCTTTTATTTGTGTTTTGCAGCCACTTGTTCTAACTCAGCGTACCAATCTGCTCCAAATTTTCGAATCAACGCTTCTTTAACAAATTTATAGACAGGGATCTGGAGTTCTTTACCCAACTCACAAGCGGCATCGCAGATTTCCCAATTATCATAATTAACCGCAGAAAACTCACTATAGTCTTTTATGCGCACAGGGTACAAGTGACAAGATACTGGTTTTTTCCAGTCGACCTCACCTTGATTGTAGGCTTCTTCAATAGCGCATAAGGCTGTGTTTTTTTCATCAAAAATAACATACACACAATCGGCACCATTAATTAGAGGCGTTTCAAGCTCGCCGTTTGCCGTGACCACATGCGTACCTTGCGCTTCAATAGCGGCGATACTTTCTTTTCTGAGGTAGGGTTTTACAATCGGGTAGATGTTTTCTAAAATAGTTGCTTCATCAGCTTCAAGTGGCGCCCCTGCATCGCCATCAACACAACATGCTCCTTTACAAGCACTCAAATTGCATAAAAAATCTTTATCTATAATGTCTTCCGACACAATGGTTTTTCCTATTTGAAACATGGCTCAAATATACTGTTAATTATGAACATTTTAAACCTAAATAATCGCTGAAAATAAACTTGTGTTTATAAATATTTAATCGACCTTTGCATAAAAATAATTTGTAATCATGACTTTCGATTTTAAAGAAATTTTAACGGCCTTTATGGTGCTTTTCGCAGTGATTGACATTGTAGGAAACATTCCAATTATCATTGATTTACGCAAGAAAGCGGGGCATATTCAAAGTGAAAAGGCTTCCATTATTGCTGGTGTTATTATGGTTATATTTTTATTTTTGGGTGATAGCATTTTAAAACTTATCGGAATTGATGTGCATTCTTTTGCCGTTGCTGGTGCGTTTATCTTGTTTTTTATCGCCTTAGAAATGATCCTAGGCATTACCTTATATAAACAAGAAGAAGGAACAAACATGAATGCTTCTGTATTTCCGTTAGCATTCCCTTTGATTGCCGGGCCCGGCAGCCTTACAACACTCCTCTCATTAAAATCTGAATTCCATACTGAAAACATCATTATTGCCGTGGTGGTTAATGTGATTGTGATTTTCATTGTTCTTAAAACCTCAGTACGAATTGAGCGCCTTATTGGACAAAATGGAATAAATATTATTCGAAAAGTGTTTGGTGTAGTTCTCTTGGCAATCGCCGTTAAACTATTTACTTCTAATATTAAATTTTTATTGTAAGCATGCGACTATTATCCTATTTATTATCGGTTTTGGCTATTGGGTTTATGGTGTTCAATGCCACTAAAATTAATTTTGACACGCCATTCGAAAAGGAAAGTTATACAGCAATTCTTACAACGTTAGCAGGGGGCTGTGCGGTTTTAATTTTCACCATACTTCGTGTCGTTAAAAAGATCGATCGTACGGTTAAAGAAAAATCTTAATTAGAATTCAAAACCGTTTCTAAACCGTTTACTTTTTGAAGCATGGGATCTATAGTGCTCAACACTTTTGCTGCGGTATGATCTCCAAAAAGCTGTTTTGCAAATGCACATTTTAAGAGTGTTTTTATGCTGCTTTTATACGGATCCATTGCCCTATTTTTTAATCCTGAAGTTTCTGAAAAATAGCTTGAAAATTGCTCATAAATTAAATCCGAAATTTCAAAACTATCTAAAAATTCTGATTCAGAAAAAGAGGCATACTTTGCGCGCTGACGATCTAATTGCTCAAATACAAAAAAATCCATAACACCTGTGTTTTTTAAGAACTCTATAATATCCGTATTAAAATTTGGATCGTAAGGCACGTATACATCTGGAATAATACCGCCACCGCCATACACAATTTTTCCTTTCGGCGTTAAAAACATAAGACTGTCAGAAACAACCTCTGACTGCAAGGAGTCATCCGCACGGTCTTCCATCCGCTCATAGTAGGCGTCATAATACGCTTCTGAACCCTGGGCATACGACCGTTGAATAGAGCGTCCGGTTGGCGTGTAATATCTAGACGTTGTGAGTCTAATCGCACTGCCATCCCCTAAATCCATTTCTCTTTGAACTAAGCCTTTTCCAAAAGAACGGCGCCCAATAATAGTCCCTTTATCATTATCTTGAAGCGCGCCTGAAATGATTTCACTGGCAGATGCAGAGTTTTCGTTGATTAACACATACACTTCAGCCGCTTCAAAACGTCCTTTTGCTGTGGCAAAGCTTTCATCTATCTCATTGCTTTTGTTTTTGGTGAACAAAATGAGTTTACCGTCTTCTAAAAACTCATCCACAATGTGTTCAGCAATTTGTAAAAAGCCACCAGGATTATCTCGTAAATCTAGCACTAAATTAGAAGCGCCTTCAACTATTAAAGTGTCAAGTGCGTTTTCAAATTCTAAATAAGTGCTTTCAGCAAAACGATTGATTTTTATATATCCAAGTGTTGGATTTATCATATACGATGCAACGACACTTTTGATAGGGACTTCGGAACGCGTAATATCAAAATGCAATAAACTATCGATCCCTGGCCGTTTAATTGTTAATCGAACTTTAGAATTTTTTTGCCCCCTAAGTCTTTTAATCACATCATTAGAACCCCAGTTTTGACCATGAATTGTATCCTTATCTGCCATTAAAATACGATCTCCAGCTAAAATTCCAGCACCAAAACTAGGTCCGCCTTCAATAGGTCGAATCACCGCTATAGTGTCTTTATAATTATAAAAACTTACTCCAATTCCGATAAAGTCTCCTTTCATGTTTTCCGTAACCGCTGCTAAATCTTGTTTTGGAATATAGGAAGAATGTGGGTCAAGATTTTGTAATACCGTTTCAATAAACCCTTCTACAATACTATCTGTATCAACAGGGTCTACATACTCATATTCTAAATAATCAATGAGTCTATTTAATTTTTGTTTACTTATGTTTTTGGAGCTTGTGTATGAGGGTATTGAATTGGAATTTAATTTTGTTCCGACAAAAATTCCAACGGCCAATAGAATCGCACTAAAAAATGGGAGATGTTTTTGATTTAATGACATCAAATTACGGAGTTAGTAATTCAACTTTTATTCCTGCTTTTTCTAAAAATTCAACACCAGAAAGGTCTTTATAGGCTTGGCTATACACGACTCTAGTGATTCCCGCTTGATGAATCAATTTACTACAACTTTGGCAAGGCGATAAAGTGATATATAAGGTTGAACCCGCACAGGATTGCGTGGAAGCTGCTACCTTTAATATGGCGTTTGCTTCTGCATGCAATACATACCATTTTGTATACCCTTCTTCATCTTCACAAAAATTCTCAAAACCCGTAGGCGTCCCATTATAGCCGTCTGAAATAATCATTCGATCTTTAACAATTATAGCACCGACTTGTTTACGCTTACAATAGGATAATTTCCCCCATTCAGAAGCCATCCTGAGATAGGCTTTATCATATTTAAGTTGTTTTTGTGTGGTCATAGGGGTAAATTAATTCTTGTTTCTTTAACGAATATAGAGGCTTGGTTTTTGAATTACAACTATTTACTTAAGAAAAAAGAGGACTATTAAAAATTAGAGGAAGCATGAGACCAAGAACAACAGCTGAAAGTACCAGCACCCAATCTCGGGTAGTGACCCTGAAAATAGTGTGCCCCAAAAACCCAAAAAATACTATACAAAAGACAATTATGAGTTGTCCAACTTCGATTCCTAAAGCAAATTCCAATACCGATAATAGCGTACTTTCTTTAGAACTCACTAGGGATTCAAAGGCATTGGTAAATCCTAAACCATGAATAACTCCAAAAAATAATACCATACTAAATAGGACTATTGGACTGGAGTGTTTGGAGAATTTTCCGGCCGTAAATATATTATAAAGTGCCATGATGATTATAGTAAAGGGAATCAACCATTCGATTACATTCCCTTTTAAATGAATGATATCGTAAACCCCTAACAACAAACTAAGCGTGTGTCCGAGTGTGAAAAAAGAGATTAATATAAGTAATCGTTTCCAATCCTTAAAAAGATACGGAACGACCAGTACGACTAAGAATAGAATATGGTCATAGCTTTTAAAGCTTACGATATGGTAAAGTCCTAATTCAAAAAATTTTAAAAAACTCTCTAGCATTGATTGGTTATTGTTGGTTAAAAATTACTCTAAATTTTGTTTTGACATCCAACGCGTTTCAAAAACTTCAAGGCCGCAATCTAAAAAGGCTTTGTAATCCGTTTCATCCGGCGTATACCCAACGGGTTGATTTAAAACAGTTTTTCCGTCCGAATCTAATAACACATAGTACGGTTGTGAGTTGGACTGAAAAAACTGGGTTTGAAAATGCGCCCATTTATGGCCGTAGTTTTCTAGAACACGTGTCCCACCACCAAGGCGTTCTACGGATAACTTTTGGGCGTCTGGCAATTCTTTTTTATCGTCTACATATAAAGAAATCAATACATAGTCGTTTTCGAAATACGATTTAATGGCTGCTTTTGGCCAAATATGTTCTTCCATTTTACGGCAATTGACACAAGCATATCCTGTGAAATCTAGTAAAATTGGTTTGTTTACTTTTTGAGCATAAGCAACGCCTTCTTTTAAATCTTTGAAGCATTCAAAGTTATTAGGGCAGTCATTTGGATATAAGAAACTGTAGCCTACAGGAGGCGCCAATCCACTTAACAAGGTCAGTGGGGTGAATGTTTGAGTTTCTTGATTAATTCTAAAACCAGAGCCTAAATAGACCACAAAGGCGAATACCAGAACTCCTGAACTGAGTCTAAAAAAGGATAGTTTTTTTAACGGAGAGTCATGTGGGAATTTAAGTTTTCCAAATATATAGAGCGCTAACCCTGCAAATACAAGAATCCAAATTCCTAAAAAGACTTCGATTTTCAATAACCCCCAATGTTTCACTAAATCGGCATTGGATAAAAACTTAAAGGCTAAAGCGAGTTCTAGAAACCCTAAAACAACTTTTGTTGTGTTAAGCCAGCCGCCTGATTTTGGGAGGGCTTTTAACATGTTTGGAAACATTGCAAAGAAGGCAAAAGGCAAACCAAGGGCCACGCCAAAACCGCCCATCCCAGCTGTTAGTTGCCAAGCACCACCATCTGAAGAAAGAGAGCCTGCAAGCAATGATCCTAAAATAGGTCCTGTACAAGAAAACGATACAATGGACAAGGTCAACGCCATAAAAAAGACGCCTAATATCCCGCCAATACCTTCGCCTTTAGTTGTCGAGTTTGTCCATGTTGATGGCAAGGTTAATTCGTAGTACCCAAAAAAAGAAAATGCGAAAAATATAAAAACAACAAAGAAAATAACGTTCAACCAAACATTGGTGGATATTTCATTTAGAATATCAGGGTTAACAGAGTCTAGTAAATGGAAAGGAATGCTTAAAACGAGGTATACTAATACAATGAAAAATCCATATAAAATAGCTTTGGATACACCGTTTTTTTCATTGGGATTGCCCCCTTTTTTAGTGAAAAAACTTACGGTCAGCGGAATCATTGGAAATACACATGGGGTAAGTAGCGCTAATAACCCCCCTAAAAATCCAAGTCCAAAAATTTTCCAGAGTGAGTTGTTGGATGCTTTTATATCTTGAGATAGGGACGCAACTTGTGTGCTACAAGGAGTTAAGGCTTTTGTCGTAGCACTTGGCATCATTCCATATAAAATCTGATCTGCATTTTTAGAAATTTCCAATTCTGAAACTTGTGTCCCGCCTACAACCTCAAAACCAACGGCACTAGAATAGTTGAATATAAATGGGTTATCCGGTTTATAAGTACATTTTGTGTCGTCACAAGTCATAAAATCAATATTGCCGTTAAGACTAAATTCGGGTGATTTTACGCTAATGCGTTGCTTAAAAATGGCTTTATCATAATACTTTGAAACAACCATATCAAACACAGGGTCGTGTTGGGTTACTTTGTTTGATTCCGACTCTGTCACGGATTCAATTAAATCAAAATCAGGCGACGATTCAAATGAAAAAACGGTTGGCAACGGCCCACCTTCTTCAACAAACTGTGAATAAAGCGCCCAATGGTGATCCATTTTCGCTACAAAAATAAGATCATACTCTGTATTCGAAATTTTTTGGGAGCCAAACTCCCATTTAACTGGGTTCAGGATTTGAGAAACCCCCGTGAAACTGGTTAAAAACAATAATAGGGTTATAAATTTTTTCATAAAATTAGTAGGATTTTAATGTGCAATTTAATGAAAATTTAAATTGCATTTCAATAAGTAAAGCTTAATATTTTAATTGCTGATACCGCACAAAAAAACCCAACCAAAATTGGTTGGGTTTTTGTTATAAAGTATTAAGGTCGTTATTCTTTTGGCAAACTTCTTTCGTATTGTGTTGCTCTAGCAATTTTTCCGTCTTTATTAAAATAGAACCATTCTACGAGTTCTTTTTCCCAAACAGTGCCGTCAGCAAGAACTCTTTTTTCTCTTGAAAAAACAGTTACTCCAGATTCTGTATCTGTATTTTGAATTTTTAATGGAACAATTGATTTTACCTCCCAAGAGAGTTCTACGAAACTATCCATAAGTGATTGCCATAATTCTTGAGTTAAAACCATTGTATTACCTTCAGAATCTAAAAACTCAGCACCTTCAGCAAAGGCTTCACTACATGCTGCTGCATCTTTATTGTTATAGTCAGCAACTAATTTCTCAATCGCTTCAACCTCGCCTCTGTTTGAAAACACTAGGGGTCTTCCTGACCATTCTGATTCGCCATCTCCGATGAATTTACCACCGTAGCTTAAACCGAAATTACTTGTTTTCAATCTGTTAGACCATTGTCCAAATGCCGTCACTTTATTGTCTTTATCAACTGTGAAAATCTCCATTAAATTAAGGTTTTCTATTGAGCCATCTTTAAAATTTCTATCCTCTGTAGACCATGCTAATACCATAGTTTTTTCTGAATCTTTCATTTTTACAGGGATAATCATATAAGGGTCCATTGAAATTGTTTCCATAGATCCTAACCATTCTGTAGACCAGTCTGAAGCTCTTTCTGCAAATTCTGGGGTGTAATTTGACATTAATGCCGTAGCATCTTTTGCACTGTAATCTTTTGCGATTTTTTTAACGGTTTCAACAGAGGCGTCACTTCCAATTACAAAAGATTTTCCATTGTTCTCTCCTTCGCCTAGAAACACGCCTGCGGATTGGGCGGTTACAAATAGACTCGAGCAAAACGTTAAAGTGTAGAGTAATTTTTTCATTTTAATTTTTTATTAAATTGGTTATTGCAAAATACTTGCGATATGCAATTTAATAAAAAACAGTTAATAATCCCAAATCAAACTGTAATTAAGTTGTCCCTAAATTTTACATATGAAGATTGAAATTTCTTGATAAACTCAATTGAAGTGAGCCCATCAGCATCTTTAAAAATTTTAACAGATTTTGTTCCAAATTCTATTTCTAAATTTCGCTTACTCCAACTCATCATTTCAAAAATAACTGGAAACATATCAACTCCTTTTTCTGTTAGGTAATATATTTTTGATTTTTGGTCTTTTGGCAGTTTAACTGCTTCCAACAACTCCCATTTGCTTAACAGAGCTAGTCGACTACTCAAAATATTTGAAGCAATCTTTTCTGGTGATTTCATAAAATCTGTAAATGTTTTTTTTCGTAAAAATAGGTCTCGGATGACTAGTAAGGACCATTTGTCGCCAACAATCTCTAAAGTGTTTACTAATGGGCAACGGGATCTGTTCGTTTTCATATTTGATAGGTTTGTAGTTTGAGGTAGTTACAAACTTATTATGTTTGACAACAAAAACACCAATTTTAACAAACTTTTTACATAAAAAAGGAGGGGTCTAACCCCTCCTTTTAATCCATATAATACTCGAAACTAGAATGTTAATTCTAAAATACGATTCCATGTAAACTCACTAATTACAGACCATTGACTTACAGAAAGCTCGCCTACTAATGCCTTATACTCATCACTTTGTTCTCTAATTTCTGTGCGTTTTTCCCAATTACTAAAGTACTCAAACTGAGATGTATCAATACACATCACCATATAATCCGCATCTTTAGCGCCAAAAACAGATTTAAAAACTGCATAGTGATAGCTGATGCCTAATTTTTTATCAAGAGCGTTCATTTTTTTGGTCCAGTCTTCATACGAATTATCTTGATTTGTTTTTACAGTCACATATTGAACGCGTCTGTAGAAAAGCTCATCTTTCTCTGCTTCGGAAAGAATTGACCAAGTCTCTGGAGTTGTGCTCAGGTCTGGCTGAAATTCCCATACTGATGACTCTCTAAAGTTAGTCACTTCATCAAAAGTATCCCATGTTCCATCGGGAAGTGGATCCATTTTCATAAAAGCTTCCACAATTTGTTTTCTGTTATTTTCTTGTTTATCCATGTGTGTAGCCATATCGGATAGAGTATCAAAAAATTGTAAAAATTGCATTTTTTTGGTTCCTGGCTCTTCAAAAATGTAAGCTCTTGCATCATCCATATCAAGGGCCGTTTTAACAGCGGTCATCCATTGTGTCACTGCAACAGAAAAGTTTTCTTGAGATTTTGTTTCTATTTCATTAACAACCATGATTTGGGCGTTTAACAGTGTTGAAACTGGTAGTAAAAATGTAAAAATTAGTTTTTTCATTCGGTTTATATTTAAAAGTTAATGGTTAATTTAATTGTGAAGATAGAAATTATACTTGTAAATTACAAGTTATTGTTTAAGCAAAAACACCCTTTTAAACTTAAAAATAGGTGTTAAACGCTGATAAAAATGCGCAATTCGTATTCCTCAGAAAATAAAACGGTTCATTTTTATTTTTTGCTTAATTTTACAAACATGAAAAAAATTACCATTCTCATCCATTGCAAGGACCAATCAGGTATTATTGCAGCAGTGACCAATTTTATTGCGTCCAAAAACGGAAATATTGTCTATATCGATCAGCATGTTGACCAGGAGCAGCAAGTGTTTTTTATGCGATTAGAAGGAGAGTTTGATGATCGGTCTTACAATAAAACCAATTTCACTGCTCAATTTCAGCAAGAAATCGCTCACAGATTTGATATGAACTGGGAACTCCATACGGCGGCTTACCGACCAAAAATGGCCTTGTTTGTATCAAAATACGACCACTGTTTATATGATATTTTAGGGCGTTATAAGTCTGGTGAATTGGCCTTAGAAATCCCTATGATTATCAGTAATCACTTAGATTTAAAGCCAATTGCAGACAGTTTTGGAGTTCCATTTTTTCATGTACCCGTTACCAAAGATAGCAAACCCGAAGCGGAAGCGAAGCATTTGGCGTTGTTGTCAGAACATGCTATTGATTTTATTGTGTTGGCACGTTATATGCAAATCATTCCTGAGGGATTAATAAATAAATATCCCCATAAAATTATCAATATCCACCATTCCTTTTTGCCTGCATTTGTAGGAGCGAAGCCTTACCATTCAGCCTACAAAAGAGGGGTTAAAATTATTGGAGCAACTTCACATTATGTGACTGTAGAACTCGATGCAGGGCCTATTATAGAGCAAGATGTGACGCGGGTATCACATACGCATTCTATTACTGATTTGATCTCAAAAGGGCGTGACTTAGAAAAAATTGTGTTGTCAACCGGTATCAAATTACATCTCGATCGCAAAGTGATGGTTTATAATAATAAAACCGTTATCTTTTCTTAAAAATTAATTTATCTTATAACTAAAATATCATGGAAGAAAACAAACAACCCACCATTCAAGTGACGGCGACAGGAAAAGTCGTAGTGACTAATGCAAAAGACATCGTTTTATTGGATGCCGAAGGCCATCCAATCGCCAAACGCAACCGCTTTGCACTTTGTAATTGTGGCAAAACACAAGATGGTCCTTTCTGTGACGGCGCGCACAAAGACTAAGGATTTTTGTTTGTTTTAGTAGCATAAAAAAGCCGCTACAAATTGTAGCGGCTTTTTTTGCTTTTTATAAAAACTTAATTACTCCCCCTCTGCAAGAGTACGTTCTGTAACATAAAACATTTGAATTTTTCCATCAACGATGAGTGCGTCATGTACTTGACCTAGCTTCACTTCTTCTCCTTCTACGGTTAAGGTCACACTATGACCAGAAGTTACCCATTGGCGTAATTCGCCTTTTGCATTGGTAAATTCATTTTCAATCAGGTAACTCGTTTTCCATTTTGGATTGGCATCAGCAAACCACGCTGTTAAAAATGCAATATGCGCATCTGTTCCATCTATGATTTGTCCTGTTGGCGCATAGGCTTTAAACCCTTCCGCTGCATTTAGACTTTTAATTGTTTCTAAGTCACGCTCATTGTGTGCTACTATATACTTTTCCCAAATGGATACATTTGATAAATCTCCGCTATACAATGGAATTTTGACACCATCATCACTTACTTCGTGTCCAATTGCTTTAGGAGTTGCTTCAGGACAAGGTGCTGTTGTACATGAAATTAATACGGCTGTCATTACTAGGGCTAAAATTGATTTTTTCATTTTAAAATTGATTATTGGTTAATGTT
>JAQXCA010000016.1 GCA_029252105.1 Flavobacteriaceae bacterium | reverse complement strand
ATGGGAGAAAAGTTCTTGCAAGAAGACGTGCAAAAGGCAGAAAGAAAATAAGTGTTTCTTCAGAACTTCGTCACAAAAAATAATGATTAACAATTGTTAATATATTAAAGGTGTTGCTTGTAGCAATGCCTTTTTTTATACCCAAACGTTACTTAATTTCGTATCCTATTATAATACAATCAATTACATTAAAAAATGCCTAAAAGTAAACATCTAAAATCAATTTTAATTATAGGTTCAGGACCCATCGTTATTGGACAAGCTTGTGAATTTGATTATTCTGGAACCCAAGCACTACGTTCACTAAGAGAAGATGGTATTGAAACTATTCTAATCAATTCAAATCCTGCAACTATTATGACGGACCCCACAATGGCCGATCATGTGTATTTGCTTCCGTTGACGACAAAGTCAATTATTAAAATTTTAAAAGACCACCCACAAATTGATGCGGTACTTCCAACCATGGGAGGGCAAACGGCTTTAAACCTTTGTATTGAGGCGGACGAAAAAGGAATCTGGACCGATTTTGGAGTTGATATTATAGGGGTTGATATTGATGCCATCAACATCACAGAAGATAGGGAGAAATTCCGCGAATTGATGCTTAAAATAGGGATTCCTATGGCGCCTCAAGCCACAGCAAATTCTTTCTTAAAAGGAAAAGAAATTGCACAAGAATTTGGGTTTCCACTCGTTATTAGAGCCTCGTTTACTTTGGGAGGTGATGGTGCTGCCATTGTACATAAAGAAGAAGATTTTGATGAATTGTTAACCCGTGGACTGGAAATTTCTCCCATTCATGAGGTTATGATTGATAAGGCCTTGTTAGGCTGGAAAGAATACGAATTAGAATTGCTTAGAGATGCCAATAATAATGTTGTTATTATTTGTTCTATCGAAAATATGGATCCTATGGGAATTCATACTGGAGATTCTATTACTGTAGCTCCTGCGATGACTTTAAGTGATCGAACGTACCAACGTATGCGAGATATGGCCATCCATATGATGCGTAGTATTGGTGATTTTGCAGGAGGATGTAATGTGCAGTTTGCTGTGTCTCCAGATGAAAAGGAGGATATCATTGCGATTGAAATTAATCCACGTGTGTCGCGTTCGTCTGCATTAGCAAGTAAGGCTACAGGATATCCAATTGCAAAAGTCGCTACCAAATTAGCGCTAGGCTATCACCTAGATGAATTAAAAAATCAAATTACAAAATCAACATCGGCATTATTTGAGCCTACTCTAGATTATGTAATTGTTAAAATACCACGATGGAATTTTGATAAATTTGAAGGTTCAGACCGCACATTAGGCTTACAGATGAAATCTGTTGGTGAGGTGATGGGTATTGGACGCTCATTTCAAGAAGCACTTCACAAAGCCACACAATCCCTTGAGATTAAACGAAACGGATTAGGTGCCGATGCTAAAGAAAATAAAAACTACGAACAAATTATTGAAAAACTCACTAATGCCTCTTGGGATCGTGTGTTTATAATTTATGATGCGATTCAAATGGGAATTCCATTAAGTCGTATTCACGAGATCACAAAGATTGACATGTGGTTTTTGAAGCAATATGAAGAGTTACATTTGCTTAAAAATGAAATTTCTACTTTTAAAATTGACACCATAGAAAAGCCGTTGTTGCTAGAAGCCAAACAAAAGGGCTATGGCGATCGTCAAATAGCACATATGCTAGGATGCTTGGAAAGTCAGGTGTATAAAAAACGTGAAGAGTTGGGTGTCAATCGGGTCTATAAACTTGTTGATACTTGTGCGGCAGAGTTTGAAGCCAAAACGCCGTATTATTATTCAACATTTGAAAGTGATATGGAAACCGCAGACGGCACTCGTTTTTCAGATAATGAGAGTAGCGTTTCCGATAAGAAAAAAGTCATTGTTTTAGGGTCTGGTCCCAATCGAATTGGACAAGGTATTGAGTTTGATTACTGTTGTGTACACGGCGTTTTAGCTGCTGCAGAATGTGGTTATGAAACCATAATGATCAACTGTAATCCTGAAACTGTTTCAACGGATTTTGATACCGCAGATAAATTATACTTCGAACCGGTTTTTTGGGAACATATCTATGACATCATTAAACACGAAAAACCAGAAGGTGTTATAGTGCAGTTAGGTGGTCAAACGGCTTTAAAACTTGCTGAAAAATTAACCAAATACGGCGTAAAAATATTAGGAACAAGTTTTGAATCCTTGGATTTAGCAGAAGATAGAGGTCTGTTCTCAAACCTTTTGAAAGAAAATAATATCCCTTACCCAGAATTTGATATTGCCACGACAGCAGACGAAGCGGCAGCGATTGCAGATGTTTTGGACTTTCCAATCTTAGTACGTCCATCGTATGTTCTTGGGGGTCAGGGAATGAAAATTGTCATCAACAAAGAAGAGTTAGAAAAGCACGTGGTTGAACTACAAAGCAGAATGCCTGGTAATCAATTGTTGTTAGATCATTATTTGGATGGTGCAATAGAAGCTGAAGCCGATGCGATTTGTGATGGTGAAAACGTATACATTATTGGTATCATGGAGCATATTGAACCCTGTGGAATTCACTCTGGTGATAGTAATGCGACGTTACCACCATTTAACTTAGGTAACTTAGTCATGCAGCAAATAAAGGACCATACCAAAAAAATTGCGTTAGCGCTTAATACAGTTGGGCTTATAAATATACAGTTTGCAGTGAAAGACGATATGGTTTATATTATCGAAGCCAACCCAAGAGCGTCACGTACAGTTCCGTTTATTGCGAAAGCGTATGGTGAGCCATATGTGAATTATGCAACTAAAGTTATGTTGGGCGAAAAGAAAGTTACCGATTTTGATTTTAACCCACAGTTGGAAGGCTATGCGATCAAACAACCGGTATTTTCGTTTAATAAATTCCCGAATGTTAACAAGCAGTTGGGGCCAGAAATGAAAAGTACAGGGGAAAGTATTTTGTTTATAGACAGTTTAAAAGATGATGACTTTTATAATTTGTACTCGAGACGAAAAATGTATTTAAGTAAATAAAACTATATTTTATACAAACTGATAAAAAGCCGCTAAAAGCGGCTTTTTTATTATAAGAATTATTGAATAATTTTAAAAAAGGAATTTTAGGGAAATATTTTATGATGGTGTAGGGTTTGCGGCTGTTCAATTTTTGTTTAGTTCTAATTAACTATATTTGTTTAATAAATTTTAAATTTAATTAAACAACTTAATCAATGAAAATCAATTACACTAAAGTTTTTATAATGTTTTGTTTCTTTTTCAGTTTAATAACAAATGGTCAAACATTAACACCGCTTCCCGCTAATCAAGCAACCCAGAACGGAACTCAACAGCGCACTCAAGGTATTCCTGAATTTTGTGGAACAGATTCTCTACATGATGAAAAAATGAAATCTGACCCTGATTATAAAAAGCGTCACGAGGAAATGCTAGAATCTATTGGAACAGCGGCTTCTAGTCAAAGACGTTTACCTAATGGAGTTCTTCAAGTGCCAGTGGTTGTTCATGTGATGCATAAAGGTGAAACTATTGGAACGGGAACTAATATTTCCGATGAAGAAGTAAAGCTAGGGTTAAAATACTTGAATAATTATTGGAGAAGTATTTCAGACACTTATGGAGATGGTGATGGCGTTGATATGAAAATAGAATTTGTCTTGGCGATACAAGACCCAAACGGAAATATGACCAATGGTATTGATCGTGTAGATTTGAGCACTGATGATGCGTATGTAAATAACGGCGTTAACCGTAGAGAAAATTCAGGTATTTCTGACACAGAACTTAAGGCCTATAGTGTTTGGGATCCCTACAGATATTATAATGTTTGGATTATTGATGAAATTGATAATACAAATTGTTTTACAGGCACAAGCTATATTGCTGGCTATGCCTATTACGCTTCTGCACATGGACAATCTGTTGATGGTTCAGTGGTTCTAATTTGCACGTATTTAGAAGAAGGATCAAATACTTGGGCACATGAAATGGGACATGCACTTAATCTACCTCACACTTTTGATGGCGATGATCCAGATAATGGTATATGTGGCGATGATGGGATTCCAGATACACCAGAACACATTAGAACATCCGGAATAACGCCTTCTATTTATTGGGATTGTGGCACAACTACTTCAAATAATTGTGATTTAGCATTTAATCAAGTCATTAATCCAGAGACGGGGTATACTAGAAGCTCTGGAACTCATCAAGACCATATGTTTAATCATATGGATTACTCGGGCTGTTCATCTGAATTTACTGGAGGTCAAAGAAATGTAGCTACTAATGCTCTAACAGCAGGTAGAGGAAGCAGAAAATCCTATTTTGAAGGGTCTGCTTTGGTGCCAGTAGCCGCTGCCGTTGTTGATTTTAATTCACCATCAATAATATGTTTAGGAGACGTCACAACATTTACAGATCTATCAGCGAATACCCCAAATAGTTTTACTAATAATGGCTATGATAATATTTCTTTTGCATGGACTTTTGATAATGGGGCAGATACTGCTATAACTTCAACGGATCAAAACCCATCTATTATATTTTCAAATAGTGGAACTTACGATGTGACATTAGAAATTACAAACCTTCAAGGAACATCAAGCCTCACAAAACAAAATAGTTTTATTATTACTTCCTCATCACTTCCAACCTATTGTGAGGTTACGAGTTTAAATTCTTTAGGAAACTATGGTACTGGAGTCACGAGAGTATCTTTTAATAATTTAAGCAACATTACAAGTACTAATAATGTCTCCCCTATAGTTCGAGACTTTAGATGTTCAAAAAATACACAAATTAATGTTGACATTTCCTATGACTTAACTGTTGACTATAATGCAATAAATGACTACTCTCAACGCGCTACGGTATGGATAGATTGGGATAATAACGGAACTTTTGATTCTGATGAAAAGGTTTTGGATGATAACGTTGACAGTGGTAACGCAGGCTCTTATTCAGCCACTGTTTCTGTTACACCTCCAACAGATGTTGTCACAGGAATTCCATTAACAATGCGTGTTATTTCTGTTACTAGAGACTCAGGGAATAGTTGTGGTGAAGGTTTAATCAAACGCGCAGA
>JAQXCA010000009.1 GCA_029252105.1 Flavobacteriaceae bacterium | reverse complement strand
TTTTAAAAATGAAGAAAAAAGGGGCCTTTATTTTTCATACACTCTTTATTTGGGGCATGTATGTGCTAATGTTCTATGTTACCTCTTTTTCTTTAGCAGAAACAAGTCAGCTTCCATTTTCTGCAATTTTAATCGGCTTTATTTTTGCGAGCTTCAGTATTGCAGCCACTAATGGGGGCATTGGCTCTTATCCACTCGCTGTTTTTGCAGCGTTTTCTATGTTCAATATTCCTGAAGATCCGAGCATTGCATTTGGATGGATTATGTGGACGTCTCAAACTCTAATGATCATTGTCTTGGGTGGATTTTCACTATTCTTTTTACCGATTTATAACAAATATGGATATAAAAAATAGGCGAAGTATTAGTGAATTTTAAGAATTCTGGCACGTTTCAAACCTTGTGCTTAACCTATCGTTTGGCACTTCGGAATCCCCTACTTTTTCATCCACGAGCCGTTAATAACAGCACCTCAAAAATTTTAAGACTCTTTAGCTCGTTGCTAACGTAATGTTGAGTAATTTTAAAATTAGTATCAACAAAGTATATCCAAAACAAACTGAGGAATAGTATATTTCGTTCTAGGTTATTTTCTTAACTTGGCAACACAAATACTTAACTATCGTATATGAAGTTTTTTTTCCTCGCAGCTTTGCTATGCTTGAATTTAGCCCCATCTCAAACAATCTATGAATCGTTAGAATCTGGATTTTTAGGCGCCACTCGTGAATTAAAAATTCAACTTCCTCGTAACTACGAAGACAATCCCGAAAAATACTATCCTTTAATTATAGTTTTTGACGGAGATTACCTTTTTGAAGTTGTCGCTGGAAATGTTGATTATTATTCTTACTGGCAAGACATGCCCGAAGCCATTGTAGTAGGAGTCAATCAAACTGGTTCAAGGGAACAAGATTGCAATATTTCTTTAGAAAATTATATGCCTTCAAAAACAGGCGCTCAATTTTATGATTTTATAGAAAATGAACTCCTGATTTATATGTCTGAAAATTATCGAAGCCTTAATTTTCGAGTGGCTGTAGGGCACGGTGAAACGGCCAATTTTATGAACTATTTTTTATTTAATAAACGCCCTATTTTCAATGCATTTGTAGCTTTGAGCCCAAGCTTTTCTTACACTATGGAAGAGAATCTTATAAGAAGATTGGGTCTTGAAAACACCTCCAATATCTTTTATTACTTATCGACTGCAGCTTTAGACATTAAGCAAAACAAGAAACAGATTGACAGTCTTAACACCAAAATTTCTAACTTAGAAAACAAGAATCTTGTTTATGCGTTTGATAATTTTGAGGATGCGAATCATTATAATCTTGTAGCCCAGTCCATTCCAAAAGCCTTACAAAGTATATTTTTGGTATTTCAACCTATCAGTAAATCGGAGTACAAGGAATATATTTTGACGTTAGAAACATCACCTGTAGATTATCTCATTGAAAAATATGATACAATAGAAGATTTTTTTGGCATCAAAAAACAAATACTGGTCAACGATATCAGAGCTATTGCGGCGGCAATTCAAAAAAATAAACAATTTGAATATTTCCAAGATCTAGGAAAAATAGCAAGTAAGCAACACCCATACACTGTTTTAGGAAGCTTTTTCATGGCACGCTATTATGAAGAAACAGGAAAGCCAAAAAAAGCAATGAACATTTACAAGTCTGCATACACACTTGAAGGGGTAGACGGCTACACAAAAGAAGATATGTTTGAAAGAGCAAATCAAATTAAACAAGAATACGGATACTAATGGCTAAAGTAAAAACCACTTTTTTTTGTCAGAGCTGTGGAGCTCAATCTGCTAAATGGCAGGGGCAATGCACCTCTTGTAAATCATGGAATACGATCACAGAAGAATTGATTCAGAAACCCGACAAAAAAGACTGGAAAACAGGGAATCAAAGTGTACAAAACCGTATTTCAAAACCGTTAAAAATATCTGAAATTGACACCACCAAAACCGTTCGAATGGACACGACGGATGGAGAATTAAACCGAGTTTTAGGAGGCGGAATTGTTCCTGGGTCATTGACACTTTTGGGCGGTGAGCCTGGCATAGGAAAAAGTACGCTCATGCTCCAAGTATCTTTAAAATTACCTTACAAAACTCTGTATGTTTCTGGTGAAGAAAGTCAAAAACAAATTAAATTGCGAGCCGAACGCATTCAGCCCTTGAATGACACCTGTTATATTCTTACAGAAACCAAAACACAACACATATTCAAACAAATTGAAGCCCTTCAACCAGATGTAGTGATCATTGATTCAATTCAAACCTTACAGAGTGATTACCTTGAAGCCTCTGCAGGAAGTGTTTCTCAAATAAAAGAATGTACAAGTGAACTGATTAAGTTTGCTAAGGAAACTGCAACCCCTGTAATTTTAATTGGACACATCACTAAAGATGGCTCTATTGCAGGGCCAAAAATACTGGAACATATGGTGGATACTGTCCTTCAATTTGAAGGAGATAGAAACCATGTCTTTAGAATTTTAAGAGCTCATAAAAACCGTTTTGGCTCTACCCATGAATTAGGAATTTATGAAATGCTAGGCACTGGTCTAAGAGAAGTTACAAACCCCTCAGAAATTTTAATTTCTAAAAAGGATGAAGCTTTGTCCGGAAATGCTATTGCAGTTACTCTAGAAGGGGTACGACCATTATTAATAGAAGTTCAAGCCTTGGTAAGTACGGCTGTTTATGGGACTCCACAACGTAGTGCGACCGGATTTAATGCCAAACGACTCAATATGTTATTAGCCGTTTTAGAAAAACGCGCTGGCTTTAGACTTGGGGCAAAAGATGTATTTTTAAATATTACAGGAGGAATTAATGTAGATGACCCCGCGATTGATTTGGCGGTTGTTGCAGCCATTTTATCTTCTAACGACGATGAGGCTCTGGCCAAAAACTTTTGTTTTGCCGGTGAAGTTGGCTTGTCTGGAGAAATTCGACCTGTGCAACGTGTGGACCAACGTATTTTGGAAGCAGAAAAATTAGGTTTTGAAATCATATTTGTTTCCAAGCACAATAAAATAGGGCTCAAAAATACAGCCATCAAAGTTCAGTTACTGACCAAAATCGAAGACCTAGTCGAGATTTTAGGCTAGTTGAAACCAAAAAAAAACCAGACATATGCCTGGTTTTATAAATTATTGAATGGAATTAACAGTGTTCGTTATACGCATTCATTAAGTTTTCTGCAATCAATTCTGCCGGTCGCCCTTCAATATGATGACGCTCAAGCATGTGCACTAATTCTCCATCTTTAAACAAGGCCATACAAGGCGAGCTTGGAGGAAAAGGAATCATATGTGCTCTGGCTTTATCAACAGCTTCTTTATCCACTCCTGCAAAAACCGTAACGGTTTGAGCTGGTCGTTTATCATTTTCTAAACTCATAATTGCTCCTGGACGGGCATTGGCTGCTGCACAACCACAAACTGAGTTGACCACTACTAAAGTAGTCCCAGATTGTGCTAAAGAAGTGTCCACAGCTTCGGCGGTATGTAATTCTTCAAAACCGACTTGCGTCAAATGCTCACGCATGGGTTTTACTAATTCTGCTGGATACATGTATATTTATTTTTAATTAAAGCACAAAGATACACATTTGTAGGCCAATTTTATTCATTTTCAAGAATGACAAATGTTAAATTGACTATAATTTTTTTTAAAAATCAAAGTAGCTATCAATCCGTCTTGTTCTTTTTTGTAGGTTTGATTTTTAATTTAATTAGCAGACATAGTTATGGGATTTTCAAAATGGATAGGGGCCACAATCGGATGGTCATTTGGAGGGCCAATTGGCGCAATTATCGGAATGGCATTAGGAAGCTTATTAGATTCCTCAGCAAAAGGAGAAACGGTATACACACAAAACCAACCCTCCACCCGTTCAGGAGACTTTGAAGTGAGTTTATTGGTGCTGGCGTCCATTGTCATCAAAGCCGATGGCAAACAAGACCAGCGTGAATTGGATTTTGTGCGCGCACAATTTGTTCAAATGTATGGAAAAGAACGTGCCAACAAGGCCTTTAGTTTATTTAAAGAAATAGCGAAACAGCCCCACATTTCTACGCGACAAGTCTGTTTGCAAATTCGTCAAATGATGGATCATGCGTCTCGACTCCAACTTCTTCATTTCTTGTTTGGCATTGCCAAGGCTGATGGGCATGTTGCAGACTCAGAAATAAATGTGATTGGTTTAATAGCCTCTTATTTAGGAGTTAATGCCAGAGATTTTGAAAGCATCAAAGCCATGTTTTACAAGAGTTCTGATACGGCCTATAAAATTTTGGAAATTGAACCTAACGCCACGCCGACTGAAATTAAAAAAGCCTATCGAAAAATGGCTAAAAAATACCACCCTGATAAAGTCTTACACTTAGGGAAAGAACATCAAAAAGGTGCTGAAGAAAAATTCAGAAAAGTTCAAGAAGCCTACGAACACCTTCAAAAAGAAAAACAGTTTTAGTACCTTGCACAAAATTTATATAAAACCATGGATCAGATCATTTCCTATCTTAGTAGTATAGACCCTGTTTTAGCAGCGTTATATGCCTCATTATTTACGTGGATTGTTACCGCTTTAGGAGCATCGCTAGTGTTTTTCTTTAAAGGCATGAACCGTGGGCTTTTAGATGGAATGCTCGGGTTTACAGGCGGCGTTATGGTAGCTGCTAGTTTTTGGAGCTTATTAGCGCCAAGTATTGAGATGAGTTCTGGTGAAGGTTTTGTCAAAGTCATTCCAGCGGCTGTTGGATTTGGTTTTGGGGCGTTATTTCTATTTAGCCTTGACAAAGTATTACCGCATCTACATATTAATTTTAAAGAGAGTGAAAAAGAAGGCGTCAAATCGCCTTGGCACCGTACCACTTTATTGGTGCTAGCAATTACACTTCACAATATCCCAGAAGGATTGGCTGTTGGTGTTCTTTTTGGCGGCGTTGCTGCAGGGATTCCCGAAGCCACTATTGGTGGTGCTGTAGCATTAGCTCTAGGAATTGGAATTCAAAACTTCCCTGAAGGATTGGCGGTTTCTATGCCGTTAAGACGTCAAGGTGTGAGCAAATTTAAAAGCTTTTGGTATGGACAATTATCGGCCATTGTAGAGCCTATTGCAGCTGTTGTTGGTGCCGTGGCAGTCACATTTTTCACCCCTATTTTACCTTATGCTTTAGCCTTTGCTGCTGGCGCGATGATTTTTGTAGTTGTCGAAGAAGTGATTCCAGAAACGCAACGCGATAAATACACTGACATAGCAACGCTTGGGTTTATTGGTGGGTTTATAGTGATGATGACTTTAGACGTTGCCCTAGGTTAGCATCCACAATCGCCATCTCCACAATTATCTTTCTTTTTTCCAGACTTTCGAAGCTGTTTTCTGAACACATACAGTAGCGCCAAAACCAGAACCGAAGCTATTATGAGTGTTTGAAAAAAATCGTTCATCACTAATTATTTTAAAAATTGAAAGGCAATTAAAGCACAAATATACGCAATAGCGGTCATTCCGATAAGCTGAAGAATGGGCCATTTCCAACTCTTTGTTTCTCGTTTTACAATCGCTAATGTACTCATACATTGCATGGCAAAAGCATAGAACAACAGTAACGAAATTCCAGAAGCAAGCGTAAAGACTTTGCTGCCATCTGCATAGGTTTCGTTCGCCATTTTGGTTTTGATAGTATCTATGTTTTCACCTTCACTGGCACTTCCTACACTGTAAATGGTGGCTAAAGTTCCCACAAACACTTCACGCGCTGCAAATGAGGCGACCAGTCCAATTCCCACTTTCCAATCATATCCTAGGGGTTTGATTAGCGGTTCAATGGTTTTTCCAACAATCCCAATATATGAGTGTTCTAACTTAAACGCTGCGATTTGATCGTTACGCTCATTAGACGTTTGGCTTGTAGCGGTTTGTATATAAGATTCAGCATTGTTAAATTTATCTCCAGGACCATAAGAGGCCAATACCCACAAAATAATAGAAATGGCTAAAATGATTTTTCCGGCTTCAAAAACAAAGGTTTTTGTTTTTTCAATGACCGTAATAATCACATTTTTGAGTAGAGGTAATTTATAATTGGGCATCTCTACCACAAAAAAGGTTTTGTGTTTTGTTTTTAAAATTCGGTCTAGGATGTAAGCCGAAAAGATCGCCATTCCAAACCCGAGCAAGTACAATGCCATTAAGGTCAGTGCTTGAAAGCTAAGTCCAATAATAGACCCATCAGGGATGACTAACGCAATGATGATAAGATAAACAGGTAAACGTGCCGAACACGTGGTAAAAGGAACAACTAAAATTGTAATGAGACGTTCTTTCCAGTTTTCAATATTTCGGGTGGCCATCACGGCGGGAATAGCACAAGCGGTTCCAGAGATTAGTGGTACTAAACTTTTCCCACTCAATCCAAAACGTCGCATGACGCGATCCATTAAAAAGACAACGCGACTCATGTAGCCACTTTCTTCTAAAATCGAAATAAATAAAAACAAAAAGGCAATTTGAGGAATAAAAATGACAATACCACCAATCCCGGACACAATGCCCTCCGCTACTAAATCGGTTACTTTACCGCCGCCCGGAAAGGTATTTTTGACCCATTCTGCCAAACTTGCAAAGGTGGTATCGATCAGGTCCATAGGAACCGTTGCCCAGTCATAGATCGCTTGAAAAATGCTTAATAAAATAAAGAAAAAGATCACGTATCCCCAAACTTTATGAATCAGTAAACGGTCCAATTTACTTCGTAAACCGGTTGCTTTAGAGCGGTCAATAATTTGTCCTTCCTTTAAAATTGCGTTAATAAACTGATAGCGTTTAATGGCTTCTTTTTGCTGTAATCGCTTTAATTCCTGATTTGATTTTGTTTTAAATTTTGAAACATCAAGTTCTTGACGGGTAATTTTTCCAAAATTTGCATCTTGCGTAATAACGAGCCATAATTTATAAACATCCTGATTTGGAAAGGCTTTTTCTAAACTCTGAAAATAATCGGTGTCTATGGATGTAGTGTCTAAACAAGGCTCTGTAGAAATGGTTTTATAACTTTCAATGAGCTGTTTAAGCTCCGTGATACCGCTGTTTTTACGCGTGCTTACAAGCGCAATTTTAGTGTGAAACTTTGCTTCTAAGAGTTCAATATCTAGTGAAATGCCTTTACGTGTCATCAAATCACTCATGTTGATCACCAAAATAGTGGGGATTTTGAGGTCTTTAATCTGCGTAAATAACAACAAATTTCGCTTTAAGTTTTCGACATCACTCACAATTATAGCAACATCGGGGTAGTCTTTATCGTTTTTATTGAGCAACAACTCAATCACCACATTTTCGTCTAGTGAGGAAGCGTTCAAGCTGTAAGTCCCTGGAAGGTCTAAAATATGCGCTTTAACGCCGCGTGATAATTTGCAAATCCCTTGTTTTTTGTCAACCGTAATACCGGGGTAATTCCCTACCTTTTGATTGAGTCCTGTTAAGGCATTAAACACCGACGTTTTTCCGGTATTTGGATTCCCAATTAGCGCAACGTTTAGCTGTTTACTCATCTATTTTTTCGATTACAATCAGGGAAGCGGTTTCTTTTCTTATGGCCAAAAAACTATCGTTTACATTCAGATACATTGGATCCGAAAAGGGCGCCAGCTGAAGCAAGTGCACTTCATTGCCTGGAAGGCATCCCATTTCTAATAATTTTAGAGGAATGTCTTCGGAAGAGCTATCAGTAATAACCCCTTTTTCGCCTTTTTTAAGATCTGCAATAGTCAAGCGCATGCTTATTTAGATTCATTTTAAAGAAGCAAAAATACTAAAAAGATTAGTTTTTATACGATGCTTTCAAAATTTTTATATCTTCTAGAAGGCGTTCAATTTCTTCGGCATCGGTTCCATCGTAAAACCCGCGAATTTGTCGCTTTTTATCGATCAGCATAAAGTTTTCGGTATGGATCATATCGTAAGGGCCGCCGTCGCCATCCTCCTTAACTGCTAGGTAGGATTTGCGCGCCAACTCATAAATTTGTTTTTTATCGCCGGTGACTAAATTCCATTTAGACGCATTGACCAACTTTTTTTTGGCATAGCGTTTTAGCTGTGCAACCGTATCAATTTCAGGAATAACAGAGTGAGACAACAATAAAATATCTGGATCGGTTATGGTTTGTTTTTGGAGGTCATGCATGTGGCCAGTCATGATGGGACAGATGGTCTGACAGGTTGTAAAGAAAAAATCCGCCACATAAATTTTGTCTTTATAAAAAGCTTGCGTAATGGTATCTCCATTTTGATTAATCAAGCTAAAATCCGCAATATGATGGTATTTTTTTTGGTGTTGAATGGTGCTATCTACCAATTCATAATTGACTTGTGCGGGTTGATAGACTGGCAATATTTTTACAGGCTTTAGGATGTTGTAAAATAGTGTGATTATAATACAAGACAGCACAAAAAGCGTGGTAATGAATAGTTTATAGGTTTTAAAAAAAGAATTCATACATTATAATTATGGATACAAAAGTACGATACAGAACAGAGAACTTTTAATATATCTCCCTAAAAATTAAGTCCTTTAATAAAGTTTTTGTTTCTAAACTGAAAACTTTACATTTGTTCACTTAATCCTACACATACTACATGGAATTTGTTATCAAAATATCACAGTTTTTATTGAGTCTGTCACTATTGATAGTCCTGCATGAATTAGGCCATTTTATTCCGGCTAAATTATTTAAAACACGCGTCGAAAAGTTTTACCTCTTTTTTGATGTTAAATACTCTTTATTCAAAAAGAAAATTGGCGATACTGTTTACGGTATTGGATGGTTACCTTTGGGCGGCTATGTTAAAATTTCTGGGATGATCGATGAGAGCATGGACAAAGAGCAGATGGCACAAGAGCCACAACCTTGGGAGTTTCGTTCGAAGCCGTCTTGGCAACGGTTGATTATTATGTTGGGTGGTGTGACGGTGAATTTTATTTTAGCAGCCGTGATTTATATCTTCATGGCGTTTTCTTATGGGGTCATAGATGTTGACGCTAGTAGCGTAGAAGGAGGTTACGAGATTAAAAGCTCAGTATTAAAGGAAATTGGACTTCAAAATGGTGACAAAGTTATTGCAATTAACGATTATAAAATCGTAAATACTTCCGATATCAAGCGCTATATTATAGAAGCCAAAACGATGACTATAGATCGCGATGGTACTACAAAAATTATAGAATTTCCAATCGACTTTTTGGGGCAGCTGACTGCAAGCAAACCCAAAGGGCTTATCGATCTTCGTCAACCATTTATAATATCCAACCTTCAAGAAAACTCAATTAACGCTGCGATCGATTTACAAGCAGGTGACATTATGACATCTATAAATCAAAAACCAGCTCGCTTTATGGATGAAATAAGCCCCTTACTAGAAAAGTTTAAAGGACAATCCGCAGCTTTTACCTTTGAAAGAAATGGCGCTTTAATAACTAGAGAGTTACAGGTTAGTAACGAAGGCACATTAGGAATCATATTAATAAGCTCAAAGCAAGACTATTCAAATGCGGGATTTTTTAAAATCATAAAAAAAGAGTACGGATTTCGTGAGAGTGTGGGCGTTGGTTTAGAGCGTTTTACATCTCAAATATCCTCGTATTGGATGCAACTGAAACTTATTTTCTCCCCAAGTACAGGGGCTTACAAAGGGGTTGGCGGGTTTAAAGCGATATTTGATATTTTTCCAGATACGTGGAGCTGGCAGTCGTTTTGGGGTATTACGGCCTTTTTATCGATTATGCTAGGCGTATTAAACCTTTTGCCAATTCCTGCTTTAGACGGTGGACACGTGATGTTTTTACTCTACGAAATGGTGTCAGGGCGTAAGCCAAGCGATAAGTTTATGGAGTATGCACAAACGGCAGGATTCTTTATTTTGATAGCCTTGGTGTTGTTTGCCAATGGGAATGACGTTTTTAAAGCGATATTTGGTTAAATATTATTAAAATTCTATTTGGATAGAATAAAAAATACTATATATTTGCGCTCGCAATAGCGAAAACACTCCTCCTTAGCTCAGTTGGTTAGAGC
>JAQXCA010000002.1 GCA_029252105.1 Flavobacteriaceae bacterium | reverse complement strand
TGTTTTTTTATTAAATTTAAAACATAATTTTATTTGTTTAAATAATTAGATTTTATAAAAGACAAAATAATGAAACGATGATTTTTGCGTTTTAACACAAAAAATCATGTTTACACGTATTCTGCCTCTAAAAAAAGCACAAAGAATTTTAAAAGAATCACAGTTTTTAAGTAAATGATTAGGTGTTGTAAATTGTTGATTAAAATAATTACATTTGCATTCAAATTTTAAGATATGAAAGCAGGTATTGTTGGATTGCCAAACGTTGGAAAATCGACCCTTTTTAATTGTTTGTCAAATGCGAAAGCACAAAGTGCAAATTTTCCATTTTGTACAATTGAACCTAATATAGGTGTAGTTAACGTTCCTGACCCCCGTTTATCAAAGTTAGAAGACCTTGTAAATCCAGAAAAAGTAGTTCCTGCAACTGTTGAAATTGTAGATATTGCTGGGCTTGTAAAAGGGGCGAGTAAAGGCGAAGGTTTAGGGAATCAATTTCTTGGAAATATCCGGGAGACAGATGCAATTCTTCATGTACTGCGTTGTTTTGATGATAATAATATTATTCATGTTGATGGTAATGTAGATCCTATTAGAGATAAAGAAACTATAGATATGGAGCTTCAGTTAAAAGACCTTGAGACCACAGAAAAAAAATTAGAAAAAGTAAAGCGTGCTTCTAGAACAGGTAATAAGGACGCTCAAAAAGAGGAAGTGATCCTAATTAAAATTAAAGATGGTCTCGAATCTGGGACCTCTATTCGTGCTTTAGAGTTTTCTGAAGATGATTATTTGGAATTCGTAAAACCATTACAATTTATAACAGACAAGCCTGTATTGTATGTGTGTAATGTTGATGAAGCATCTGCGGTTTCAGGCAATGCGTATGTCGATCTAGTAAAAGCAAACGTAGCCAATGAAAATGCAGAAGTATTGGTGCTCGCAGTAGGAACAGAAGCCGATATTAATGAATTAGATGATTATGAAGAACGTCAGCTTTTCCTTCAAGATATTGGACTAGATGAGCCAGGTTCTGCAAAATTGATTCGTTCTGCCTATAAGTTGTTGACGCTTCAAACGTATTTCACGGCTGGCGTTAAAGAAGTGCGTGCATGGACAATCAATATAGGAAGCTCTGCACCACAAGCAGCGGGCGTGATTCACACCGATTTTGAAAAAGGATTTATTCGTGCAGAAGTTATTGCTTATGAAGATTTTGAAAGTTTTGGATCTGAAGCAAAAGTTAAAGAAGCTGGAAAAATGCGTGTTGAAGGTAAAAACTATACCGTAAAGGATGGTGATGTCATGCACTTCCTATTTAATGTATAGAAAAATAGACCACTAATAAATTGAAAGCCAATGTTCTCAACAACACTGGTTTTTTTTTGTTAATTAATTTGTGTTTTAAAGGTTTTATTTTTTGTGCTGATGTTCTATATTAGCGTCCTGTCACGAAAGACCTTATGACTCAAAAAACTGATTATACAGAAGATAATATTAGATCCCTCGATTGGAAGGAGCATATTCGCATGCGTCCTGGAATGTATATTGGGAAACTTGGCGACGGGTCTTCTGCCGATGATGGTATCTATATTTTATTAAAAGAAGTTTTAGATAACTCTATTGATGAGTTTGTAATGGGTGCAGGAAAGACCATCGAAATATCGATCCAAGGTCCTAAAGTTATTGTTCGCGATTATGGACGAGGCATTCCTTTAGGAAAAGTTGTCGATGTAGTATCTAAAATGAATACCGGCGGTAAATACGATTCTCGAGCCTTTAAAAAATCGGTTGGACTTAACGGCGTTGGTACCAAAGCAGTGAATGCTTTATCTTCATTTTTTAGAGTAGAATCTACTAGAGATGGAAAATCGGCGTCTGCAGAATTTTCATCAGGGGTTCTAAATCATCAGGATTTATTAGATGATACTACACGACGCAAAGGAACTAAAGTTTCTTTTGTGCCCGATGAAATTATATTCAAAAATTATAAATACCGAAATGAATATGTGGCGCGTATGCTTAAAAACTACGTGTATCTGAACCCAGGATTGACCATATTATTTAACGGGGAAAAGTTTTTTAGTGAAAATGGATTAAAAGATTTATTAGAAGACAATACCAATGCTTCTGATATGACGTACCCGATTATTCACTTGAAGTCCGAAGACATTGAAGTTGCTATTACTCACAGTAAAACACAATATAGTGAAGAGTACCACTCCTTTGTAAATGGTCAAAATACCACACAGGGAGGGACGCATTTAGCCGCTTTTAGAGAAGCCTTAGTGAAAACAATTCGGGAGTTTTACGGCAAAAACTATGAAGCATCGGATATTCGAAAATCTATTATATCTGCCATTGCCATAAAGGTCATGGAACCTGTTTTTGAAAGTCAAACAAAAACAAAATTAGGCTCGACAGATATGGGAGGCGATCTTCCAACCGTTCGAACCTTTATAAATGAGTTTTTAAAAACACAGCTCGATAATTTTTTACACAAAAACCCAGATACCGCAGAAGCTATTCAGCGCAAAATTTTACAAGCTGAACGCGAACGTAAAGAATTATCAGGTATTCGTAAAATTGCTAAAGATCGTGCTAAGAAATCAAGTCTACACAACAAGAAACTAAGAGATTGTCGTGTGCATTTTGGTGATATCAAAAACGGACGAAGCCTAGAATCGACGCTGTTTATTACAGAGGGTGATTCTGCATCTGGTAGTATTACCAAATCAAGAGATGTTAATACACAAGCTGTTTTTAGTTTGAAAGGAAAGCCTTTAAACTGTTATGGACTAACAAAAAAAATTGTATACGAAAACGAAGAATTTAACCTGTTACAAGCAGCTTTAAACATAGAAGAGTCTATTGAAGATTTACGTTACAATAACATTGTTATCGCTACGGATGCCGATGTCGATGGCATGCACATCCGATTACTATTGATTACGTTTTTCCTTCAATTCTTTCCAGAGATTATTAAGGAAGGTCATTTATATATTTTGCAAACGCCTCTGTTTAGAGTTCGAAATAAAAAAGAAACCATCTATTGTTATTCTGAACAAGAACGTAGAGATGCCGTTTTAAAATTAAAACCAAAACCTGAAATTACGCGATTTAAGGGATTAGGTGAAATCTCTCCAAATGAATTTAAATATTTCATTGGTGAAGATATTAGACTCGATCCTGTGATGTTAGATTCCGATACAACTATTGAAAACTTACTTCAGTTTTATATGGGAAAAAACACGCCAGATCGTCAAAAATTTATTATTGAAAATCTAAAAGTTGAACTTGATATTATCGAAGAAGAAGTAGTATGATAGAAGAAAACGATGATATAGTTAATGACAATATAGACAATCAAGAAACCATTACCCGAGTTACGGGAATGTTTAAAGATTGGTTTTTAGATTACGCTTCGTATGTTATTTTAGAACGTGCAGTTCCTGCCATTGAGGATGGCTTTAAACCTGTTCAGCGTCGAATTTTACATTCGATGAAAGATTTGGATGATGGGCGTTATAATAAGGTAGCTAACATTGTTGGACACACCATGCAGTACCACCCTCATGGCGATGCAAGTATTGCAGATGCGATGGTTCAAATTGGTCAGAAAGATTTACTGATTGATGCTCAAGGTAACTGGGGAAACGTTCTAACAGGAGATAGAGCTGCAGCCTCAAGATATATTGAAGCTCGTTTATCTAAGTTTGCTTTAGACGTTGTTTTTAATCCAAAAATTACAGAATGGCAAGCTTCTTACGATGGGCGTCGTAAAGAACCGATTAACCTTCCTGTGATGTTTCCGTTATTACTAGCACAAGGCGCAGAAGGAATTGCTGTTGGACTTTCAACCAAAGTATTGCCTCACAATTTTATCGAGCTTATTGAAGGGTCTATAAAACATCTTCAAGGAAAACGATTTACTATCTTTCCTGATTTTGCAACAGGTGGCGTCGCAGATTTTAGCAACTATAATGATGGATTACGAGGGGGTAGAGTACGCTGTAGAGCTAAAATTTCTCAGCTTAACAAAAATACACTCGTTATTACAGAAGTTCCTTTTGGAACTACAACTTCTTCGTTGATTGATTCTATTCTTAAAGCAAATGAGAAAAGTAAAATTAGAATCAAAAAAATTGAAGACAATACTGCTGCTGAAGTTGAAATATTAGTCCACTTACCAGCCGGAATTTCGCCTGATAAAACGATAGACGCTTTATTTGCATTTACATCCTGTGAAACCTCTATTTCACCATTAGGTTGTGTGATTGAAGACAATAAACCTTTATTTATAGGGGTAACCGAAATGTTGAAACGCTCGACAGATCATACCGTTGACTTATTAAAACAAGAATTAGAAATTAAATTAGGGGAGTTTGAAGAGCAATGGCATTTTGCTTCCTTAGAACGCATCTTTATACAAAATAGAATTTACCGCGATATTGAAGAGGAGGAAACTTGGCCAGGTGTTATTAGCGCTATTGACAAAGGACTTCAACCACACATCAAACATCTTAAACGCGCCATTACCGAAGAGGATATTACAAGACTAACAGAAATTCGAATTAAGAGAATTTCTAAATTTGATATCGATAAAGCACAGCAAAAGATTGACGCTCTTGAAGATCAAATTGCAGAAACAAAAGGATTTTTAGCAAACCTAATTACTTATGCTATTGATTACTTTAAACGTTTAAAGTCAGAATATGGCGAAGGAAAAGAACGTAAAACAGAAATTAAAACGTTTGGAGATGTTGATGCTACTAAAGTTATCATAAGAAACACCAAACTGTATGTTAACAGAGAAGAAGGCTTTGTTGGTACAGGCTTAAAACGTGATGAGTACGTTTGCGATTGTAGTGATATTGATGATATTATCGTATTTACTCAAGATGGAAAATTGATGATTACTAAAGTGGATGGCAAAACCTTTATTGGAAAAGGCATTATTCATGTGGCTGTATTTAAGAAAAAAGACAAACGCACCATTTATAATATGATTTATAAAGATGGTAAAGGTGGTCCATCATACATTAAACGTTTTGCAGTAACAGGGGTCACTCGAGATCGAGAATATGACTTAACCAATGGAAAGGCAAATTCTAATGTATTGTATTTTTCTGCCAATCCAAATGGAGAAGGCGAAGTGGTATCGATTATATTACGTCAAGTAGGCAGTGTTAAAAAGTTAAAGTGGGATATCGATTTTGCCGATATCATTATAAAAGGACGGGTTTCTAAAGGAAATTTAGTCACCAAACACGCCATTAAGCGCGTTGAACTCAAAGAGAAAGGCGTCAGTACATTGAAACCAAGAAAAATTTGGTTCGATGATACTATTCAGCGTTTAAATGTTGACGGTCGTGGAGATTTAGTGGGAGAATTTAGAGGAGAAGACCGTATATTAGTTGTGACACAATCTGGAATTGTCAAAACAATTATTCCTGAAATTACTGCGCATTTTGATGAAGATATGATTGTATTGGAAAAATGGATTCCAAACAAACCAATATCCGCTATATATTTTGATGGCGCGAAAGAAAAATATTATGTTAAGCGGTTTTTAATTGAAAACGAAAATAGAGAAGATGTTTTTATTTCTGAACATGCTTCAAGCACCCTTGAAATTGTATCTACAGATTGGCGCCCTGTGGCTAAGGTGTCGTTTGCTAAAGACAGAGGAAAGGACCGTCGTGAAGATCAAATTGTAGATTTTGAGCAGTTTATAAGTGTTAAAGGTGTATCAGCTTTAGGAAATCAATTAACAAAACTGAAAGTCAATCAAATTGATTTGATGGAGGCGTTGCCTTATGACGAGCCTAAAGAAACGCCAGCAGATGACATGCAAGTGGTTGATGAAGAAGTTGTAACTAAAGAAGAAACTAACTCAACATTAGAACCTACAGAAGCTAAAGAGGATTCAAACATTGATCAGACTATTTCGGAGAAAAAAGATATCATTAAACCCGAAACTCCACAGCCAAATAATGAAACGGATAACGAAGGACAAACGACCTTGTTTTAATATATTCGTTTAGCGTCTCCTTTTTGTTTATTTGTATCTCCTACATAACCGTATTCAAATTTGTAGCTATCTTTTGTAGTCGTTAATATTTTGAGGTGAACATCCTTTTTTTCGGCCCGATTTTTTGGTCGAATCGTTTTAAAAACCATCTCACAATCATTGATCCAGCGCACATTTGTGGAATCAATTACGCCATTAAATTCTTCTACTTGAAGATCAGATGTTCTCGAGAATGTCGATTTATATTCAACTCCATCGATAGTGATTGAGCTCTCAAAAGTTCCTGTTTTAAAATCGATACAATTGCGTTCAATTTGATAACAACTACTGAAGAACAACGCAACACTACATACTATTAAATATTTCATAATACAAACATACAAAAGAGATGTAGAAATTTTAAATTATTTGGAAGTATTCATTTCGTAATTTTTACAACTACCATTTCTATAAAAAATCACTATGCGTTCAATTAAAGCAGTCTCCTTTGGACTTGCAGAAATTGGATTTAATGGAGTGGTTTTGGGAACCTCTATTTGAGGTGGAGTAGTGGTGGTGCTAAGAAATTCGCCAACTCCGCTTAAAAGCCATATAAGATCAATTTCAGGAAAGGCTTTAAGCACTTTAGTAATAAACTCAAGGCTAGGTTTGTTTCGGCCACTTAAGATGTGAGAAATGCTAGAACGTTGAACTGTGATCGTTTCTGCAAAAGCTGAGGCAGATAAACTATAGTAATCAAGAATTTTTTTGAGGCGAGTATTGAATTCTGTAGTGTTTATCATTGTTTACATATGTAGAGTTAGGAAAAGGTTTACAAATGTAACATATTGTGGTCTTATATACAAATAGTAATTGAAATCTTAATAATAATATGTGAATTATAACTTTAAATAAAGCTATTAAACTACTGAATTATTGGGATTTATTATTAACTATTATTGATGTGTGTTTTGTGTTTACAGTTTACAGATGTTTTATGTGAATATTTGTATACTTTTGTGAATTTATTGGCATTTTAACTGTTTACAATTGTAAATGTTAGAATGTTTACATTTGTAATATTAAAAATAATCATGTTAAATACACCACATTTTTTATCTCAATATAATTCAATAAAGGCAACAGCTTTAAAGCTTAGATATGTTACAAACACCCATATTGAACCGTTACTAAATTCCTTGTCTCAGAAATTTACTAAATCTATTCTAGGAACCTCAGAAGCTGGTCGTTCCATACATGGACTAAAAGTGGGTTCAGGACCTAAACGTATTCTGATATGGTCACAAATGCACGGAAATGAAAGTACAACTACAAAATCGTTATTTGATCTATTCAATTATTTTGAGTCTCCAGATTGTGAAGTGCTTTTAGACGCGTGCACCTTGTTTATAATTCCAATTCTTAACCCCGATGGGGCAGAAGCTTACACACGCTTCAACGCCAACCATATTGATTTAAACAGAGATGCAATAAATCAAAGTCAGTCTGAAAGTAAAATTTTAAGAACTGTCTACAATGACTTCAAGCCAGATTTTTGTTTTAATCTGCATGGACAACGCACGATTTTTAGCGCTGGAAACACAAATAATTCTGCAGTCCTTAGTTTTTTATCGCCTTCTCAAAATGAAGAGAGGTCCAAAACAAACACGCGACAGAAAGCGATGGAACTCATAGATGTTATGAACAGAACTCTTCAACCTTACTTACCTAATCAAATTGGGCGGTATGATGATGGTTTTAATAACAATTGTGTAGGGGATTATTTTCAGTGTCTAAATACACCAACGGTATTGTTCGAGGCTGGTCATTTTCCAAATGACTATAATAGAGAAGAAACTCGAAAATACATGGCACTAGCATTAATAAGTGTCCTTGATTATGTGGCTACAAATGAAGTTTCGGGTAAGCACCACAATTCCTATTTTGAAATTCCTGAAAACGAAAAATTGTTTTATGATGTTTTGGTTAGAAATGCAGTGCTCAATTCATCAGAGCCAAAACGGATTAGCGATTTGGGCATACAATATACAGAAGTGCTAGAGTCTGGAGTAATTGAATTTAGCCCTAAAATTGTATTTATTGGAGATTTAAAAGAAAACTATGGCCATTTAGAAATAGATGCTAATTTTAATCCTGTATCGCATCCTGACTATAATGTGTTATCAAAAGGTCACGAAATCGTTTTCATATTATTAAACTTAAAGGAGATATCACTTTTAGTTAACAATAACTTAACATAAGGGTCAATTTTTTGTATTTAAAACACTAAATTTGTAAATATGTTATTTATTATTAATTTAAATCAAAAAAAGTGGCTAAAGTAAAACTAGACGAAATTGATCATCAGATATTAGATATGTTGATTGACAATACAAGAGTTCCATTCACAGACATCGCAAAACGATTATTAATATCTGCTGGTACGGTACACGTCAGAGTTAAAAAAATGGAAGATGCTAAAATAATTAGAGGGTCCTCTTTGACTTTAGATTATCAAAAATTAGGTTATTCTTTTATTGCCTATGTTGGTGTTTTTTTACAGAACACATCTCAAACAAAGTTTGTTTTAGAACGTATTTATGAAATTCCTCATGTAACGGTTGCACATATTACAACAGGTAAATTTAATATATTTTGTAAGATTCGCGCAAAAAGCACAACACATGCTAAAGAAATAATCTTTAAGCTTGATGAAATAGAAGGTGTTTACAGAACGGAAACAATGATTTCTTTAGAAGAAAGTATCAATGACAAAAAACGTTTGATGCATTCTATTTTTAATGATATGAACCCTTAAATTTGATTATGAAGCATAATACTCAAAAGCTTCATCAATTAAGTTTTCAGCAACGATTACATCAACCTTACATGATCCAATAGATTCCAGTAGTGCATATTTAATTTGCCCATGAGAATTCTTTTTATCATACTTCAAAAGCTCAACTATTGAGCTTTTGTCATTTTCGGAAAACACTACAGATCCGTAAATGGTTTTAAATGTATTTTTTATTTCGGAAAGTGCGTCTTCAGATAATCCACAAGTTTTGGTAGATAAATAGCCTTCCATTATCATGCCTGCTGCAATGGCCTCACCATGTAAAAGAGTTTGAAGATTTTCATTATCCAAACAATAGGATTCAATAGCATGTCCTAAAGTGTGTCCAAAATTTAATTGCTTACGTTCACCTTGTTCGGTAGGGTCTCGCTTGACAACTTCATTTTTTATAGTAATAGATTCATGAATTAGACCTTCTAATTCAGAAATATCTAAAGCTTTTAAATTGCATAAACGATTCCAGTAATTTGCATCTTTAATTAATCCATGCTTCAACATTTCTGCCAATCCAGAACGCATTTCTTCAGCTGGAAGTGTATCTAGAAAGGACGAATCTACAAGAACCATATCACTAAAATTAATGACACCAATTTGATTTTTAATAGTTCCTAAATCCACACCAGTTTTTCCCCCAACAGATGCATCAACCATAGATAGGAGAGAGGTTGGTACATTTACAAAATGAATTCCACGCTTAAAGGTAGAGGCTACAAACCCACCTAAGTCTGTAACAACACCACCACCTAGATTTATGATTAATGATTTTCGATCACCATCTAAATCCGATAAACTATGCCAAATTTGTGTACATGTTTCCAGTGTTTTATTAATCTCACCGGCTTCCATTTCAATGATTTCAAAAGCTATATCATATGTAATGTTTGATAAAAATTTTGGCAAACAATGCGTATGCGTATTACTGTCAACTATTATAAAAACCTTAGAGAAATTAGAGGTTTTTAAATAAGCGTTTAATTCGCTGTAACATTTATCATTAAAATGAATTGAATAGGATGTAGACTGTATTGATTTCATGAACTAATTGGTGAAAATTTCAAAACGTGAAATTAAGTAGAAATTTATAAATAATATAACTACTATTAAATATATTTGTTGGAAACTAAAACGAACTTTTATGAGCGTTGATTTTAATAATACAGAGATTGCTTTTCACCTGAAGTCAGATTCAGACTTGGAACGTGCCTATTTTTTGTTCAAAATGATTTCAATAGAGCCCCTTGTTCGTATTGGTACAGCCGCCACTAATTTTGCACTTAAAGCACATTTGCCTGTTGAAGGCCTAATTCGATCAACAGTATTTGATCATTTTTGTGGCGGTGTAAATGAAGAAGATTGTGTACCAACTATTGATAAAATGTATGCCAGTAAAGTCTATAGTGTTTTAGATTATTCAGTTGAAGGAAAGGGTGAAGAACATAAATTTGATTCTGCACTTGAGACTATTTTAAAGCTTATCGAATTTTCAAAAGATAAAGCCGCTTTACCTATTGCAGTGTTTAAACCCAGTGCTTTTGGACGGTTTGATTTATATCAGAAAGTAAGTGAACGTAAAAAATTATCCTCTGATGAAAATGCGGAATGGGACCGCATCAAAACACGTTTTGAAAAAGTGTGTAGCTTAGGGAAATTAAACAATGTAAAAATTCTTATCGATGCTGAGGAAAGTTGGATTCAAGATGCTGTAGATGATTTGATTTTAGAGCTGATGCAAACTCATAATTCTGATGATTTAATCGTGTACAGTACTTTACAAACCTATCGTTGGGACCGTCTTGACTATCTTAAAAAAATCCATGCTAAAGCCAAGACACATAATTTTAAACTCGGATTTAAAGTTGTTCGTGGTGCATATATGGAAAAAGAGCGTCAACGCGCTAAGGATTTAGGATACAAATCTCCTATTTGTGAAACTAAGGCGCTTACAGATGCTCTTTTTGACGCGACTGTAACGTATATATTTTCAAATCTAAAATCCATTCATGTTTTTATTGGGACTCATAACGAGGAAAGTACCCACTTAGCTATCAAGTTAATGGAGGCATCAAATATTTCTAATTCGGATTCTCGGGTTTGGTTTGGTCAATTATATGGCATGAGTGATCATATTAGTTTCAATCTTGCGAATCAAGGCTATAACGTTGCAAAATACCTGCCCTTTGGTCCCGTAAAAGACGTTATGCCGTATCTAATTAGAAGAGCCGAAGAAAACACATCTGTTGCGGGGCAAACGAGTCGAGAACTCGCACTTATTAAAAAAGAAAAAAGAAGACGAAACGTCTAGCGCTTAATGACTGTTTTGATTGTTGCGATACGTTCACAATTTTCAACATCCATTTCGTAGTCATCTCCAACAACACGATAGGTTTTACAGGGTACTGATTTGGTGTCACTTTTACCAAAATTAATATCTGCACCTTTAAAAACCGACATCAAGGTTAGTGTGTCTATTGTATTAGAATTGAGTTGTTGCTGAACCGATTCTGAATATTGTATTCTTTTAATTTGAATATTTTTAAGCACTCTAGCATCAGGGCCATAAGCACAGCTCGTTTTTTTTCCACTTAAAAAAAACATTAAAAACACTAATCCAATGGAAAAACCTCCAAAGAAAAAGCCAAAACGGTAAACAAGTTTCATTTGTTACGATTAAAAGATTAACAGATTAGCATCACTATAGTCTAAATCGAACCATTCGGCTACAGATTTATTCGTTAAAATGCCGTGGTAAAAGTACAATCCATTTTTTAATCCTTTATCAAATCTTAGTGAATTTTCTATCCCACCATCCTCAGAAATTTTCAAAAGATAGGGCGTAAATATATTACTTATTGACACTGAGGACGTTCGTGCGTATCTTGCAGGTATATTTGGAACACAATAATGAATCACATCATGTTTTTCAAAGGTTGGATTGTCATGAGAAGTGATTTCACTGGTTTCAAAACAGCCCCCCATATCAATACTAACGTCAATTATTACTGCTCCAGACTTCATTTGTTCCACCAAGGCTTCACTAACAAGAATTGGCGCTCTGTTGTTTCCTTTAGCAGCTCCAATAGCAACATCGCAACGCATCAATGCCTTTTGTAAGTTTTTAGGCTGCATAGTAGAGGTGTAGACGGTACGTCCAATATTTGCTTGTAGTGCACGAAGTTTTGTGATAGAGTTGTCAAAAACGCGCACATTAGCCCCTAGACCAATTGCAGAGCGTGCAGCGAATTCTCCTACAGTCCCAGCACCAATAATTACGACTTCAGTTGGAGGAACGCCACTAATATTTCCAAACATTAGTCCATTGCCTTCATTTGTTATCGACATAATTTCCGAAGCAATTAAGATAGAAGCAGAACCCGCAATTTCACTCAATTGACGGACTGCAGTAAACACACCATCCTGGTCTTTAATAAACTCAAACCCTAGTGCTGTGACCTGTTTCTCAGCTAGTTTTTTAAAATAGTCTTTATGCTGCATTTTTAGTTGTAGTGCAGAAATTAGAAGCGTTTTTGGATTTATAAGTTCAATTTCTTCTAGAGTTGGCGGTTCAACTTTAAGAATAATAGGACAAGCGAATACTTTGGCTTTATCGTTCGATATTTCAGCACCAGATTCGCTATATTCATGATCTTCAAAACACGCATTATCACCAGCACCAGATTCTATCATCACTCGGTGTCCATTACTAGTTAAAGCAGATACGGCATCTGGAGTGAGGCAAACTCTTTTTTCTTGAAACGAGGTTTCTTTTGGAATCCCAATAAATAAGGCCCCTTTTTCTTTAGTGATTTCTAAAGTTTCTTCTTTTGGTAGCAGTTGTTCTCGAGTAAAAGGAGACGTTGGTTTATGCATAGTCTTAAATATAAAACTCTAATTTACAATTATTTTCTTGACCATTCATTAGAATGCTATTTTTCTGATACTTTGAGAACTCTAGTATTATTGTCTAACATGGATAATTCTATAATTGTTACATTTTCGGGAAGTAAATCTATGATTTTTTCTGGCCACTCAATAAGGTTCCAAGCACCTGAATAAAAGTAATCTTCAATACCCATATCCATGGCTTCGTATTGATTTTTTAATCTGTAAAAATCAAAATGATAAACAATACCATCGGCAACCTTGTACTCATTCACTATAGAAAACGTTGGACTAGAAGTCTTGTCCTCACCTCCTAATTCCGACACAATAGCACTAATGAGTGTCGTTTTTCCTGCACCCATTTCACCATAAAATAATAGGGTCTTGGAGTGGGCATTTTTCACAACAGTTTTTGCGGTTTCTGATAGTTTATCAAGCTTAAAATGTAGTTCTATAGCCATATTATCTAGGATTTAAAACTACAAAAGGAATAATAACTTCTTCTAAAGAAATTCCTCCATGTTGATAGGTGTTTCTGAAGTAATTTACATAGTAATTGTAATTGTTTGGATAGGCAAAAAAGAGGTTATCCTTTGCGAAAATAAAAGTACTATTCATTGCTGCTGAAGGCAAGTGGATTGATTTCGGATCTTTGACAGCCAAAACGTCTTTTTCTTCATAAGATAAACTACGCCCTGTTTTGTAGCGTAAATTAAGACTTGTGTCTTTATTTCCGATAACTTTAGAAGGGTTTTTTACATTTATTGTTCCATGATCTGTAGTGATAATCAGTTTAAAATTTAACTCTTTTGCTTGTTGAATAATTTCTAGAAGTGGAGAGTTTTGAAACCAGCTTTTTGTAAGTGATCTATAGCCTTTATCGTTGGAAGCAAGTTCTTTAAGTACTTCCATTTCAGTTTTGGCGTGTGATAACATATCTACAAAATTATATACTAAAACGGTTAAATCGTTAGCGGCTTTTGTTTTAAAAGTTTCCGACAGTTTTTGACCTGCTTTTAAGTTAGTGATTTTTATATATTCATGTTTCAAGTGAGAAAGCCCTAAACGGTCTAATTGCGCCTCAAGAAATTCTGCTTCAAATAAATTTTTACCACCTTCATCTGTATCGTTTTTCCAATACTGTGGGAATAAATTTTGCATTTCACTAGGCATTAACCCTGAAAACATTGCATTTCTAGCATATTGAGTTGCTGTTGGAAGTATGCTGTAATACAAGCTTTCTTCTTTTGTTTTATAATACGTATTTACTGTAGGCTCTAAAACCTTCCATTGATCATATCTTAAGTTATCTACAACTATTAGCAATGTAGGTTGAGAAGAACTTAATTCGTCTGCTATTTTGTTTTTAAATAAGGTATGAGACATTACCGGAGCTTGGTGACTCTCGAACCAATCGGGATAGTTTTTTTCAACAAACCGTCCAAATTGTTTGTTAGCTTCCATTTTTTGAGCCTCTAATATATCACGCATAGCCGCATCATTGGAGGATTCTAATTCTAACTCCCAAAACACTAATTTTTTATAGAGCTGTTCCCATTCTTCAACTGAACTTATGTCGTTTAAATTCATTGCTATTTTACGAAATTCTTGAAGATAATTAGAAGTTGTTTTTTCGGATACTAATCTGTTATGGTCAAGATTTTTTTTCAGAGATAAAAGAATTTGATTTGGATTCACAGGTTTAATCAAATAATCGGCAATTTTATTTCCAATCGCATCTTCCATAATATATTCTTCTTCACTTTTAGTGATCATAACCACCGGCAGGGTTGCTTTAATTTCTTTAAGCTCTGAAAGTGTTTCTAAACCTGAAAGTCCTGGCATATTTTCATCTAAGAAAACGATATCAAAATTAGAATCTTTTATGAAGGTTAGGGCTTCTGTTCCGCTTTGGCAAGATGTTACCTTATAGTTGCGTTGTTCTAGAAATATGATATGAGGCTTTAAAAACTCAATTTCATCATCGACCCATAAAATATTAATTGCGCTCATAAATTATATGTTTTAGTTAAGAATAGAAGTCCTTATTTTAGTATTTTTACAACATCAAACTCTTCAAATTAGTTTAGAGTGTAAATTTAATACTATAAAGTTTGAATACGAACAACAAGCTTAAAATATTTAACGATCCAATTTACGGATTTATTACAATCCCGAACACATTAATTTTTGATTTAATTGCGCATAAGTATTTTCAGCGATTAAGACGTATATCTCAAATGGGTTTATCTTATTTGGTATATCCTGGAGCCCATCATACACGCTTTCATCACGCTTTAGGCTGCTTACACTTGATGCAAAACGCAGTTAGAATTTTAAAATTTAAAGGCGTTGTTATTTCTGAAGAGGAGGAAAATGGTTTATATATCGCCATTTTACTACATGACATAGGTCATGGTCCCTTTAGTCATGCTATGGAGCATAGCATTGTAGAAAATATTAGTCACGAAGAAATTTCATTAAAATTCATGGAAGTATTAAATATAGAATTTAAAGGCGCTCTTGACACGGCTATTTCTATGTTTAAAGGCGTATATGATCGTCAGTTTTTCGGTCAACTTATTTCTGGTCAACTGGATATTGATCGTTCTGACTATCTTAAAAGAGACAGTTTTTATACAGGTGTTTCAGAGGGAAACATTAATAGTGAACGATTAATTTCAATGATGAACGTAGTAGATGACGAGTTGGTTATTGAAGAAAAAGGGATATATTCTATTGAAAAGTTTTTAACCGCTAGACGACTAATGTATTGGCAAGTATATCTTCATAAAACAAGTTTAGTTGCTGAACAAATGATTACACGTATCTTAAAACGAGCCAAAGAATTAACACATGATGGCATAACATTAAAAGCGAGTTCAGCTCTAAATTTTTTTTTAAATTCGGATTATCATAACGAAAATTTTGATGCATCAACATTAGATCAATTTTCATTACTTGATGATTATGATATCATGTCAGCTTTAAAATCATGGCAATTTCATGATGATTTTGTGTTAAACCAGCTCTCAACAATGATATTAAACAGAACGTTATTAAAAATTAAATTTAAAAACAATCCGATTTCCAATTCAAAAACGGAATCAATGGTGCAGAATATGATGTTAAAACATAAATTGTCTGTGCATGAGGCAACTTATTTTGTATTTAAAGGTCATGTTGAAAATCTAGCATATAATCCAGACCAGGGAGGATTAAAGATTTTATTTAAAAATGGAAAAAAGAAAAATATTATAAAAGCATCGGATCACCTTTCATTGAAAGCACTCTCCAAAACTGTTTCAAAGCATTATATATGCTTTCCAAAGGATATTTTTTGATAATTTTTTTTACTTTTGCAAATAATGAAATTTACAGCCACACAAATAGCAGAGATATTAAATGGGGAGGTTTTTGGAAATCCAGATGTAGAAGTACATACACTGTCCAAGATAGAAGAAGCTGCAAAAGGATCTCTTACTTTTTTAGCTAACCCAAAATACACGCCACACATTTATACTACTAAAGCCTCAATAACTATTGTAGGTCAAGACTTTGTACCAGAGAACAAAATTGAAACTACACTAATTAAGGTGAAAGATGCGTATGGTGCGTTTTCAAAATTACTCGAGTATTACAACCATATAAAAAACAATAAAAATGGTGTTGAATCTCCCATTTTTATAGCGGATTCAGCAACTTATGGAGCTGATGTTTATATAGGCGCCTTTTCTCATATTGGCGAAAATGTGGTTATCGGTGATAATGTCAAAATTTATCCAAATACTTTTGTTGGAGATAATGTAACTATTGGGTCAAATACTACTTTATTTTCTGGTGTAAAAATTTATTCAGATTGTGTGATTGGGTCACATTGTTTCATCAATTCTGCTGCTGTTATTGGAGCAGATGGATTTGGATTTTCTCCTGATGAAAATGGGGCATATCAAAAAGTACCTCAAATTGGAAATGTAATCCTTGAAGATTATGTAGATATTGGAGCAGCAACTACTATTGATCGTGCTACTTTAGGATCTACACTAATAAAACAAGGCGTAAAGCTTGATAATCATATTCAAGTAGCTCATAATGTTGTCATTGGAGAACACACTGTAATTGCGGCTCAAACAGGAATAGCTGGATCTGCAAAAATTGGTTCTAATTGTCAAATTGGTGGCCAAGTTGGTGTTGCGGGTCACATAGTCATTGGAAATAATGTGAAAATTCAAGCGCAATCAGGGATTGGACACAATATAAAAGATAATGAAATATTACAAGGATCTCCAGCGTTTTCGTTTAGAGATTATTATAAATCATACGTACATTTTAAAAACCTACCATCACTTGTTAAAACCGTTAATGGACTTGAAAAAACCCTCAAATCATGATTATTAAATCTAAATCAAAACAAACAACGATCTCCAAAAAAGTCTCCCTAAATGGCGTAGGACTTCATACTGGATTAGATGTTGAAATCAATTTTATTCCCGCTGAAATTAATAACGGCTATTCTTTTAGAAGAATAGATTTAGAAGGAATGCCCATACTTAAAGCAGACGCTAATTTAGTGACGAATACCCAACGTGGTACTTGCTTAGAAAAAAATGGGGTTACTATTCAAACTTGTGAGCATGTGCTTGCTGCACTTGTTGGACTAGAAATTGATAATGTCATTATAGAATTAAGCACATCAGAACCTCCAATAATGGATGGGTCTTCAAAGTATTTTATAGAAGCTTTAGAAAGTGCTGGTACTGAAGAACAAGATGCTTTTAGAGAAATTTTTGTTGTTAAAGATGTAATTTCATATACAGATGAACAAACTGGTAGCGAAATTACCATTATTCCCTCTGATGAGTATCAAATTACAACGATGGTCGATTTTGGAACCAAAGTATTGGGTACTCAAAATGCAACCTTACAACACTTATCAAATTTTAAAGAAGAAATTTCAGATTCTCGGACATTTAGCTTTTTACACGAATTAGAAATGCTCCTTGAAAATGGATTGATTAAAGGTGGTGATTTGAATAATGCGATTGTTTATGTAGATAAGCCCATTTCAAAAGAAACTATGGGACGTCTAAAAGTAGCTTTTAATAAAGAGTCTATTTCTGTGAAACCTAATGGAATTTTGGATAACCTTACATTGCATTATCCAAATGAAGCAGCGCGACACAAACTTCTTGATGTAATTGGGGATTTGTCATTGATTGGAACGCGTATTCAAGGCAAGGTCATTGCTAATAAACCAGGACATTTTGTAAATACTCAATTTGCTAAAAAAATCTCAAAAATTATAAAAATGGAACGCCGTAATAATGTTCCAAATATTGACTTAAACCAAACCCCTTTAATGGATGTTAATGCCATTATGGATATGTTGCCACATCGTCCTCCATTTTTGTTTTTGGACAAGGTGTATGAATTATCTCCAAATCATGTCATCGGATCTAAGAATGTTACCATGAATGAATCGTTTTTTGTGGGGCATTTTCCAGGAGCTCCTGTAATGCCTGGCGTTTTAATTGTTGAAGCAATGGCACAAACAGGTGGTATATTGGTTTTAAACACTGTCCCTGATCCAGAAAACTACCTTACTTTTTTCATGAAAATGGATAAAGTGAAATTCAAACAAAAAGTTGTGCCAGGCGATACACTTATATTCACGTGTTCGTTAATATCCCCTATAAGAAGAGGGATTTGTCATATGCAAGGTTATGCTTATGCTAATGGAAAATTATGTGCTGAAGCAGAATTAATGGCGCAAATATCTAAAGTTAAATAAAATCTACTTTCAAAACAAACTTACATCATGAATCAACCTTTAGCATATGTTCATCCTGGAGCGAAAATCGCAAAAAATGTGGTGATAGAACCTTTTACAACGATTAATAATAACGTAGTTATAGGTGAAGGGACATGGATAGGCTCAAACGTCACAATTATGGAAGGGGCACGGATTGGAAAAAATTGTAATATATTTCCTGGATCTGTTATTTCTGCTATGCCACAAGATCTTAAATATGACGATGAAGACACAACTGTTGAAATCGGTAACAATGTAACCATTAGAGAATGTGTTACAATAAATCGAGGGACAACTGATAAAATGAAAACCGTTATTGGAGATAACTGTTTGATTATGGCCTACTGCCATATTGCTCATGATTGTATTGTTGGAAACAATTGTATTTTCTCAAACAACAGTACATTAGCAGGGCACACTATGGTAGGGGATTATGTAGTATTGGCAGGAATGACTGCAGTACACCAGTTTTGTTCCATAGGAAATCATGCATTTGTAACTGGAGGGTCATTAGTTCGTAAAGATGTGCCACCATTTGTAAAAGCTGCACGAGAGCCATTATCTTATGTAGGAATAAACTCTGTAGGCTTAAGACGTCGCGGGTTTACATCTGATAAGATAAAAGAAATACAAAATATATATAGATTACTATATCAAAAAAATTATAACAATTCACAAGCTTCAGAAATTATTGAAGCTGAAATGGAAGCCACTCCAGAGCGTGATGAAATTTTACAATTCATCAAAAATTCACATCGTGGAATTATGAAAGGCTATTTTAAATCAAACTAAAAACATATGGCAAGTACATCAGACATTAGAAACGGGTTATGCATTCGATATAGCCACGATATTTTTAAAATTATTGAATTTCTACACGTTAAACCTGGAAAAGGTCCAGCATTTGTAAGAACAAAAATGAAAAGTGTCACAAATGGGAAAGTCATTGACAACACATTTTCAGCTGGACATAAAATTGAAGAAGTACGTGTAGAAACGCATAAATTTCAATATTTATATAATGATGGTGATACTTTTCATTTCATGAATACTGCCGATTATTCTCAAATTGAATTGCAAAAAGCAGTTTTAGATAGTCCTGATTTAATGAAAGAAGGCGAAGTAGTAACCGTCCTTATTAATACTGAAGATAGCGCACCATTGTCTGTAGATTTACCAGCAAGTGTAATTTTGGAAGTCATTTCTACTGAACCAGGAATTAAAGGCAATACAGCTACTAATGCGACCAAACCAGCAACAGTAGAAACGGGTGCAACCGTGATGGTTCCTTTATTTATTAATGAAGGAGATAAAATTAAAGTAGAAACTGCCAAAGGGTCTTATAAAGAACGTATCAAAGAATAATATGAAATTTATTCAACCGCATTCCTTAGAAACAATTGCTTCGCTAATTGATTGTGAGTATATCGGTGATCCAAATTTTGAAGTTTTGGGCATGAACGAAATTCATGTAGTTACGCCCGGAGATATCGTATTTGTAGACCATCCTAAGTATTACGATAAAGCGCTTTCTTCAAAAGCATCCGTAGTGCTTATCAATAAAAAAGTAGAATGTCCGAAAGGAAAAGCGCTATTAATTTCTGATGACCCTTTTAGGGATTTCAACATTCTAACAACTCATTTTAAACCATTTCAAGCGTCTCATAAATCAATTTCTGAATCGGTTTTAATAGGTGAGGGGACCCTAATTCAACCCAACTGCTTTATTGGACATAATGTAGTGATTGGTAAAAACTCATTAATTCACGCCAATGTCAGTATTTTTGATGATACCATTATAGGAGACAATGTAGTGATTCAAGCGGGGACAGTTTTAGGTGGTAATGCCTTTTATTATAAAAAACGACCCGAAGGTTATGATCAATTAAAATCTAGTGGACGCGTTGTCATCGAAAATAATGTACACATTGGGGCGTCTTGCACCATTGATCGCGGCGTGACTGGAGATACTACCATTGGAGCAGGTTCTAAATTGGACAACCTTATTCAAGTTGGTCACGATACTAGTATTGGAAAAAACTGTCTTATCGCTTCTCAAGCTGGTATAGCTGGGTGTTGTATCATTGAAGATGATGTCACTATTTGGGGACAAGTGGGAACTAATAGTGGAATAACCATTGGTGCTAAAGCTGTTATCTTGGGACAAACTGGGGTCACAAAATCTATTGAAGGAGGTAAAATATACTTTGGAACTCCTATAGAAGAGTCACGTTCTAAGCTAAAAGAACTCGCCTTACTACGAAAGTTACCAGAAATTCTTAAGGATTTAAAAGAAAAATAAAATTGATATAATTTTAAACGTTAAAACCTTTAAAATCTGCTATCAAAAAATTACATTTGCAGCAGTTAAAAAACTAATCAAATCAAAACCAAATGAGTGTTTTAGTAAATAAAGATTCAAAAATAATAGTTCAAGGGTTTACAGGAAGTGAAGGTACGTTCCATGCTTCTCAAATGATTGACTACGGCACCAATGTTGTTGGTGGTGTAACACCTGGAAAAGGGGGACAAACACATTTAGATAAACCTGTTTTTAATACCGTTCAAGAAGCAGTAGAACAAGTAGGTGCAGATACAACTATAATATTTGTTCCACCTGCATTTGCAGCCGATGCCATTATGGAAGCAGCCGATGCTGGAATTAAAGTTATTATTACAATTACGGAAGGAATTCCTGTAGCAGATATGATCAAAGCATCTAACTATATTAGTGGAAAAGACTGTCGATTGGTTGGACCTAATTGTCCTGGTGTAATTACGCCTAGTGAAGCAAAAGTAGGTATCATGCCTGGATTTGTTTTCAAAAAAGGAACTGTTGGCGTTGTCTCAAAATCTGGAACTTTGACTTATGAAGCTGCTGATCAAGTAGTAAAACAAGGTTTAGGAATTACGACAGCTATCGGAATTGGTGGAGATCCAATCATTGGAACCACCACTAAAGAAGCTTTAGAAATGCTTATCAACGATTCTGAAACTGAATGTGTAGTTATGATTGGTGAAATAGGAGGTCAGCTTGAAGGAGATGCTGCTAAATGGTACAAAAATAGCGGAAGTAAAAAACCGGTTGTCGGATTTATTGCTGGTGAAACCGCTCCTGCCGGTCGTACAATGGGACATGCAGGTGCAATTGTTGGTGGAAGTGATGACACTGCTCAAGCAAAAAAACAAATTATGAGAGAATGCGGCATTCACGTTGTGGAGTCTCCTGCTGAAATTGGTAAAAAAGTAGCACAAGTATTAGCATAAAACTCATTTTATATTTTTATATCTAACCTCCTAATGTTATTAGGAGGTTTTTTATTTCATTTTTTCTCTCTCAACTTTACTATTAAGTGACTTCTGAAACAATTATTGTCACATTAATATTGAGCACTTTTAGTATTTAAAAGGATTTAAAATTTTAAAATGATGCGACTTAATTAACCGCTTTCACAAAACAGTTTTAAAAGAATTTATATGAAAGCATTTTACTATCTTTGAACCATTAATTTTTACAGTTACTAACATGAAATTATTAGAAGGAAAAACAGCGATTATCACAGGTGCAAGTCGTGGTATTGGAAAAGGAATAGCTACCGTTTTTGCACAGTACGGAGCAAATGTGGCATTTACATATAGTGCTTCTGTAGAAGCTGCAAACGCGCTCGAAACAGAATTACAAGCTTTTGGAACTACCGTAAAAGGCTACCAAAGTAATGCTGCTAATTTTGATGAGGCTCAACAACTTGCATCTGATGTTATTGCAGATTTTGGAGGAATTGATATTCTTATAAATAATGCAGGAATCACAAAAGATAATTTGCTTATGCGTATGGGTGAAGACGATTTTGATAAAGTAATAGAAGTCAACTTAAAGTCTGTTTTCAACATGACTAAAGCAGTACAACGTACAATGTTAAAGCAGCGTAAAGGGTCTATTATCAATATGAGTTCTGTAGTAGGCGTGAAGGGAAATGCAGGACAAACAAATTATGCAGCTTCAAAAGCGGGGATCATAGGGTTTTCTAAATCAGTAGCTTTAGAGCTCGGTTCAAGAAATATTAGAAGTAACGTGATTGCACCTGGATTTATAGAAACTGAAATGACCGCTAAATTAGACGAAGCTACAGTCGCTGGATGGCGTTCTGGAATTCCATTGAAACGTGGAGGTTCTCCTGAAGATATTGCCAATGCTTGTGTGTTTTTGGCAAGTGATTTATCGGCTTATATCACTGGACAAACAATTAATGTCGATGGTGGAATGCTTACCTAATTAGTAATATATCAATTTGTTTATGCCCTTAGAAACACTTATATATTGTATTGGATCAGGAATTTTAGCGCTACTTGTAGCGCTTTTTCAGTATATATATAAAACCAATCGTAACAAATTATATTGGAGTTTAGCTGCTTTGAGGTTTGTATCGATTTTTTCTTTATTACTGCTTATTATCAATCCTAAATTTGAAAATAATGAAAGTGATGTCGTAAAACCAGTACTTGCGATAGCAGTTGATAACTCTCAATCTATTAGCTATTTAACTAAAGATAGTATTGCGGAGTTAACGACTAAAACTATTCTAAAAAACTCAGCACTAAATACTAAGTACAATGTCCAATTGTATCGTTTCGGAAGCCAAATAGATCAAAACTCTTCACTTACTTTTGAGGATTCACAAACAAACATTACAAATAGTCTTGAAGACATTCAATCTATTTATGACTCACAATTAGCCCCAATTGTTTTAATTACTGATGGAAACCAAACAATCGGTACAGATTATCAGTTTGTATCAAAACAATTTAATCAGGTCGTTTTCCCATTTATTTTAGGCGATAGTATTTTTAATACAGATTTAAAGATTCAACATGTTAATGTTAATTCATACACCTACTTAAACACTAAGTTTCCTGTCGAAATTATGGCTTCATACTCAGGAAATACTTCTACAGAGTCGATATTAGAGATTCGTTCTGGCAATCAATTGCTTCATAGCGAACGGCTTCGATTTTCACCTGAAAAAAATTCAATAGTTCGAACACCAACTTTGACATCATCAAAAGTAGGTGTTCAACAATATAAAGTGAGTTTAACTCCAATTGACAATGAAAAAAATAGAATTAATAATCAAAAGTCTTTTGCGATTGAAACTATCGATGAATACACCAACATTGCATTAATTAGCACCATATCTCACCCTGATTTAGGAACTTTAAAGGCTTCTATAGAATCCAATAAACAACGACTCGTTACACTTCATTCTCCAGCAGCGTATTTGGCAAGTGATGAAACATATGGACTTGTAATACTGTATCAACCTAATCAGGAATTTAAAGCGGTTTTTGAGCGTATTGAAAAAAGTAAACTCAATTCCTTTATTGTAGGAGGCACACACACAAAATGGTCGTTTCTAAATTCAATTCAATCTGATTTTAATCAAGAATACACCAATCAAAGTGAGAATTACCAAGGGGTTGTAAATTCTAAATTCTCTAATTTTTCAACTGCGGATTATAGTTTTAGTTCATACCCACCTCTAACGTCTGAATTTGGAAGTATAGATGTTAAAGTGCCTCATGAAACTTTGGTGTTTAAATCTATAAATGGAACACTTACACAGGAACCTTTATGGTTTACTTTCGACTATAATTCTGGACGATCAGCAATACTCTTAGCTGAAAATTTATGGAAATGGCGTATGCATTCGTTTCGTGAGGATCAAAATTTTGAAACATTTGATGCGTTTATGTCAAAATTAATTCAATACTTAATTCTAAAAAATCAAAATAGACGACTCATTGTAAACTATGAATCTATCTATGATGGAAGCCAGCCTTTGGAAATTAATGCACAGTTTTTTAACAAAAATTATGAACCAACTTCGAATGCAGATTTAAATATTAAATTTAAAAACAAAGATACTGAGCACCAATTTGAGTTCCCTATGAACATAACTCAGAACGGCTACACTCTAAATATTAGCGCTTTAGACCCAGGGAATTATTCTTTTGAAGTTAATGTTAATGGTGGAACACACAAATCATTTGGACAGATAGAGATCTTGAATTTTAACATCGAACATCAATTTATAAATGCCAATATTCCACTTCTAGAACAACTTGCAGTTAATACAAATGGAGCTGTCTATTTTGACACACAGATTGATGATCTAATATTAACATTAATTTCTGATAATCGGTTTTCAAGTGTTCAGAAAATCATTAAAAAAACTGTACCTTTGATCGACATAAAATTAGGGTTGCTACTACTTATAACAAGTCTAGCATTCGAATGGTTTATAAGAAAATACAACGGACTTATTTAATAATTTAAAAACAAAAAAATGCAAAATTTTCCAAAAATCGGATTACCAGTTATTTTTATAATTGGAGCTGTTATTCTTTTAATATCTAAAACTGCTGTAACTATCGGGCCTGGTGAAGGTGGTGTGTTATTTGAGCGCTTTGGCGATGGTATTGTAACAGACAAAACCTACGGAGAAGGCTTTCAAATTGTAGCGCCTTGGAATAGTATGTTGATCCACAAAGTAAGACAACAATCTATTTCAGACGAAATGAACGTTTTATCTGTAAACGGACTAGAAGTTAAAGTTAATGGTACAATTTGGTACGAGCCTGAATTCGAAAACCTTGGAAGTCTTATCAAAACTAAAGGCGAGGATTATGAAAACGAACTTTTAGGCCCAGCAGTAAATGCTGCAGCAAGAAGTGTGGTTGGACGCTATACTCCAGAACAATTGTACTCTAGTAAACGTGATGTTATCGAGCAAGAAATTCTTGATGAAGTCGTAAATCTATTAGATGGTCAGTTTTTAAATGTGAAACGTGTACTGGTAGAAGATGTAAAGCTTCCAAACACCATCAAAAATGCAATTGAGAGTAAATTAAAGCAAGAGCAAGAATCACTAGAATACGAATTTAGATTGGTAACTGCCGATAAAGAAGCGCAGAAAGTACGTATTGAAGCACAAGGTAAAGCAGATGCCAACAAAATTTTAAGTGCGTCACTTAACGATCGTATCCTTCAAGATAAAGGAATCGAAGCAACTGTTAAATTATCTGAATCTCCTAACAGCAAAGTGATTGTTATTGGATCTGGGAAAAACGGATTGCCAATTATTTTAGGGAACCAATAAATACTAACTATTAAGTAGCTATTTAAGCGCTATTTTAAGAAATTAATAATTTTTAGTAATAAGTTAGGTTTACATTATTTATTTTTTGAATATTTGTACTCAATATTATTTACAATGAAAACAAATTTAGTTATCCATCATCATCATTTATTAACTGGCTGTCAAGCGAGGTAATCTTATGTAGGATACTATTTTAAACTATATACGGACCCGTTTGAGCAATCAAGCGGGTCTTTTTTTATATTAAAACAGAGAAAGAATGAATACTTTAAAAATTGCAGTTCAAAAGTCGGGACGTCTTAAAGACGATTCAATGAAGCTTTTAAAAGATATTGGAATTTCCATCGATAATGGAAAAGATCAACTCAAAGCTACGGCGACTAATTTTCCCGTAGAAGTTTTTTATCTCCGTAACGGGGATATTCCTCAATACCTTAAAGATGGAGTAGTGGACGCCGCTATTATTGGAAATAACGTGCTAGTGGAAAAAGGCAACGCAATTGAATATATTGCTAAACTTGGGTTTTCGAAATGTAGAGTCTCAATTGCGGTTCCGAAATCTATGGATTATCAGTCGCTCAAGGATTTAAACGGAAAACAAATTGCAACCTCTTATCCAAATACAGTTAATGCATTTTTAGAGCAAAACAATATTACTGCAAATATTCATGTCATTAATGGTTCTGTTGAAATTGCCCCGAATATTGGATTGGCAGAAGCCATTGTAGATATCGTTTCTACAGGAGGAACACTCTTCAAAAATAATTTGGTAGAAAAAGATGTGATTTTAAAATCGGAAGCTGTTTTAGCGGTGTCTCCAACAATTCAAGCCCCACAAAAAGCAGTTTTAGATAAAATAAAATTTCGTATTGAAGCAGTGCTTAAAGGGCAATCTTCTAAATATGTATTACTTAATGCGCCTAATGACAGTTTAGAAGCGATTATTAACCTGTTACCAGGTATGAAAAGTCCTACAGTACTTCCCTTAGCAGAATCGGGGTGGAGTTCTGTGCATAGTGTAATTGATAAATATCAATTTTGGGACATTATAGACGATTTAAAAGCATTAGGAGCTCAAGGCATACTCATATGTCCAATCGAAAAAATGGTACTCTAATGGCAGCTATTATAAACTATCCCATCAGAGATACTTGGGAACAGATATTACAACGTCCAACTCAATCTGTAGAAGCTATTGAAGCGGTTGTTAATACCGTTTTTTTAGCGGTAAAACAAGATGGAGACTCGGCTATAGCACGGTATACCAAACAGTTTGATAAAGTTGAATTAGACTCCATAGTCGTATCTCAAAAAGAAATTGATGACGCAACAGCAGCGGTTTCAGAAGATTTAAAGACGGCTATTCAACAAGCCAAATCAAATATTGAAGTATTTCATAATGCACAAAAAACAACTAAAGTCGATGTAGAAACACAGCCTGGCGTACGTTGTTGGCAAGAGAAACGTCCTATAGAAAATGTAGGTTTATACATCCCTGGAGGAACAGCACCTTTATTTTCAACAGTACTAATGCTTGCCGTTCCAGCTAAAATTGCAGGGTGTAAAAATATCGTTTTATGTAGTCCTCCAAATGCTGAAGGATCTATTGCTAATGAAATTTTATATACAGCGGCTTTATGTGGAATTACAACCATTCTTAAAGTAGGAGGGATTCAAGCTATTGCAGGACTAACGTTTGGAACTTCTTCTATTCCTAAAGTTTCAAAGCTATTTGGTCCAGGAAATCAATATGTAACAGTGGCAAAACAATTGGCTACTAAATATGGTGTGGCGATTGATATGCCTGCTGGTCCTAGTGAACTTCTAATCATGGCTGATAAAAATGCGAATCCTGCCTTTGTTGCATCTGATTTATTAAGTCAAGCAGAACATGGTGTTGATAGTCAGGTGATTTTAGTATCAACAGATGAAAAGATGCTTTTGGATACTGCCATAGAAGTCCAACTTCAAACTCAAGACTTAAACCGTAAATCGATTATTGAACAAGCTCTTGAAAATATGAAACTTATTTTAGTTGAATCAAATCAAGAAGCAGTGGATTTAATTAATTTTTACGGTCCAGAGCATTATATTATCAGTACAGATAATAATTCGTTTTATATAGACCATGTGATTAATGCAGGTTCTGTATTTATCGGTAAATACACACCAGAGAGTGCAGGCGATTACGCCTCTGGAACCAACCATACATTACCAACAAATGGCTATGCAAAAGCCTATTCAGGTGTGAATTTAGATAGTTTTTTAAAAAATATCACCTTTCAAGAAATCACAAAAGAAGGACTATCAACTATTGGAAACACCATTGAACTTATGGCTGAAGCCGAAGGCTTGATGGCACACAAAAACGCGGTTTCAATCCGCTTAAAATCTATTGGTGATGAATCTGAATAAATTACTTCGAAAGAATATACTGGGAATGAAACCCTATTCATCTGCACGAGATGAATACAAAGATTTACAAGCAGATATGGTGTTTTTAGATGCCAATGAAAATCCTTATGATACGCTACTAAATCGTTATCCTGATCCGCAGCAAACGCGTTTAAAAGAATGTATTGCGGCACAAAAAGAAGTCTCAACCGAACAAGTATTGTTAGGAAATGGAAGTGATGAAGTTTTAGATTTAATTTTCAGAGCGTTTTGTGAACCTAATCAAGATAGTATTCTCACATTACCACCTACTTATGGAATGTACGATGTATTAGCAAATTTGAATGCCGTAGAAAATATTCAAGTACCTTTATCGCCAGACTTTCAACTTGAAGTCGATTCTATTTTAGCGGCTATTGAATCCCGAACAAAATTATTATTTATTTGTTCCCCTAACAATCCTTCTGGAAATGCCGTCGATCGAAAAGCTATAGAACGCCTTTTAAACGAGTTTAAAGGGGTGGTGGTTATAGACGAAGCTTATATTGATTTCACTAATGAAGTGAGCTGGACAGCATATTTAAACATGTATCCGAATCTAATTGTAATACAAACACTTTCTAAAGCCTATGGACTTGCGGGCATTCGATTAGGAATTTGTTATGCGTCGAATGCTATTATTGCCGTATTAAATAAGATAAAACCGCCTTATAACATCAATACACTTACCCAAGATGCTGCAATAAAAGCACTTAAAAATAAAGAGGTTGTTGATGCTCAAGTTGAGACGCTTTTAAACGAACGCAACAGCTTAATCAATGCCTTTAAATCTGTTTCTTTTATTAAAAAAATATATCCCTCAGAAGCAAATTTTATATTAATCAAGGTTGATG
>JAQXCA010000111.1 GCA_029252105.1 Flavobacteriaceae bacterium | reverse complement strand
GTGTTGCCTTAGTGCTATTTATTTTAATTTCAATTTACTTTTTTCTCTTAGCCAAAAGCAACTCGAGCCCTCAAAAAGTGGATACTTTTAAAAGCAAAAAAAGCCGTTTTTTTCAAGGTGTTTTGATGTCTGCCTTAAATGTATTTCCAATTCCATACCAAGCTTATATTGTAACAACTCTAATGTCGTATAATTGGCTTTCATTGGACAGGCTTGCTATTGGGTCCTATGTGGCTGGAGCCATTTCAGGAACTTTTGTAGCGCTCTATATTTACATTTTATTCTTTGATAAGATTAAAAACTCTAAATTTACAGCCCCAAAGCGCATGAATTATAGTATCGGAATCATTACAGCTCTAATTTCTATATTTACGTTAATAAACATTATAAACGCCTCTTAATCTATATGCCTGCTACACCTACCTTTTTCGATAAATGTTATGAAGTCGCCCGACAAATCCCTTTTGGTCGTGTGACGAGTTACGGCGCAATTGCCACCTATCTAGGAGCAGCCCGCTCTGCTCGAATGGTGGGTTATGCTATGACCGCCTCTCATGGAAAAGACGTGCCTGCACATCGAGTGGTGAACCGTAAAGGGCTTCTGACAGGAAAACACCATTTTGAAGGGACCAACCTTATGCAACAGTTGTTGGAAAGTGAAGGGTTGCAAATTATAGACAATCAAATTCAAGAATTTGAAAACATTTTTTGGGACCCCGCAAAAGAACTCTAACTATTTAGATCATCATTTCCTGAAATCCACTTCTGTTTTAAAACAATTCACAGTATATTTGTACTTTAGAATCCATCTAAATTAGAGACTTTGAAATTTAACAAACAAGATGTAGAGCGCGCGCTCAAAACAATAACAGTTCCAGGCGAAGGTCAAAATATGATCGAAAGCAAAGCTGTCAAAAATATAATGGTTTTTGCAGATGAGGTTATTGTGGATATCACCATTTCCAACCCAAGCTTACAAGCCAAAAAACGTACAGAAGTAGATATCCTAAAAACCATTCACGAGTTGGTTTATGCCAAAGCAAAGATCACCGTGAATGTGAAAGTAGAGGCGTCAACCCAACCCAAAAATGAAATCAAAGGGAAGGCTATTCCTGGGATTCAAAATATAGTAGCTGTTGCTTCAGGAAAAGGAGGCGTTGGTAAATCGACTGTAACTTCTAACCTTGCGGTCACGCTTTCCAAAATGGGATTCAAGGTAGGAATATTAGATGCCGATATTTACGGGCCATCAATTCCCATCATGTTTGATGTTCAGAACGAAAAACCATTGGCGGTTAATGTAGATGGGAAATCCAAAATGAAGCCCGTTGAAAATTATGGTGTCAAAGTTTTATCTATAGGTTTCTTTACGAAACCCGATCAGGCGGTTGTTTGGAGAGGTCCAATGGCTGCAAAAGCATTGAATCAAATGATTTTTGATGCGGCATGGGGAGAACTAGATTTTCTGCTCCTAGATTTACCTCCCGGAACAGGAGACATTCATTTAAGTATTATGCAGTCTTTGCCAATCACAGGGGCAGTAGTGGTCAGTACACCACAAACAGTAGCACTTGCCGATGCCAAAAAAGGAGTGGCCATGTTTCAACAAGACAGTATTAATGTGCCTGTTTTAGGGATTATTGAAAATATGGCGTATTTCACTCCAGAGGAATTGCCAGATAATAAATATTATATATTTGGAAAACAAGGAGCAAAGCACTTGGCTGAAGATCTGAAAATTCCATTTTTAGGAGATATTCCTTTGGTACAGAGTGTACGAGAGGCGGGAGATTTAGGTCGACCAGCAGCAATGCAAAAGGCAACGCCTATTGAAAATGCATTTAATTTAATTACACAAAATGTAGCACAAGAAGTTGTGCGTAGAAATACGGCATTACCGCCTACAGCTGCAATAAAAATAACGACGATGGCAGGCTGTTCTGCGGTCAAAAAATAAAGGCTATGAATTCAGAAGAAACGAGACTTAACGTTGTAAAAGCTTTGGATGAAATCCGTCCATTTCTTGAAAATGATGGCGGCAATATTAACCTTATTGCGATCGAAAATAACGAAATTGTTAAAGTACAGTTAGTGGGTGCATGTTCATCTTGTAGTGTCAACCAAATGACACTTAAGTCTGGCGTTGAAATGACGATTAAAAAGTATGCACCTCATATTCAATCGGTCATAAATATAGAAGCTTAAAGAATGATTGAAACGGATATTTTAATTATTGGAGCTGGACCAACAGGGTTGTTTACCGTTTTTGAAGCGGGCCTCCTTAAAATGAAGTGTCATCTTATTGATGCGCTCCCTCAGGCTGGCGGACAATGCTCTGAGATTTATCCCAAAAAACCAATTTACGACATACCAGCTTATCCAGAAATTCTTGCCGGCGATTTGACTGAAAAATTAATGGAACAATGCAAACAATTTGAACCTGGATTTACTTTAGGTGAGCGTGCTGAAACCATCGAAAAACAAGCTGATGGCTCGTTTATTGTGACCACTAATAAAGGCACGCAACACAAAGCGCCTGTAGTGGCAATTGCAGGTGGGCTTGGAAGTTTTGAGCCGCGAAAACCACAACTCGATGCTATAGCGTTTTACGAAGATAAAGGCGTTGCTTACATGATTAAAGACCCTGAGGTTTATCGCCATAAAAAAGTAGTCATTTCTGGTGGTGGCGATTCTGCTTTGGATTGGAGTATTTTTCTAAGTGAAGTGGCTAGTGAAGTCACTTTGATTCACCGACGTAACGAATTTAGAGGGGCTTTAGATTCTGTAGATAAAGTTCAAGAATTAAAAGATAAAGGAAAGATTAATATCATTACACCTGCTGAGGTGACTGGGCTAATTGGAAAAAATAAACTTGAAGCCATTGAAGTGACCAAGTCTGGAGAATCGCCTGTGCGAATAGAAACCGATAGTTTCATTCCGCTATTTGGTTTGTCGCCAAAACTAGGTCCGATTGCCGATTGGGGTTTAGAGATTGAAAAAAATGCAATCAAGGTTAATAATGCTCTGGATTATCAAACTAATATTCCTGGTATTTTTGCCATTGGCGATGTCAATACATACCCTGGAAAACTCAAGCTTATACTTTGTGGGTTCCATGAAGCCACTCTAATGTGTCAAGCCGCCTATCAAATTATAAACCCCGGAAAACGCTACGTATTAAAATATACAACTGTAAGCGGAATAGACGGTTTTGACGGTACTCGTAAAGAAGCGCCAAAAGCTGTAGTAAAATCAATAAATTAATGGATCAAGATATACAAATAAAAATCACAGATCGTGATGGAACATCACATGCTATAGCCGCTCCAACAGATATGGCTCTTAATATTATGGAAGTGGTCCGATTGTATGAACTAGCACCAGAAGGCACTATAGGAATTTGTGGCGGAATGGCCATGTGTGCGTCTTGCCAATGTTATGTTTTAACAGATCATTCGCTTCGTGAAATGCAGGACGAAGAAGAAGCCATGCTTAGTGAAGCTTTTAACGTTAAACCAAACAGTCGTTTGGGTTGTCAAATTCAAATCACACCAGAAATGGAAGGTCTTGAAATTGAATTAGCTCCAGAAGATTAATCTCTTTTTACCAAAAAAAGTTACTTTAGAATATCTATAGCCATTGGTAAAATGCGTTCTACGAATTTTGTGTATGCCAGTGCCGATGGATGTAAATTGTCTGAGGCTACAAGCAGTGGATTGTTTAAGCCGTCTTGTGTAATATCTGTGATATTGACATACTTTATGCCATTGTTTTCGCAATAGGTTCGTGCAAACGAATTATACAATTCGAGTTGTGAGCTAATATTTTCTGGGTTTCTACCTTGACCAAATGGCGTATAAGCATAATCAGGAATTGAGACTACAATTAACTTAGACGCAGTGTTACCAACCAAGGAAACAGCAGTATTGATGAGTTCAACAAATTCAGTTTCATAGAGTGAAAAGGGTTTGTTTTGGTATTGATTATTAACTCCAATCAAAAGTGTTACCAAATCAAAATCTGTTTGTAAATCTGCAGCTACTATTGCACTTTTTAGATCGGATGTCGTCCAGCCCGTTCGCGCAATGATTTGAAGATTAAATGTATCAAGAACGGAAAAATACGTTTGTAAACTGTCTTTTAATTGCGCTGGAAACCGACACGTTTCACACACACTTTGCCCAATGGTATAGCTATCGCCAAGTGCTATCAGTTTGAAGTTTTCTGGTGCTGTAGTATTTTCTGTATTAGTATCTCCGGCAGGGGAATCTGTATTTGAATTACAGCCAAAAAAAGTGAGTCCCACAATTAGTATGAGTGCAATAAATTTAAAACGTCTGTTCATTAAATTCAATTTATTTGAATGCATTTAATCCAGTGATATCAAATCCAGTGATTAGTAAGTGAATATCATGAGTACCTTCGTAAGTAATGACACTCTCTAAGTTCATGGAATGACGCATGATACTGTATTCGCCACTGATGCCCATACCGCCTAACATCTGACGGGCTTCACGTGCAATTTTTATAGCCATGTCTACATTGTTTCGTTTTGCCATTGAGATCTGTGCAGTAGTAGCACGGTCTTCATTTCTCAATACTCCCAAACGCCATGTTAATAATTGGGCTTTGGTAATCTCGGTAATCATTTCTGAAAGCTTCTTTTGTTGTAGTTGAAATTGTCCAATCGGTTTTCCAAATTGAATACGTTCTTTACTATATCTTAATGCGGTATCATAGCAATCCATAGCCGCACCAATAGCGCCCCAAGCAATACCATAACGGGCAGAATCTAAACACCCTAAAGGGGCGCCGAGTCCTGATTTATTTGGCAATAAATTTTCTTTTGGAATTTTGACATTATCAAAAATAAGTTCTCCTGTCGAGCTTGCGCGTAACGACCATTTGTTGTGTGTTTCAGGCGTTGTAAAGCCTTCCATTCCACGCTCAACAATCAGTCCATGAATACGACCTTCTTCATTTTTAGCCCATACCACTGCAAGTTGGGCAATTGGTGAATTTGAAATCCACATCTTAGCACCATTTAATAAATAATGGTCGCCCATATCTTTAAAATTAGTGGTCATTCCCCCTGGGTTACTTCCATGATCCGGTTCAGTCAGTCCAAAACAACCAATCCATTCACCACTAGCGAGTTTTGGTAAATATTTTTGACGCTGTTCTTCATTTCCATATTTCCATATAGGGTACATGACTAATGACGATTGTACAGATGCTGTACTTCGAACACCAGAATCTCCACGTTCAATTTCTTGCATGATTAATCCATAGGATATTTGATCCAAACCTGCGCCTCCATATTCTGTAGGGATGTAAGGGCCAAAGGCACCAATTTCTGCTAAGCCCCCAATGATTTGTGTAGGAAACTCTGCGCGTTGCGCATAGTCTTCTATGATAGGAGAGACATCTCTTTTGACCCAGTCACGAGCTGCACTTCTAACGAGCTTGTGTTCTTCAGATAATAAATCATCTAAGTTGTAATAATCAGGTGCTTCAAATAAATCTGCTTTCATCGGTAATTTTTGTTTTTAATTCATTTTTTAATCAAAAAAATGTGAATTAGATAATATCTATACAAAAATACTTAATCCGCTTCAAAATTCTACAATTTTAAATAAAAATCTTTGGTGAGTGCGCTGTATTCTTTTGTGTAGTGGTGGCGCTCAATTTCTATGGTGAGTTCAGTTGTTTTGACAGCCTGTTTTTGAGCTGTGAAGTCTAATAAACTTCGTTTAATGGGGCTAGATTTTTGCCCTCTTACATTCAGTATTCGGTAGGGATATAGACCTACGTTTTTCGCAAGTTCGATAAAAAACGATTGTTCGCTATAAGGAATTACGACGTTGAAGTGCCCAGATTTTGACAGTAATTTGGAAACCGATTTCAGAAGTTCACTGAAAGGCATTGCATCTTCAAACCGTGCTGTATTGCGCTTTTCATTACCGCTTTTAAAGGCCTCTGTGTAGAACGGTGGATTCGAAATAATCAAATCATAGTGTTCTTCGATTTCTTCTGTAAATTCATCTAATGCTGCATGGTAACAAAATAAACGATCACCCCAATCGGAGTTTTCAAAATTACTTACACATTGTTCGTAGGCAGCATCATCGATTTCGAGAGCGTCTATAAGTTCAGCACTGCTACGTTGAGCCAACATCAAGGCTAAAACCCCTGTACCAGCTCCGATATCTAAAATGGAAGTGGGCTGCGCATCCAATTCTGCCCAAGCGCCTAATAAAACGGCATCGGTTCCGATTTTCATAGCGCAACGGTCTTGTTCGACGCTAAAGTGTTTGAATCGAAACGGCTTTGACATCACTCTAAGTATAATTCAATCAATCCAGGCGGTGTGTTGACTGTAATTGTTTTGGCAGTACGATCTAAAATTTTTATGAAATCATCGTTCATAGGAATCAGAATTTCAGTTCCGTCGCGGTCCACCTCAAACAAGGCTTGCGCTGTGGAGTCATTAATGCCTTTAACAACGCCTACAGGACCAAAGTTTTCATCGTTCAATTGAAAGCCAATAACTTCGTGAAAATAAAATTTAGTACCCTCGAGTTTTGGAAGCAAGTCTAAAGGCAAATAAAGCTCACACTTCATCAAGGCATCGGCATCGGCTTCATTGGTGACATCGTCAAACTTTAGGCGGAGCAAATCCGATTTATGTAATTGCGATTTTTCAATAAAAAAGGGAATCAATGTGCCATTCACTTTAATGAAAATGGCATCTAAGTTCTCATAAATATCGGGTTGATCTGTATCAAGTTTTGCAAGGAGTTCGCCTTTGAAACTGTATTTTTTAACAATTTTCCCTAAATAAAAACACTCTTCTTTTGTCATGATTTATGTCATAAAAAAAACCTGACAAAATTGCCAGGTTTTAAAGGTATAAAAAATTTTTATTTTTTTACTTTTCTTCAGCAGCTGGTGCTTCTGGAGCAGCCTCTTCAGCAGGAGCAGCTTCTTCAGCAACAACCTCTACAGCAGCAGCCTCTTCAGCAACAACCTCTACAGCAGCAGCCTCTTCAGCAGGAGCAGCTTCTTCAGTTGCTTCTTCTACAATAGGTGCAGCTTCTTCAATTACCTCTTCAACAACAGGTGCAGCAGCAGCAATTCGAGCTTCATTAGTTGCTTTTTCAGCTTCAAATATTTTAATAGCTTCAGCGTCTTTAGCTTTTTCTAAATCACTTTTCTTAGCGTCAACTTTAGCAGTTTTCTCCTCGATCCACGCTTGAAACTTAGCTTCTGCTTGCTCTTCAGTTAAAGCGCCTTTACGAACGCCACCAACAAGGTGGTTTTTCAACATCACTCCTCTGTAAGATAGAATTGACTTTGCAGTATCTGTAGGTTGTGCTCCATTTTGAAGCCATTTTACAGTACCATCAACATTAATCTCAATTTGTGCAGGGTTGAAATTTGGATTGTAAGTCCCTAATTTCTCAAGGTATTTACCATCTCTTTTTGATCGTGCATCAGCAGCAACAATCCAGTAATAAGGTTTTCCTTTTTTACCGTGTCTTTGTAATCTAATTTTTACTGGCATAATAATTAATTTGTGAGGTTCTCGACCTCCGTTATTAATGAGAGCGCAAATATAGTTTATTTTTCGATTCTACATGCTTTTGTGTAGTAATTTTAAAATGCAGTTTTATTTTTTGATTATTCGTTTAACGTAGGCTGTATTATCTAAGTTGATTTTTATAAAATAGAAACCGTTTTCGAGGCTTCCTAAATTCAATTTCATTAGTATTGTATCGATTTCTCCTTCAAGAATTGTTTTTCCGCTGATATCAAAAATATCAAAACTAGCATTATAAAGGGAGGTGTCATTTTTTAAACGAATGGATAAATAGTCATCAAAAGGGTTTGGGAATACAGATATCAATTTGGATTCCAAATGATCTAGACCCAATGTTTTAGAGATGATGTCAATTGTAAATGTTTTAGAAAATAGTAGATTCCCAGAATCATTCGCTACAAGTTTTACTTCAAGCGTTTCAAGTCTGACTCCAACCGCTATTTTCAATTGTTTTGACACACGCTATAAATACTAT
>JAQXCA010000099.1 GCA_029252105.1 Flavobacteriaceae bacterium | reverse complement strand
CCAGGAAATATTTATACACGTATAAATAACCCAACAAACGATATTTTAGAGCAGCGATTAGCAGCTTTAGAAGGAGGAATCGCAGCCGTAGTCACCGCTTCTGGAACTGCAGCCATTGCCACAAGTCTTTTGACATTGCTTAGAGCTGGAGACCATATTGTAGCGTCTAGCAGTTTATATGGGGGAACTTACAATCTATTAAGTGTAACACTTCCAAGACATGGAATTACAACAACTTTTGTAGACCCATCAAACCCAGAAAACTTTAAAGCTGCCGCTCAAGAAAATACGAGAGCTTTCTTTATTGAATCTCTTGGAAACCCAAAATTAGACGTCCTTGATATTGAAGCGATTTCTAAAGAAGCCAAAGCATATAAAGTGCCTTTAATTGTAGATAATACGGTAGCAACGCCGTATTTATTAAATCCAATTGCTCACGGCGCTAATATTGTAATTCAATCTTTAACAAAGTATATTAACGGAAATGGAACTGCTTTAGGTGGTGCAATTATTGACGCTGGAACCTTTGATTGGGGTAGTGGAAAATTTCCTGAATTTACAGAACCATCTCCAGGCTATCATGGTCTTGTCTATAATGACGTCATTGGTGCTGCTTCTTTTATTGCCAAAGTGAGAATTGAAGGTCTTAGAGACTATGGTGCAGCCTTAAGTCCATTTAATGCATTTCAAATTATACAAGGTTTAGAAACTTTAGAAATTAGAATTCAGAAGCACAGTCAAAATGCATTAGAACTTGCTAAATGGTTACAAAAACAAGAGGATGTCGAATGGGTAAATTACCCAGGATTAGAATCAAGCCCCTATAAAGCATTAGCAGAAAAATACTTACCAAATGGTCAAAGTGGAATTGTAACTTTTGGTGTTAAAGGCGGATTTGAAGCTGCTAAAACCATCGCAGATACAACCAAACTCTTTTCGTTGTTAGCCAATATTGGAGATACAAAATCACTAATTATTCATCCAGCTAGTACAACGCATCAACAATTAGATGATGCTGCACAAGCAACCACTGGAGTGACTAAAGATTTAATTCGTTTATCTGTTGGACTTGAAGATGTTGAAGATTTGAAATCAGATTTAACAGAAGCGTTTAAAGTTGTTAAAACTGTTTTTGCATAACTTTTAGGTATCCCCAATGCGTGATTTACAAAAGCTAAGTCTTAATTATACAACCCAATCTGGTAAGGCAACTCCTATAATGTTGTCTTACCAGACTTTTGGTAAGCCTTTACATGAAGCGCCCATTGTTATGATTAATCATGCACTTACAGGAAATTCTAATGTTACGGGTAAAGAGGGATGGTGGTCACCAATTGTAGGGCCCAATAAAGTTATAGATACTAATGTATTTACAATAGTAGCATTTAACATTCCAGGAAATGGATTCGATCAATCTTCAAATAGTTTGATTGAAAACTATAAAGATTTCACGGCTCGAGATATTGCTGAAATCTTTGCTATTGCTTTAGACCAGTTAAAAATTAATAGCCTTTTTGCAGTCATAGGAGGATCTGTTGGTGGCGGTCTTGCTTGGGAACTCGCAATACTAAGACCAAACTTAATTGAGCACCTTATTCCCGTGGCAGCCGATTGGAAGTCTACAGATTGGCTCATTGCAAATTGTTACATACAAGAACAACTTTTAAATAATTCATCACAGCCTTTGGTTGATGCGCGTATGCACGCCATGTCGCTCTACCGAACCCCTGAGTCGTTTAAAGCAAAATTTGATCGAATTACACAAAAAGATCAAGATATTTTTGCTGTAGAAAGCTGGCTAAATCACCATGGAAAAGTGCTCAACGAACGGTTTCAGTTGGCTGCTTATAAAATGATGAATCAAGTGCTAAAAACGATAGACATCACTAACGGGAGAGGAAGTTTTGTAGAAGTAGCTTCACAAATAAAATCCAATATTCATATCATTACCATTAACTCCGATTTGTTTTTTAAAGCCAAAGAAAATTGGGATACCTATGTGGATTTGAAATCTCATAAAGACAATGTCTCAATATCAGAAATTCAATCCATTCATGGACATGATGCTTTTTTAATTGAATATGATCAAGTACAAGCCATATTAGAAACGGTTTTCAAACCACAAGAAGTGTATTGAACCACAAAAATTAAATTCAAATGACTAAGACCCCTAAACGTTTTGAAACCCATGCCATCCGCCAACAACTTGATCGTACTCCTTATGGAGAACATTCTACGCCTTTGTTTTTAACCTCTAGTTTTGTGTTTGATGATGCGGAACACATGCGAGCATCCTTTGCTGAAGAAAACGATCAAAATATATACAGTCGATTTTCAAATCCAAATACAACAGAGTTAGTCGATAAGGTCGTTGCTATGGAAGGTGCCGAAGCTGGCTATGCGTTTGCTTCTGGAATGGCAGCTGTTTTTTCGACATTTGCAGCCTTATTAGATTCAGGGGATCATATTGTGTCTTGCCAATCGGTGTTCGGATCTACACATTCGCTGTTTACCAAATTTTTGCCGAAATGGAATATTGAAACATCCTATTTTAAAGTGAATCAATTAGATATAGTCGAAAGCTTAATTCAACCAAATACTAAGGTTATTTATGCCGAAAGCCCTACCAATCCAGCAGTAGACATTTTGGATTTAGAAGCCTTAGGAAACATCGCTAAAAAACATAATCTGATATTGATTATTGACAATTGTTTTGCCTCACCATATTTACAAAACCCTATTAAATTTGGAGCGGATTTAGTCATTCATTCTGCAACAAAATTAATGGATGGTCAAGGCCGTGTTTTAGGGGGAATTACTGTTGGAAACGCAGAACTGATGCATCAAATTTATTTGTTTTCACGCAACACAGGTCCTGCACTATCTCCATTTAATGCTTGGATACTTTCTAAAAGTCTTGAAACATTAGGCGTTCGTGTAGACCGCCATTGTAAGAATGCATTAAAAGTGGCCAAGTTTTTGGAAAAACATCCTAAAGTAAATGTTGTAAAATATCCATTTTTAAAGTCACACCCACAATATGCCGTTGCCAAAAAACAAATGCGCAAAGGTGGCAATGTGGTTTCATTTGAGATTGTAGGCGGCATTGAAGCAGGTCGTGCTTTTTTAAATTCCATCAAACTCTGTTCGCTGTCGGCCAATTTAGGAGACTCAAGAACAATTGTGACACATCCATCATCAACGACCCATAGTAAGCTATCAGAAAACGATAGATTAGAAGCCAGTATTACGAACGGACTCATAAGAGTTTCTGTAGGATTGGAGCATCATAAAGACATTATTAATGACTTAAATCAAGCCTTAGGCTAAATACAGTCAACGAATTAGATAAATTTTTTAAAGTGATTATAAATAAAGTTTTGAAACCCCAATTAAAAACAACTAAACCGTCTGGGAAAGTTGAAGATAACGTCAAAAGAAGCCTTCTTAAAACCATCAGTTGGAGACTTATAGGAACTCTAGATACCATTCTAATTTCTTGGGCAATTACAGGGGCCTTAACCTTAGCATTCTCGATTGGATTTGTAGAGTTGGTTACCAAAATGGTACTTTATTACTTTCATGAACGTGCTTGGAATAAAATAAACTGGGGCCGATAATTAGTGATTATGAATATAGAAAAAATTAATATAGAACTTGCTACGAAAACTCCTATTGAAATTGTTCAATGGGCGATTACTAACGCGCAAAGTCCAATCGTAACGACAAATTTCAGACCTTATGAATCGGCTATTTTACATCTTGTAACATCTGTAGATTCAAAAATTAAAGTCATTTGGTGCGATACAGGCTACAATACGTCCAGTACTTACAAACATGCCGAAGAGTTGATTGAATCGTTAGCATTAAACATTCAATTATACATTCCTAAACAGACTGCAGCACACCGTGATATGGTGCTAGGAATTCCGCAAGTGGACGACCCAAAACATCAACTATTTACGGAACAAGTCAAATTAGAACCTTTTAAAAGAGCGATGACTACGCACAAACCCGATGTGTGGTTTACCAACCTTAGAAAAGGACAAACGGCTTTTAGAAATAGTATAGACATTGTCTCTAGTAGCGCTGACGGCGTTTTGAAGATTAGCCCATTTTATCATTATTCTGATGCCGATTTAGACCAATACCTTAAAGAACACGGGTTGCCAAATGAGTTCAACTATTTTGATCCAACCAAACAATTAGATAATAGAGAATGTGGTTTACACAAATAAAAAAATAAAATGAAAAATACATCCCACATAAATCCACTCGAAAATGAGGCCATCTATATTTTTAGAGAAGTGGTCGCTCAGTTTGAAAAACCTGTGCTATTATTTTCTGGTGGAAAGGATTCCATTACTTTAGTAAGATTAGCTCAAAAAGCATTCTACCCCTCAAAAATTCCGTTTCCATTACTTCACATAGATACGGGTCATAATTTCCCTGAGACGATTGAATTTAGAGACCGATTGGCAAAAGAACTCGACTTAGAATTGATTGTTAGAAACGTTCAGGATTCTATCGATCAAGGAAAAGTTAAAGAAGAATCGGGGCGTTACTCTAGCCGAAATGGTTTACAAACTACTACGCTTCTAGAAGCTATTGATGAATTTAAGTTTGATGCTTGTATTGGAGGCGCACGACGTGATGAAGAAAAAGCCAGAGCTAAAGAACGGGTGTTTTCAGTTCGTGATGATTTCGGACAGTGGGATGAAAAAAGCCAACGTCCAGAGCTTTTTGATATGCTCAACGGTCAAATTGAGTTAGGTCAAAATGTACGCGTATTTCCAATTTCAAATTGGACAGAACTAGATGTGTGGTCATATATAGAACGTGAAAAAATCGAAATTCCTTCGATTTATTTCGCACACCTTCGAAAAACATTTATTAGAGATGGTATGATTTGGACCAACGATGATGCGATTGTTTTTAGAGACGAAGAAGAAGTTGTAGAAGAACGCCTCATCCGGTTCAGAACTGTGGGAGATATGAGTTGTACGGCTGCCGTGTTGTCGTCTGCAAGTGATATAACTTCTGTAGTGCAAGAAATTCGAGACTCTACAATTTCGGAACGTGGCGCAAGAATTGACGACAAACGCTCTGAAGCAGCCATGGAAAAACGAAAACAACAAGGTTATTTTTAACCGCATATCAAAAATAATTAATCAGAAAATAATACTCATCAGGAGTTTATAACTAGTATATGGAAGTTCTAAAAATAGCAACAGCAGGAAGTGTCGATGACGGCAAAAGTACGCTTATAGGGCGGCTGCTTTACGATACCAAATCACTAACCAGTGATAAAATTGAAGCGATCGAAAAAACAAGTAAACAAAAAGGGTATGACTACTTAGATTTTTCATTAGCCACTGACGGGCTCGTTGCCGAAAGAGAGCAAGGCATCACCATTGATGTGGCTCATATTTATTTTTCAACCGCCAATAAAAGTTATATCATCGCAGATACGCCTGGTCATGTGGAGTACACAAGAAATATGATTACAGGCGCCTCAACATCGCAAGCAGCAATCATACTTATTGATGCTAGAAAAGGCGTAATTGAACAAACCAAACGTCATTTTTTTATTAATAATTTATTACGTGTCAAAGAAGTTGTAGTCGCCATTAATAAAATGGATTTAGTTGATTTTTCTGAAGACACCTACGAATCCATAAAGTCAGATTTTCAGCAGTTGTTAAAAGAACGTGATTATCAAGATCAACGCATTACGTTTATTCCCGTAAGTGCTTTAAAAGGGGATAATGTTGTTCACGCATCTGAAACAATGCCTTGGTATTCTGGAGAAACCTTGTTGGAGCATCTAGAAGCTATAGATTTTAAAGATATTTATAATGTAGGCACGCCAAGATTTCCAGTGCAATGTGTCATCCGTCCAAAAACAGATGCCTTTCATGATTTTAGAGGCTATGCAGGGAAAGTATATGGCGGAGAACTTAGTATTGGAGACAGCGTTATGGCTTTACCATCGAAAACGAAAACGAAAATAAAATCGATTTATTTTTATGATGAAGAAGTACAAACAGCTTCCAGACGATCATCGGTTACCCTTACTTTAGAAGATGAAATAAACGTTTCTAGAGGAGATATGATTACCAAACTGGATACTCCCCCTGTAGTTGACAAACAATTCACTGCAAAGATTGCATGGATGGATCAGGAGACGCTAACTGTCGGGAATAAATATGTGATTCAACACGGGGTCAATAAAGTGTTGGCAAAAGTAGACAAGATTCATCATCATATTAAAACCGATTTTTCAGGCACTATTGAAGGCGTTAGTCAGTTAGAATTAAACGATATCGCCCTTGTGTCTTTTAAACTAAACAAACCAATTTTTTATGATGCTTTTAAAAATCATAGAACCAACGGCTCTTTTATCATCATTGATCCGCAAACAAATACAACTGCTGGTGCAGGATTCATTCAATAACACAAAAAATGCAAAGTTTTAGAACCGAAATAGAAAACCCAATTGTCGAAAAAGACATTATTGAATTAGCTGATAAGATTGAGAAATTTAAACAGGGGAAAATCGATGAAGAAAAATTTAGAAGTCTTCGTTTAGCTAGAGGCGTTTATGGACAACGTCAACAAGGTGTTCAAATGATTCGGATTAAACTTCCTTATGGAAAGGTGTCTAGCCATCAATTGCGACGTATTTCTGAAGTCTCCGATGAGTATTCTCGTGGACGTCTTCATATTACCACTCGACAAGATATTCAAATTCATTATGTTGATTTGGACCGTACGCCAGAACTTTGGGCTGAATTGGAACGTGATAATGTCACTCTAAGAGAAGCTTGTGGAAACACCGTTAGAAATGTAACCGCTTCTGAAACTGCTGGTTTTGATGTGGACGAACCTTTTGATGTATCGCCGTATGCAGATGCGCTTTTTAAATTTTTCCTTAGAAATCCAATCTGTCAAGAAATGGGACGGAAATTCAAAGTATCTTTTTCGTCTTCGGATGAAGACACCGGCTTGTCCTATATACACGACCTTGGTTTTATAGCAAAAATCGAAAATAAAATTCGCGGGTTTAAAGTTATGCTTGGTGGTGGATTAGGATCGCAGCCACGTCATGCAGATGAACTTTATAGTTTTCTACCAACGGATCAAATTATTCCGTTGATGGAAGGCGTATTACGTGTTTTTGATCGCCATGGTGAACGTAAAAGCCGTTCTAAAGCGCGCATGAAATTTCTTTTAAAATCGATTGGGCTTGAAGCGTTTAAAACGCTTATAGAAACAGAACAACAAGCGATTGAACACCAAAGTGTTTCCATAAACCATGAACACTTTCCGATATCTAAACCTGTCGACATTGAAGCGCCAGAGGTTGAAATAACTGATCAAAATACTTACGAATCATGGAAATCAACCAATTTGATTCCACAAAAACAAGACGGTTTTAAAGCCATCGGGATTAAAGTATTACTGGGTGATTTTTATACTGATAAAGCAAGAGCTTTGGCGGATTTAGTTGAAACTTATGCCGCTGGTGAATTGCGATTAACTCTCCGTCAAAACATAGTAATTCCTTTTGTGAGAGAAGATTTGGTGCCGTTCCTTTATACAGAATTAGAAAAATTAGGATTTACGCAATTAGGATATAATAAAGCCGTAGACATTACAGCCTGCCCTGGAACAGACACCTGTAATTTAGGAATTTCAAGCAGTACGGGAATTGCTCGTGAACTTGAAACGGTGATTAAAACAGAGTATCCAGAGTATTTAAATAACAAAGATTTAGTTATTAAAATTAGTGGTTGTATGAATGCTTGTGGACAACACAACATGGCAAATATAGGCTTCCAAGGTATGTCCATAAAAACCAAAGACAACTTGGTAGCACCAGCGTTACAAGTATTATTAGGAGGTGGAAACTCAGGAAATGGGAGCGGTCGCTTTGCAGATAAAGTGATTAAAATCCCTAGCAAACGAGGCCCACAATCGTTACGATTAATTCTTGATGATTTTCAAGAAAATTCAGATGACAATACATTCTATGAGTATTACGCTGCTCAAGGCGAGAAATACTTTTACAACCTCTTAAAGCCACTCGCTGATAGCACAAATTTGACAGCTGAAGATTATATAGATTGGGGGTCAAAGCAGTCCTATCAAAAAGCCATCGGAATTGGTGAATGTGCTGGCGTTGTGATCGATTTAATTTCCACACTCTTTTTAGAAAGTGATGAAAAAATCATGAATGCACGCTCCGATTTTGAAGCCAAAGCCTATAACAACGCCATCTATTTTGCATACAGCTCAATGGTCAATTCGGCAAAAGCACTATTGTTATCTAAAAACCACACCACAAATACCCAAGCATCCATTATAGAACACTTTGATGAGGTATTTGTGTCCACAAATTTAATATCCATTGGCTCTACCTTTTCTGAGCTTATTTATCAAATTAGAAACAATGCACCATCGGCTTCATTTGCTAAAAATTACATTAACACGGCCAATGAATTTTTAACTACCGTAAAAGAATTTAGAAAAAATGATTTGGACTCTTAATTCCATAAAGCAACATACGCCAAACCCTAAATTGACGGTTGTAGGGGCTGGCCCTGGCGATCCTGAACTGATCACTCTAAAAGCGATAAATGCCATCCGCTCTGCGAATGTTATTTTATATGACGCGCTAGTCAATCCAGAACTTTTAGATTATGCTTCTATTAGTGCCGAAGTGATTTTTGTAGGGAAACGTCGGGGGTGTTATTCTTATCAACAAGAACAAATTAATGATTTAATTGTTGCTAAAGCGCAGCGCTATGGTCATGTCGTACGTCTTAAAGGTGGAGATTCTTTTGTGTTTGGACGTGGCTCTGAAGAGCTGGAATTTGCGCACGAAAATAACCTAGAAACTGAAGTTGTCCCTGGCATATCGTCTGCATTGGGCGTACCCGCAGGTCAAGGCATTCCATTAACAATGCGTCATGTGTCCGAAAGTTTTTGGGTGATTACAGGAACAACCAAAATGCATCAGCTGTCTGCAGATATTAAAATAGCGGCCCAATCTACAGCCACAGTTGTCATA
>JAQXCA010000078.1 GCA_029252105.1 Flavobacteriaceae bacterium | reverse complement strand
AATACTTCCTTCTACTGTAGTGTTTTTTGCTGAAAGGGCTTGGCCTGAAAACAAAAGTAAAGCGAGTAAAGTTATAATGTTTTTCATTTATTTGGGGCTATATTAGTATGCTTTTGTAGTTTAGACGACTGTACACTATTTTTGTTACGATTTAATTCAAAATAATCTATGTCAAGCCAAAAAACCTTAGTTCTCGGGGCCTCTTTGAATCCTGAACGTTATTCCAATATAGCCATACACCGCTTATGTGCTCATAGCTTAGAAGTTAAAGCGTTTGGTTTAAGAGCAGGAGAAATTTGCGGCGTTAATATTGATACAGAATTACAGCCTTATAACGCTATTCATACCGTAACGTTGTACTTAAACCCAAAACGTCAACAAGCGTATTATGAGTATATCATAGATTTAAAGCCTGCTCGAATTATCTTTAATCCTGGCACTGAAAATCCTGAGTTTTATAAACGTTTAGAAGCCGCCTCAATTGATTATGAAGCTGCATGTACCTTGGTGTTATTGTCTACGAATCAGTATTAAACCTAAAAAAGTCAAGAGCCCATTTAGAGGGAGAAGTTCATAACCAATGACATAGCCGCCTATATAGCTTGAAGGAATTGAGCCTAGCATAAACACAATACTTACAGAAGCTAAAGCAACTAGCCAAACATAGCGATCTTTAATCTTATAATTTGTAAATATTCCAAAGGCAAACAATCCTAGTAAAGGCCCGTAGGTATAGCCCGCCACCGTCAAGAGGCTGTTGATCACATTTGTGTTTAGAATATATTTAAAAGCGATAATCACCACTACTAAAAGCACACTCATACCGATGTGTGTTTTTTTACGTATCGATTTTTGTTGCTCCTCCGACTTGTCTTTCATATCCAAGATATCCACACAAAACGAAGTTGTTAGCGATGTTAAAGCACTATCGGCACTACTGTAAGCAGCGGCAATCAATCCCAAAATAAAAGTAACTCCTAGTGTAATTCCCAAACCACTATTCAAAGCAATTTCAGGAAACAGTAAATCAGTTTTAGGTTTGCCATCTAAAAGCGGAATAGCAATATTGTTTTGTTTGGCATAAATAAATAATAGCGCCCCAAGAAGCATAAATAAAAAGGTTACAAAAGTAAGTACAACACTAAATGATAACATATTTTTTTGAGCGTCTTTTAGTGATTTACATGTTAAGTTTTTTTGCATCATATCTTGATCCAGTCCCGTCATACAGATGGTAATGAATAGCCCTCCAAAAAAGGATTTAAGAAAGTAGTTTTTTTCTAAAATACTATCTGTATTAAAAATGGTACTGTAAGATTTTAATTCGTCCGAGTCGAGGAACTCTTTGAAACTCCAGCCCAAGCTATCGGTGATAAAATAGATGGACAATACCACTGCCGTAATCATAAACACCGTTTGAAGCGTATCCGTCCAAACAATGGTTTTAATGCCACCTTTGAAGGTGTAAATCCAAATTAATAAAATAGAAATAATAACCGTAATCTCGAAAGGGACATTCCACTCATTAAATACAAATTGTTGTAGCACAATCGCCACTAAATACAGCCGAAAAGCAGCGCCTAAAACTCGGGATACAAAAAAGAAAAAGGCCCCTGTTTTGTGGCTTACAAACCCAAAGCGTTGAAAAAGATACTCGTATATGGAGGTTAAATTTAATTTATAATACACAGGAAGCAGTACAAACGCGACCACCACATAGCCCACCATGTATCCTAATACGACTTGAAAATAACTAAACTGAGAGGCATCCACCCAGCCAGGAACTGATATAAAAGTAACCCCAGACAACGATGCACCAATCATTCCAAAAGCGACGAGATACCAAGGCGATTGTTTACCGGCTTTAAAAAAGTCCACATTGGAGTCGTTTTTTCCTGTAAAATAAGAAATGAGAATTAAAACTAGAAAATATCCTAGAAGGAGTGCTAAGATTAAAAAGGAACTCATGCGTTTGATTTTTGTTTTAGGATTGATAAATGTAACTATTAAAATTTTTATTATGAAAAATTTACTTTTATTTTATCTAAATTTGTGTCATGGAATTTTCATCAAAATTATTACAAAGTGCTGTGGATGAAGTGGCGCAATTGCCTGGTATAGGACGTCGGACAGCTTTACGTCTCGTGTTGCATTTGATGCGTCAACCAGAATCGCAAACACTTCATTTAACCGATGCATTACAAAAGATGCGCCAAAACATTAATTTTTGTAGTAATTGTCACAATATTAGCGACTCCGAATTGTGTGAAATTTGCGTCAATACCAATCGAAATCAAGACGTGGTATGTGTGGTTGAAGACATCCGAGATGTGATGGCTATCGAGAGTACGGCCTCATACAGAGGGGTGTATCATGTGTTGGGTGGAAAAATCTCTCCTATGGATGGTGTTGGCCCACATGATTTAAAAATTAATAGTCTAATTGAAAAAGTTCGTATGGGGAATACCAAGGAACTCATTTTTGCGTTAAGTTCTACGATGGAAGGGGATACGACTAATTTTTATATTTTTAAACAAATTCAAGATACCGATGTAAAAATTTCAACGATTGCTCGTGGAATTTCTGTCGGAGACGAATTAGAATATGCTGACGAAGTCACGCTTGGACGAAGCATTACCAATAGAATTCCTTTTGAACTCTCTCTTAAATCCTAATTTATCTTGAAACTTTCCGTTGTCATTCTAAATTATAATGTTCGGTATTTTCTCGAGCTATGTTTGCAAAGTGTTGAGGCAGCTTTAGTTAATATTCCTTCAGAAATCATTGTTATAGACAATAATTCTAAAGATGGCAGTTGTGCGATGGTGAAAGAAAATTTCCCATCCGTGGTTATAATAGAAAACAATTCTAATGTAGGATTTTCAAAAGCCAATAATCAAGCGGTTAAAATAGCGAAAGGGGAGTACGTCTGTATTCTTAATCCAGATACAGTGGTGGCAGAAGATACGTTTGAAAGTATTCTCGAATTCGCAAATCAACAAACCAACTTAGGAATTATAGGCTGTCGATTGGTTGATGGTTTAGGGGTGTTTTTGCCTGAAAGCAAACGTAATATTCCAATTGTTAAAATAGCAATAAAAAAAATACTTGGAAATTCTAAAGCATATTATGCGTCTCATGTTAAGGAACATGAGACCGCAAAAGTAGAGGTTTTAGTCGGTGCCTTTATGGTATTAAAACGCTCCCTATACAACTCCTTAGAGGGCTTTGATGAAGATTACTTTATGTATGGAGAAGATATTGATTTCTCTTATAAATCGCTTAAAAAAGGATATGACAACTATTATTTTGGAAACACATCCGTGATTCATTACAAGGGGGAAAGTACACGAAGAAATGATATATATCTAAAACGATTTTATGGTGCCATGCAGATCTTTTACAAAAAACATTTTAAATCTAATTTCTTTTATGATTTCTTAGTTTCCGCAGTAATCAAATCATTAGTTCGATTAAAACCGTTAAAACGACAACAACCAGAAGTCAGATATAAGTCGGTATTAATTTCATCAAATCCAGAAGCTGAATTAGTTAAAAAATTGAATTCGTCTTTGATTGCTTCTACAGATGAATTAAGCCCAAATTCTGAATTAATTTTTGATGCAACGACTCTGTCGTTTAAGTCCATTATTGATCTTATGCAAGATTCTAAGCTAAAGCCGTCAATTTTTAAAATACAACCTAAAAACTGCAGCTATATTCTCGGGAGTAATTCTGCTGATAGCTTAGGTGAGGTAATACAATTCTAAATTTTTCAAATTATTTCATCTATTTTAGTTAATTTTGTAGTCTATACTAATACACCCTATCGCATAAAACTATGGCAAAATTTGAACTAAAATTACCCAAAATGGGTGAGAGTGTAGCCGAAGCCACGCTAACTGCTTGGCTCAAAGAAGTAGGGGACACAATTGAAGCTGATGAACCTGTTTTAGAAATAGCTACGGACAAGGTGGATAGTGAAGTTCCTAGTGAAGTAGATGGTATTCTTATCCAAAAACTATTTGAAATTGATGCTGTTATTGAAGTTGGACAAACCATAGCTATTATAGAGACAGCGGATAACGACTCCGTTAGTATAGAGCAGCCTAAAGAGCTTACAAAGATTCCTGAGCCTAATGAAGTTGAGCATTTAGAAGCCAATATTACAAAAGTACAAGAAACAGTAACTTCAATACGCTCTAACGACGCCCGTTTTTATTCACCATTAGTAAAAAATATTGCTAAAAAAGAAGGTGTTTCTCAAGCAGAATTAGATACAATTAAAGGATCTGGTAAGGAAGGAAGAGTTACCAAAAATGATATATTGTCTTATTTATCCCATAAATCTCGCGTCACGCCACCAGTAGTTGAAACTCCGGTAACTCCAAGGGTGTCAGTTGCACCAAGTGTGGCTACTGTAAATCCTGTAGTAAGTCGTGGAGAAGATGAAATTATTGAAATGTCTCGTATGGGTAAGTTGGTATCCAAGCACATGACAGATTCCATACAGACTGCGGCACATGTACAGTCTTTTATAGAAGTAGATGTTACCAAAATATGGAACTGGAGACTCAAAATAAAAGAAGCTTTTAAAGCCCGTGAAGGACAAAACTTAACGTTTACGCCTATATTTCTGGAAGCTGTAGCCCATGCGCTTACACTGCATCCAATGCTTAATATTTCGGTGCAAGACGGAAAAGTAATCAAACGAAAAAACATCAATATAGGAATGGCTGCGGCTTTAGACGATGGTAATTTAATTGTGCCAGTAATTAAGAATGCTGATCAATTAAACCTTATTGGGATGACTAAACGAGTGAACGATTTAGCGCTCCGTGCACGTACCAATAAATTGAAACCAGATGATATTCAAGATGGAACATACACGGTAACTAATGTTGGTAGTTTTGGGAGTATTATGGGCACACCAATTATCAATCAGCCGCAAGTAGGTATTTTAGCTTTAGGAGCCATTAGAAAAGTGCCAGCTGTTATTGAAACTAACGAAGGCGATTTTATTGGAATTAGACAAAAACTATTTTTATCGCACTCCTACGACCATCGCGTTGTTAATGGCGCTCTTGGGGGGCAGTTTATAAAAACAGTCAAAGAATACCTCGAAGCTTGGGATGAAAACAGAACACTTTAATCATGCAATTAAATCTAAATAAATCTATCTGTTTCTTTGACTTAGAAACCACAGGCATCAGTATTACAAAAGATAGAATTGTTGAAATTTCTATTCTAAAAGTAAACCCTGATGGTTCTGAAAATAAGAAAACTTGGTTAGTAAATCCAGAAATGCCCATTCCACCTCAGGTAGTAGCAGTTCATGGCATTACTGACGAAAAAGTAGCTAATGCTCCTACGTTTAAAGAACTGGCAAAAGAAGTTCATACATGGATTAAAGATTCAGATTTAGGAGGCTTTAACTCCAATCGTTTTGATATTCCTTTGCTAGCTGAAGAAATGCTAAGAGCAGGCGTTGATTTTGATATGAAGAACAGACAATCTGTAGATGTACAAACTATTTTTCATAAAATGGAACAACGCACTTTGACTGCTGCTTTTAAGTTCTACTGCGATAGAAGTCTAGAGGACGCCCATAGTGCTGAAGCTGATACCATGGCTACGTACGAAGTCTTAAAAGCCCAGTTAGATCGTTATGAAGATTTAGAAAATGACACGACATTTTTAGCCGACTTTAGTTCGCGTAAAAAAATTGCTGATTTTGCAGGTTTTATTGCTTATGATAAACAAGGCGATGAGTGTTTTTCTTTTGGAAAACACAACGGTAAAAAAGTGACTGAAATTCTAGAAAAAGAACCAGGGTATTTTGGATGGCTACTTTCAGCTGATTTCCCACTTTATACCAAAAAAGTATTAACGGCTATCAAATTAAGAGCTTTCAATAATAAACTTCAATAATGAAGCTCATTTGTATTGGGCGTAATTATGCGCAACACATATCAGAACTCAAAAACGAAAAACCGTCTGAACCGGTAATTTTTTTGAAACCTGATACAGCAATTCTTTTAAAAAAACAACCTTTTTTTATTCCAGATTTTTCTAATGAAGTACATCATGAAGTTGAAGTTCTTGTAAAAATTAATCGAGTTGGAAAACATATCGACTCAAAATTTGCTCATAAATACTACGATCAAATTGGCTTAGGAATTGATTTTACAGCACGCGACCTTCAAAAAAAACTTAAAGATAAAGGCTTGCCTTGGGAGAAATCTAAAGCTTTTGATGGCTCAGCTGTCGTTGGTAAGTGGGTGTCAAAATCAAATTTTGATGATCTAGATAACCTCCCGTTTAGTCTTCATAAAAACAATACAATTGTACAGTCTTCCACCACTAATGATATGTTGTGGAGTATTGATGAAATTATCGCTTATGTCTCTCAGTTTTTTACTTTAAAAATTGGAGATATAATTTTCACAGGAACGCCATCGGGCGTGAGTCGCGTGCAGCCTGATGATTCTTTGAAAGGGTTTATTGGGGAAGAAGAATTCTTTTCGATAAAAGTTAAATAAGATATGAGAGCAGAAATAATAACCATTGGAGATGAAATTCTAATTGGTCAAATCGTAGATACTAATTCAGCATTTATAGCCAAAGCGTTAAATAAAATTGGGGTTTCAGTATATCAAATTACTTCTGTTCAAGATGATAAAACACATATCTTAACTGCTTTTGAAAACGCAGAAAGAAATGTAGATATTGTTATTATAACGGGTGGATTAGGACCAACCAAAGACGACATTACCAAAACAACGTTGGCGCAGTATTTTGAAGACACATTAGTTTATGACGACGCTGTTTTGGCTAACATTAAGTACTTATGGAAAAACTTTGTTAAACAACCGCTTTTACAGGTCAATATCGACCAGTCATTGGTGCTGTCTAAGGCGACAGCCTTGATGAACAAGTCGGGAAGCGCGCCTGGAATGTGGCTCGAAAAAAACAATACTATTTTCATCTCTTTGCCTGGTGTTCCTTACGAAATGAAAGGATTAATGAATGATGAGGTTTTGCCAAGAATTTCCGAAAATTTTGACCGCCCTTTTATATTACACAAAACTCTATTGACTTACGGTCTCGGTGAAAGTGTTATAGCAGAGCGTATAAAAGATTGGGAAGCGGCGCTACCGTCGTCCATCAAATTAGCATATCTACCAAATCTCGGTAGAGTGCGTTTAAGATTGTCTTCAACGGGGTTTGATGAAGCAGTTATTACTGCTGGTGTTGATGCGCAAGTAAACGCCTTATTGCCTTTAATTAATGATATATTTGTAGGGTTTGAAGAGCAGTCTTCAATTGAGCAAATCATTGGCAATCAACTTAACAAACTTGGAAAGACACTTTCTGTTGCAGAAAGCTGTACAGGTGGTAAAATCGCAGAAAACATCACTGCCTATCCCGGAGCATCAACGTACTTCAAAGGCGGTATGGTAGCCTATTCTACAGCGTCGAAACTCAATATTTTGAAGGTAGATGAAGAATTAATCGAAAAGTATTCAGTGGTCAGTTCTGAAGTTGCAGAAGCAATGGCTCAAAATGTTAAAAGCATATTTAAATCGGACTATGGTATAGCTACAACTGGTAATGCAGGGCCTTCTAAAGGCGATTCAGATGAAGAGGTTGGGACGGTTTTTATCGCTATTGCTACGCCTGAAGGTGTGTTTTCTCAGGAATTTAACTTTGGAAAACAGCGACTTAGGGTAGTTCAAAAAGCAGTAACTATGGCGTTTACCTTGTTTCAAAAAGAAATTTTTAAAAAATGCTAATATAAAGCTTGTGTACTTCTAAAGAATTCGTATTTTTGCACCTCGTTTTGAAACAA
>JAQXCA010000073.1 GCA_029252105.1 Flavobacteriaceae bacterium | reverse complement strand
TACAAGGTTAATTCTGTTTTTATGATTAGTCCACTTATCTGCTAAAGGACCTTCGGGTATTTTTGAATCTAAAGCCATAATACTATGTTTTAGTGTGTATGATTAAAATAGTGGAAAAGCGCAATGACAATAAATCCTAAAGGAATTAGTGTGGCATATGCAGTTCCAAAACTTTTAAGTGATTTAGTGTATTTGTTGTTAGCCCCAACCGATTGAAATGCGGAATTGAATCCGTGTAACAGGTGTAATGCTAGAAATATAAACGCAATGACATAAGCTCCAACTCTTATAGGGTTATGAAATTTTTCAACGAGTTCATGATAATATCTGAACTCGCCATTATGAAGACCACTCATATCACCAACAATATATTTGGTGTTAAGTTCTGGAAACCAGAAGTCAATAAAATGAAGTGCAACGAATGCTAAAATAGCAAACCCGCTATAAATCATGTTTCTACTCATCCAAGAAGAGTTGGCGTTGCCGTTGTTTTTGGCATAGCTTACCGATCTCGACCTGTAGTTTTTATACTCTAAAACAAATCCCATTACAAAATGAAAGACCACACCAAAAATAAGAATGGGTTGTAGTACAAATTGCACTAACGGATTTGTTCCCATAAAGTGAGATACTTCGTTAAACGTATCGGGGTTAATGATAGATAGAATATTAATGGCAAAATGTTGTAAAAGGAAAAACATGAGAAAAAATGCAGAAAGCGCCATGGCTATCTTTTTCCCTATTGAAGACTTTAATAATCCAATCATATTTAGATGTTGTTTTTTAGCCTTGCAAAGGTAATTCACGACAACGTTTTAGACAATAACATTCGTGTTAATTTTATTATTTAGAATTGTTTTAAATTAACAGATTCTCTCGTAGGGATTTTAACATTTTAATTTCGACATGTTAATATAATTTATTTATTTTTGATTTAAATTCACACATACATGAAATACCTACCGATCAGTCCTCAATTATTTACAAAAAATAGATTGAAGTTTTCGCAACAAATGGCACCTAAATCTGTTGCAGTGTTTAATTCAAACGATGTGTTTTCAACAGGTGCAGACAGCACATTGCCATTTGAACAACATCGCAATATTTTTTATCTTAGTGGGGTAGATCAAGAAGAAAGTATACTGGTTCTTTTTCCAGATGCGATTGAAAAATCGCACCGTGAAATTTTATTTGTTAAAGAAACCAACGATCACATCGCTGTTTGGGAAGGTGCAAAGCTTTCTAAAGTGCAAGCGACTGCCGCTACAGGAATTGAAACGGTCTATTGGTTGAGTGAATTTGACACGATTTTCCCAAAATTAATGGAAAAAGCCACAGGTTTTTATTTTAATAATAATGCCCATTACCGTCAAGCAGTTGAAATGGAAACACGTAATGATCGGTTTTTAAACAAGGTAAAATCAACATATCCAAATCACAAACTTATCCCTAATTTCCCAATCATGGAGTCGATTCGTGGAATTAAAGAACCTGAAGAAATTGCGTTGATACAAACGGCTTGTGATGTCACTGAAAAAGGGTTTAGAAGAGCGTTAGGTTTTATAAAACCTGGAGTTATGGAATACGAAATTGAAGCAGAGTTTGCACATGAATTTCTTAAAAATCGTTCAAAAGGATTTGCCTATACACCTATAATTGGATCTGGCTACAATGCTTGTGTGCTCCATTACATAGAAAATAATCAAGTCTGTAAAGATGGCGATATGTTGCTCATGGATGTGGGTGCGGAATATGCGAATTATTCAAGCGACATGACACGAACTATCCCCGTAAATGGTCGATTCACAGCCCGTCAAAACGCTGTATATCAAGCTGTTTTAAATGTTAAAAATGAAGCAACAAAGTTATTGGTGCCGGGAACTATTTGGAAAGATTATCATGTTGAGGTTGGAAAAATGATGACCTCTGAACTTTTGGGCTTAGGCCTGATTGATAAATCTGACGTTCAGAACGAAGACCCAAAATGGCCGGCTTATAAAACATATTTTATGCATGGAACGTCGCACCATATGGGGCTGGATACTCATGATTTTGGACCACTTGAAACCCCGATGACAGCAAATATGGTATTTACTGTGGAGCCAGGGATTTATATTCCTAAAGAAAAAATGGGCATCAGAATCGAAGACGATGTTGTCATTCAAGCTGAAGGCCCACCTTTAAATTTAATGCAAAATATTCCTATCGAAATCGATGAAATAGAAGCCCTAATGAATTCAAATTAAGCTTTTTTAGCAAAGCATTCTTTTTTACAGTCTTTAATGCATTCTTTTTTTTCGGCTTTAAGTTTGTCTGTACAGCATGCTTTTTCGCACGTTTTTTTAGCTCCTGAAAAGGCCGCAACAGTTTGCATATTTTCTACGGAATAGGTGTCTGCTACAGAAATCACTGTTTTGGTGATGCTAGATGGATTTGCCTTGGCAACATCATATTCGACCATCGCTAGTTCGTTTTTAAAATCTACAGTTGCAGATTTCACACCTTCCATACGAGTGAGTTTCTTTTCAATGGTTTTTGCGCATCCCATTTCACAGGTCATGCCTTTAATATTGAATTCTGCTTTAGAATAGGTGGCGTTTGGATCGAGTTTTTGACTCGATTTTTCAACAGTAGTTTCTACTGTTATGATTTCAGTTTTAGGCTCATTTTTACAAGAGAAAAAGAAGACTAATAGAAATACAGAGGCTAAGATACTTTTGAGATTTTTCATACTATTTAATTAAGGAGTTTAAACAAATGTAAAAATAATTCATTGTTATTCTAATTTATTGCTCAATTTTGTGAAATATTTATAAAAGCTAACATGAAACAAGAACAAAAAAAATGGATATACCTTTCTATACTGGCGACTGTATGGGGAAGCTCATTCATTTTAATAAAAAAAGGTTTAATTGGATTGACGCCTTTACAGCTCGGTAGTTTACGAACGGTCATATCTTCTCTTTTTATTTTTATGATTGGGTATAAATCGCTCAAAACGATTCTTTATCCGCAATGGAAATGGATTGTTTTATCAGGGTTTATAGGGACTTTTTTTCCAGCCTTTTTATTTGCGTTTGCAGAAACCGAAGTCGATAGTGGAGTTGTATCAATTTTAAATGCTTTAGTGCCTCTAAATGCAATTTTAATTGGGTTAGCGATTTTTAAAATTACCTCTACAAAACTTCAAATGTTGGGAGTAATCCTTGGATTTATAGGGGCTTCAATGCTGATTTTTAATAGTATGGAGCTTAATCCCGAGCAAAATTATTTATATGCGGGACTTGTGGTCTTATCAACGGTTATGTATGGCTTCAATGTGAACCTCATTAAACATTACCTTCAAGACGTGAAACCAATTGCCATTGCTACAGGGAATTTTGTAGCGATATCTATTCCTGCTTTCTTAGTTTTAGTAGCCTCTGATTTTTTTACAACCCAAACTTTTCAGCACCAAGCCATATATTCGTCCATAGGATATGTAGCCATACTTTCTGTATTTGGTACAGTCATGGCGAAAATTATATTCAATAATTTAATACAAATTTCCAGCCCGGTATTTGCGTCATCCGTGACTTATTTGATGCCATTAGTGGCTTTATTATGGGGCTTATTAGACGGTGAGCGTTTTGGGTTAGATCAAGGATTTGCGTCTTTACTTATATTATGTGGGATTTATTTAGCCAATAAAAAAGTAAAAAAAAACCGAAGCTAATGCTTCGGTTTTTTGAATGTATAGAATATTGTTTTATTTAAAGTCTTCTTCTGAAACACCTTCATTAATAACGATCTCGTTTGCAGCTATTCCAATCACTTGAGGGCCAGCAGTTATTTTTTGTTCGTATGGAAATAACACACCGTTAACTTCTTTATAATTAGAGTAATCCTGAACAGAAGTTATTTGTTGTCCTTGCGCTTCTTCTGTCTTTTCAGCTCTTACTAAAAGTCCTGTTGCAGCATCATAGTAACGGAAGGATGCTTCTTTCACTTTTACTTTATAAACATCCACACCATCAACAGCTGTTAAGCTCACAAGCATAAGTGTACTCGCATCTAAATACGTTTCAGGAAATAAGCCTTTTTCTTCTGCTTTTTCAGCAAGTTCGTCTTCGGACATTGGCATTTTTCTCCCTTGTTGTTCGGCATAACCATTGGCACCATCAAACTTTTGTTTCATGACCGTTCCCATGCCTTCAATGGACATTTCCATTGATGACATATTAGGGCTCATATTTTTTATGACTGCTGTTGGTTTAAACGGCATACCTTCAATATTAACATCGGCGGAAATCATAACAGAGTTTACAGCATTGACCGCTTCAAGACCTCCGATAGCGGTAATGTAATTACTAAGTACTGTTGCGGCAGTAACGCCTGCAGGAATTGGTTTTGAGAATTCAGGTTTTTCAACGGCATTAGCAAAGGTGTCAAAGTAGTTGATTGGAATACCTGTTTTTTCAAGGTTTTCAATGACTTCACTTCCTTTTCCTACTACAATTACACGTGCATTATCAGCCGTAAAATAGAGGTTTGCAACACGCATAACATCTTCAATAGATACCGCATTTATTTTTTCTAAATAAGTAGCATAAAAATCTTCTGGTAATTCGTTGATTTTTGTGTTAATTGCATATTGTGCAATGGTACTTGGTCTTTCTAATGCCAGTACAAAATCGCCCACATACTTTGCTTTAGCATTCGCCAAGGCATCAGCTTCTACAGGCTCAGTTTGAAAGCGTTTGATTTCTTTTATGGTTTCAACTACTGCACTGTCAGTAACTGCATTTCTAACGGCTGCTCCTGCTCTGAAACGAGAGATGTACTTGTCTGTTCCTACAGATGATCGTGCGCCATAGGTATAGCCATGCTCTTCACGAAGATTCATGTTTAAGTAGCTATTAAATCCACCACCTAGAATTTTATTTGCAATAAGAACTGCGTGGTAATCTGGATCACTCATTTTTAACTTTACTGTGCTTGTCAAAGAAATGTTTGATTGTACAGCATTTGGCATATCAATAAAATTGATTTCTAAAGCTTTTGGGTTTTCATTAGCTTCAACGATTTCTGTTGTTAAATCTGCTGCTTTTTTCCAGTTTTTAAATTGCTTTTTAACGTGTTTTACAATGGATTTTGTGTCAACATCTCCAATGATTACTAAATACGTATTGTTCGGATTAAAGTACTTTTGATAATAGGCGTTTACATCCGCAAGAGTTACTTCATTAACCGTTTCTTCGGATAAAAACTCGCCGTAAGGGTGTTGCGTACCATATGCTAATGCACCGCCAACACGGCCTGCAATTGCATCAACACTTTTGGCATCTGATTTTATGCCTTCAATAAGTTTGTCTTTTTCTTTTTGAAATTCATCTTCGGTAAGTAAAGGGCTCATGGCAGCATCTGCTAATAACTCCAAAATACGATCACTGTATTTAGTCAGCGAACTTGCAGAACCGCCACCAAAACTGATGTTTAATCGGGCACCTAAAAAGTCGATTTCTTCGTTAAAGTCATCTTTAGAAATAGAAGTGGTACCGTTTGCTAACATAGCGCCTAAAAGTGAAGTGACACCTGCTTTTTCTCCTTCTACTATAGGCTCTCTATCAAAAGCTAGATTAAAGGATACTCTTGGAAGTTTATGGTTTTCAACAACCAATACTTTAAGTCCATTTTTTAATTCAAATTCTTGTGGCTTTTCCAGCGCAATTTTTGGTGCTGGGCCTGGTTTTGGTTGCTGTGAGCGGTCAATTTGAGCATTTACTCCTAGAGACATAAAAAACACGGCAATTGCTATATATAATTTAGTTTTCATTTTAAGATCTATTTAGTTGTTATTCTTGATCGGATTCTGGTAAATACTCTAATATCAATCGTTGGTTTGTGTTCAAATATTTATTGGCTACTGTTTTAATTTCTTCACGAGAAATAGAACGGTAGATGTCAATTTCATTATTAATTAAATTAACATCGCCATATAGCATATGGTAACGTGCCAGTGAATTTGCAATTCCCTCAATACTAGAGTTTGAGCTTACAAAGTTGTTTTCAAATTTATTTTGAATTTTTTGATAGTCTCTTTCAGAAATAAGCTCTCCTTGAAGTTTTGCAATTTCTTCATCCATTTCAACAATAAGATCGTCTAAAGCGACATCTCCTAAAGGCAATCCATATAGGATGTAGGTACCATAATCTTCTTGGCTAAAATCAAGAGCACCCACTTGAAGTGCCATTTTTTTGTCATCCACAATTTTTTTGTAAAGCTTAGACGTTTTTCCATCACTTAAATAGGTGGAAATCATACTTAACACATAAGCGTCTCTGTCTTTAAATGAGGGCGTTCTGTAAGCTGCCATAATTGCGGGGATTTGAATATTTGAATCATACGCTTTTGCACGCATAGGTACTGTTATGGGATCTTCTTTTGGGAAGTTTCTAACAATATCTTTTCCTCTAGGAATTGGTCCAAAATAAGCTTCAATCATTCCTTTAACCGCAGAAACATCAATGTCTCCTGCAACAACTAAAACCGCATTGTTAGGAACATAGAATTTTTTGTTAAAGGCTTGAAACTCTTCAAGAGTCGCCGCATCTAAATGCGCCATTTTACCAATGGTAGTCCCTTTATAAGGGTGTTTTTTAAACATATTGAGTTTAATCTTTTCAAGGAATTTTCCATAAGGACTATTGTCAACTCTTAATCTTTTTTCCTCTTTTACAACCTCATTTTGCGTATCAACTCCATCCTGGTTAATAACTGGGTGAAGTAAACGTTCAGATTCCATCCACAAACCAAGTTCAACATTATTTGAAGGAAATACTTCATAATAATAGGTTCTGTCATCTGTTGTGTTGGCGTTATTGCTACCTCCAGCAGAAGTTACAATAGTAAACCATTCGCCTTTTGGAATGTTTTCTGTACCTTCAAATAAGAGGTGTTCAAAAAAGTGAGCAAATCCAGTACGTTCTGGGTTTTCATCTTTTGCACCTACATGGTACATTACAGAAGTGGTTACAACTGGTGCAGAATTATCCTGATGTAAAATAACGTGCATACCGTTACTTAAATCGTATTCTTCAAATTTAACTTCTTGTGCTGAGACTGTTAATGTCATACCAAGCAAAGCCGCTAAAAAACATAAGCATTTTTTCATGATTTAATTTTTTGTATATTAATATTATGTTAGACGAAATAAATCTAATTTTGTTACATTTTAGGACGTCAAAAATAACATTTTTTTTAAAGTCAAAATTAAAACGAAGTAAATAAGAGGATATACCTTAATTTATTTGCAGATTAAGATAATAGAATTATATTTGCACCCGCCTAACTATTTGGTAAGGCAAACTAATATAAACTAATATAATAAAAACGTTACGCTATGTACGCAATTGTAGAGATAGCAGGGCAACAATTCAAAGTTGAAAAAGACCAAAAGGTCTTTGTTCATCGTTTGCAAACAGAAGAAGGAAAAAAAGTCACTTTTGACAATGTACTTCTTTTAGCAGATGGTAGCAAAGTTACTGTTGGCGCCCCAGCTATAGACGGCGCTTCTGTTGGAGCTAAAGTCTTAAAGCACCTTAAAGGTGACAAAGTAATCGTATTCAAAAAGAAACGACGAAAAGGATACAGAGTTAAAAATGG
>JAQXCA010000072.1 GCA_029252105.1 Flavobacteriaceae bacterium | reverse complement strand
TTAGAATTTTATCAATTGATGGTGGTGGAATACGAGGTATTTTGCCTGGCATAGTTTTAAATCAAATCGAAGAAAAGCTTCAAAAAAAAACTAATGATCCGAATCTGCGATTAGCGGATATGTTTGATTTCATGGCGGGTACAAGTACAGGTGGGATTTTAACATTAGCATACTTAACCCCAAACGAAAATAATCGACCCAAACTTAAAGCCACAGAAGCGGTAAATCTTTATTTGGATAGAGGAGATGAAATATTTGATGTCAATTTATGGCAAAAAATAAAAAGTGGAAAAGGAATAACTGATGAAAAATACGATGCGTCTGAATTAGAAGAAGCTTTAGATGATACTTTTGGAGATATTATGCTATCTAATCTTCTCAAGCCATGCATAATAAGTACTTATGACATAAGAAATGGCAAACCTCATTTTTTTAAACAACATAAGGCTCAAAATAATATTTCTGATTTTAAAGTGAAAGATGTGGCAAGAGCTACCTCAGCTGCTCCTACTTATTTTGAAACTGCTCGAATAAAAAATAAATTAGGAACACCTTACCCATTAATTGATGGAGGTGTATTTGTTAATAATCCTACCTTGGTAGCCTATTCCGAAGTTCGTACAATGAATTTACTGGATACGGATCATTTTCCTACCGCAAAGGATATGATGATTGTATCTATAGGAACTGGAAGTGTTAGTAAAAATTATGAGTTCAAAAAAGCAAAAGATTGGGGTGCAGTGGGGTGGATCAAACCAATTATTGAAATAATGATGTCCGGAAATTCACAAACAGTTCATTACCATTTAACTCAAATATTTGACACATTAAATACAAAAAATAAGAAGGACTATCATCGTCTACAACCTAAAATACTAACTGCTAATCCAGAAATGGATAATGCATCAGTCGAGAATTTAATAAAATTAAAAGAAGATGGATTAAGCTATGTTTCCAATATAGACGTAGACAAGGAACTAGATGATATAGTGATGAAACTAATTCAATATCAAGAATGAAAATAACAATTATTAAACATAGTCTTAGGAACTAGATCAAATTCAAAGACTTTACCTGAACATAAAAATCATATAAACAAGATAAATTCAGTAGGACATGTACAATATTTAAAGCGAATTATATTATGACAAAAGAAGAACTAGAAAAACAAAAACTTAAAGTTGAAATCGAACAAATTCGAAAACCATTTTGGAAAAACCCGACATTGATAATTTCATTTCTAACTGTTATTATATCTGCTACTATTGGATTCAGTTCCTACTTCACTAAAGTAAACCAAGACAATATTACTAAAATTGAAGAATTACAAGAATTGACTAAAAAGCAAGAAGCACTTGAACGTAAAATAGAATTACAAAATTTAAACCTACAGAAAACACAAATAGAAAATAGGGCAAAACAATTGCAAACAAACCTTGACAAGATTAACGCTAATTTAATGAAACTTGAATCCTCTCTATTAATTAAAAATCAAAAATTAAGCAAACTAACCACAAACTTAGAAAAAGAAAAAAAAAGAAATAAAAACTATTTTGAAACAGTAGAAAAAATCACATTATATATGGCAGATTATGGACCAGGGTATGCTAAAGGAGTTTTATCTTCAACTTCGGGCAAAAATAAAATAAAGCAAATAACTGAGATAGCAAATAAAAAAATACAAGCAAAAGAAATTGAAAAGTTTACAAACGATATTGTAAGTCAAACTTTCCGTAAATATTTAACTAAAAAAAATAACGAAATAAGACTCATTTATAATAATTAAAATAGCCATTACCTTACTCCGAAAAGTCTCTGACTTTGCGGAACATAAAAAATATTATATGAAATGTAAATTGTTAAGGATTAAAAAAAAATAAAGAGAAAAGTAATGAGAATTATATATGCTCAAAGTCGGGAGACTTTGCGCAGCAGGGTTCATGCTAGAGGGCTTTTTAAGCAAAGTGAATAAATAGGTTATACTATATTAAACAAACATAGCGATCAAAAATGGACTGATCATCCGCATGAAATAGAAGTAGAATAAAATACTTCAAAAAATACGTATAATTTAAGGAAGTTAGAACAGAAAACTTTCTATAAAACCAAATCACAATGAATAAAATAAAATTTATGGCCATATTTATATTAATGGCATTAGTTACCTTTACTTCATGTTCAAAAGACAATGAAACAACAGAAACATACGATGAAAACGCAATATTAACACAATTACGTTTTGTAGATGTCAATACTCGAATTGCTAATATGCAAAATGCAGAAAATCAATCAAGGATTAAAATAATTATTGTTGAGTGGGATGAATGGGGAAGAAAAAGGAGAAACTGCAAAGGCTAGGGACTATGTAATGCGGACTGGTTTCCGAAAAACAACCGACAAGCAAAACGAAACACTTCAACAAACGGAAGCGCAACACTGCTTGAATTTGATAGTAGTTTAAATAAATATTATATAGATATTTTATTAGCTGAAACACCACCTGTTGAAATACCAACGGACGCATTATCTTTAAGAATTGACGAAGATTTTGAATTAAACGTTGAAGATGAAATTTCTCAAAATTTAACATTTAACCAAGGAGATTATGTTTATGACAATTCTTTGGGAGAATTTGGAGGTTATAGAATTTATCTATATTAAACAATTTAATAGTTAATGAGACTGTTTTCTTATTTAGACAGTCTCATTTTAATAAACATTCAAAATGAAAATAAACATTATTTTTTTATTTATTATATTTTATTACTCTACGTATTCTCAAGAAAATTGTTCACTTACAAAAAATAAATTGAATAATATTGACGTAGTAGATGTTGATGATTTACGTTGCATATCAAAAAAATCTAAAAATAAAAACACTATTGTATACACATTTGGAATTTGGTGTAGTCCTTGTAGATTACATTTGAAAAATGCTATTGATTTAAGAAAAAAATATGATGTAAATCTTTTAGTTTTACTAATCGAAACCGAAACAGATGTGCTAATTCAGAAAACTATTGACTATCTAGTAAACATTGACCCAGAAATTAGAATCCTTTTAATAAAAGATAAATATGGCAAAAAAAGGAATAGGAAATATACAAAATTTTTAGACGAAGTTACCCCTGAAAAATTTAAAAACATTAATGGAATGTCAAAATATTTAGTTTTTAATAAAACAGGGGAAATAGAAATGATTACAACGTGGAAAGACAACCGGAAAAACAACTGGAAAGATGATTCAAATATGATAAAAAATAAAATTATTCCATTACTTAAACTAAAATAAAGCGACATACAACAATTTATATAGCATTGCTCACCCCCGCTACCGCACGAATCTTTCGTGTGGGTAATGCCCCACCCTTTTTTAACCCAACATACCCAAAAACGCTTGTTCTGAAATAATAGGCACTTTGAGTGTTTCGGCTTTGGTGCGTTTACTAGGTCCCATATTGGCACCTGCCACCACATAGGAGGTTTTTGCAGAAATAGAACTCACCACTTTTCCGCCATTGGAATCGATGAGGGCTTTGAGTTCATCCCGAGAGACGGTTTCAAATACGCCTGAGACTACAAACCGCAGACCTTCTAACTGTGTGGTTTGGTTGGACAAGGCCTCTTCAGACAGTTGTAATTGGAGGCCGTATAAAATCAAGCGGGCCACCATTTGAACATTGGCTTCGGTACTAAAAAAGTCCACCACACTTTCGGCAATTCGAATACCAATTTCATCAACGGTTTCTAAATCTTCCAAAGTAGCTTTGGACAGCGCTTCAATAGATTTGTAATGTTTAGCTAATTTTTTAGCCACCGTTTCTCCTACATACCGAATCCCCAATCCAAACAATACGCGTTCAAAAGGCACATCTTTTGAGGCTTGAACGCCCTTGACCAAGTTATCCGCACTTTTCTCTGCCATGCGGTCGAGGTGGATGATTTGATTCGTCGTTAGCTCGTATAAATCGGCATAATCACGGATCAACCCTGCATTGACCAATAAGGCCACGGTTTCGCCGCCTAAGCCTTCGATATCCAAGGCTTTTCGGGAAATATAATGTTGAATTCGTCCTATAATTTGTGGCGAGCATCCCTGATCGTTTGGACAATAATGGTGCGCCTCCCCTTCTTTGCGAACGAGTGGTGTGTCACATTCTGGACAAGAAGAAATATAAACCGTTGGCGTACTTTCTGAGGTACGGCGACTTAAATCGACTCCCATAATTTTTGGAATGATTTCACCGCCTTTTTCGACATAGACCCAGTCGCCAATACGAACATCTAATTTTTCAATTTGATCGGCATTATGAAGCGATGCGCGTTTGACAATCGTGCCTGCCAATTCCACAGGTTGAAGGTTGGCAACGGGAGTAATAGCTCCCGTTCGTCCGACTTGATACGAAATATGCTCGAGCCGTGTAGACACTTGCTCGGCTTTAAATTTATACGCCATCGCCCAACGCGGGGCTTTGGAGGTAAAACCCAACTCGGCTTGTTGAAATAAACTGTTCACTTTGACTACCACGCCATCAGTTTCATAAGGCAAATCATGACGGTGCACATCCCAATAATTGACAAATTCCAAAACGCCATCAATAGAATCGGTGAGTTTGGCAATTGTGGGCACTTTAAAGCCCCAAGAACGGGCAGTTTCGAGGTTTTCAAATTGGGTTTTGATGGTGGTGTTTTCCCCTACAATGCTGTACAACAAACACTCTAAAGGACGTTTGGCAACCTCAGCACTATCTTGTAATTTTAAACTCCCCGAAGCCGTGTTTCGTGGGTTTTTATAGGGTTCTTCTCCTGCGGCGATGCGCTCGGCATTCATGGCGTTAAAGCCTTCAAAAGGGAGTACTATTTCACCGCGAATTTCAAATTTTTCTGGATAATCGCCCCGTAATTTTAAGGGGACAGATTTAATAGTTTTAATGTTTGCAGTCACGTTATCCCCTTGCGTGCCATCGCCCCGAGTTAAGGCTTGCACTAGCGCTCCATTTTCGTAAGTCAGGCTTATGGAGGCACCGTCATATTTTAGCTCACAAGTGTACTGAATTGGGCCATCGACCATTTTTCGCAAACGGGTTTCCCACTCCATTAAATCGTCTTTGGAATAGGAGTTATCTAAGGAATACATGCGTTGGGCATGCACAATAGTTTCAAAATTTTTAGTCACTTCACCGCCCACTCTTAAGGTTGGTGAACTGGCATCATAATACTGTGGATAAGCAGATTCTAAATCTTGAAGTTGCTTTAATTTGGTGTCAAATTCAAAATCAGAAATGGACGGTGTGTCCAAGACATAATAGTTATAATTATGCTGACTGAGTTCGTCACGCAGTTGTAAAATCTGTTCTTTAATAAAAAAAAAAAAAAATAATCGGTCTTAATATTTTGCAGTACTAAGATATGAAAATGAGCGGTACACAAAAGAGAAATACGAAGAATTTATCAGCAATTTAGTGAACAAAACATCAGCGTTTGCTGGCGCACATCATTCTGTTTTTTCCAAAAATATCAGTCTTTAATTGAACGTCTTCAAAATCGTTCGAAGACAAAAGCGCTTTGGTGTCTTCTCCCAAATATTCATTGATTTCAAAATAGAGTAATCCTTGTTTTTTAAGGGCTTTCTTGCTCAATGCGACTATGGCTTCATAAAATACTAAGGGCTTATCGTTGTCAACAAATAATGCCAAATGAGGCTCGTGATCCAATACATTGGGTGCCATGCGTTCTTTTTCACTTTCACGAACATAGGGCGGATTGGATACAATGATGTCAAACTGCAATGCGGTGTTTTCCCATTCCAAAACATTGGCTTCAATACAGGTTAACTGCACGGCATTTTGTTGGGCGTTGTACTGGGCAATTTCTAAAGCGGCAGGACTCACATCCAAAACTGAGACGGTGGCGTTTGGCAACTGTTTTGCCAAGCTAATCCCAATACAGCCCGAGCCAGTGCCAATATCTAAAATTTTAAGAGGGGTATTGGTGTTGGCATATTTCAAAATCCAAGCCACGAGTTCTTCGGTTTCAGGACGTGGAATCAAAACATTTTCGTCTACTTTAAAATCCAACCCAAAAAATGAGGTTGTCCCTAAAATATACTGAATGGGTTCATAAGTTAGTAAACGACTGATGACGCTTTCAAAATACTCAAAGGTTTGAGTAGTAATAATTGTATCTGCTTTTAGGTGCACATCAATGCGTTTGAGTCCCAAATGTTGTTCGCAAATCCTATGAAAAAAAGAGGTAATCTCTCCTTTAGGATAATAACCTAAGAGTCCATTTTGAAAAAAATTATGAAGTGATTTTAATTGCATTACAAGGCTTTTATCATTCGTAGTCCACAGGAGCTATGCCCTGTATTTCCCATCGCATTATTCAGGAATTTAAATCCGTGTTTCTTGTAGAGTTGTTGAGCGGTTTTGAGGGCTGTAAGTGTTTCTAAATAACAGTGTTTGTACCCCATTGATTTCGCTGCCTCTAAACACATTTTCATGAGTTCTTCTCCATATCCTTTTCCTCTTAGCTCGCTGGAAAGGTACATTTTTTGAAGCTCGCAAACAGACGCATCTTCACTCTTTAACGCTTTAATGCCTGCGCCGCCTTTTACAATGCCGTGGTCTTCTATTATAAAATAAACAGCCGTATTTTCTTGATAGGATTCAAACATTCGTGTGGTTTCTACATCTTCGTAAACCGTTCCTGTTAAAGGCAATTCAAGCTCTAAAAAGATTGTTTTTATCACCGATTCGATTTGTGAATTGTCCTCAAATTGAATTTCTCTAATACGCATGTTATGGATACCGATTAATAAATCTTATTTTTGTTGTTCGAAGATACATATAATACCCAAAAAATGATGAAAAAATTTACGATCCTTCTCTTAATTTTATTGACAACGAGTTGTGCCGTCAAAAAAAAACCAGAGTTTATTAAAATTGATGGTATTGAACTTTTGGAGGCTAATTCTAGAACACTGACATTAAAAGCGGAAGCGCTTTTTAACAATCCAAACGTTGTAGGGGGTCGACTGAATACGGAGGGTGTGAATGTATTTGTAAATGACATGTTAATGGGAATTGTGAGTGCAGAAGAATTTAAAGTCCCCGCAAAAAATAGTTTTAAGGTACCTCTTCAAATTAAGATCAATACCAAAGACCTTTTAAGTAAAGATCCGAATGGATTTTTAAGCGGACTCCTTAACAGTGTTCTAAACAAAAACTTGAAAGTAACTTATAAAGGCGTTATTCAATTTAAGGCCTTAGGCTTTAGCTATAAATACCCTATTGATAAAACCGAAACCGTCAAAATTAAATTATAATCCGTCACGAACATTACATAGCACGTTGTATTGAGGTTAATTTGA
>JAQXCA010000063.1 GCA_029252105.1 Flavobacteriaceae bacterium | reverse complement strand
CCAACGTGCAACTTCTATCAGTTCTCTCCAGTTAGGAGGGACTGAAGAAGTTATTTTAGTTAATGACCACAACTGTTGGAACGGGTTAGATAATACGATAAAGTATAATCCATTCATTGTTTTTTTTATGAATTCTCGTCTCGAATTAATTAGCTCTAATTTTTTTGGTTATTTTCTTTTGTAAAATAATAATTTATAAATAAAAACGGAAACAAATCTTAAAAAATATTGATTTGCCTTCTCTGCTCTAGAGTAGGAGAGTGAAGTCGAGCTATTTTATAGAAGGTTTAATTAAAAATCACAGAAATGTGAGGCTTTTTTGCTTGTATTAAGCACATATTATATGGTAATTTAACGCCTTAAATAAGTACAAGTTTTATAAGAAATGGTACCAAATTTATTTTGGAGCATAACTACTTATAGCTGAATCCAAAACTTCTAACCTTTCAAATGACATTGTTTTGGTTTTAAAATTAACATATAAATCCATCTGATCGGCATAATGTGGACTTTCAGGTCTTCGACTATTTCCATATGAAATAACAGATTCGTAGTATGTTTTAGTAGGCGTAAAGCGCACCAATCCAATATAAGATTCACCATGTGTGATCTTTATTTTTCCATCTTTATAAGGCGTTCCTCGCATTGCCGTAATGACATCCGGTAAGCCAAAGATCGGCAGTACTTTTTCCCCTCTCACGAGCTTTTGAAAATCGCCTAAGCGAACGCGTTCACTATTAAAATGTGTCAACATATAAGCCTTTGTAGTTTTTAAGGCTTCAAATAATACATCAGCAGTAAAAACCCCATCTTCAGGAAGCTCATCAAAAAAGGGTCCAAGTTGATAATACAGTAATGCATATGCTCCAGCACCATAAGACTCTGGATTGGTAATGCGATCCCAATTTTTAATAGTAGATAATAGCGCACTAACTTCAGGGTAGTCTTCCGTTTTCATTTCAAACAATGGATTCAAGTCCATATAATTATAACTTAAAGGCGTAGGTAATTGGTGGTCATATTTGATACGTTTGAAACGCTCATAATCAATATGATCTTTTTCTTCAAGTAAATGGAGTAGGCGAGTAGAGCGGTTATTGTCATAGGTTTCAAAATTCATGGCACTAGCAAAATCTTCTGCTTTAGGATTGTCTAGCGCTCCCGAAGACTTAAATGGACTGTGATTTGCGTTATACACAAATCCTGATTTTGGACTAATCACTTGCGGTAGTTCTTTAATCGAGTAATAGGTATTCCAAAGCGTTTTATGGGTGTTTCCAGGAACAACATCTGTCCAATCATAGTCTTCATTTCGAATGGGAATTTTACCATTAGAAATATAAAAAATAGTATCGTTTCTATCCGCATAACCAATGTTATAACCCGGTAATGCTTTCATTTCTAAGGCTTCATAAAATGCTGTAAAATTGGTTGCTTTGTTCATGTGCCACCACTGTTCAACAGCATTAATATTTGATGTGCTAGGCGTACGAACCGAATATACGCCTGTTTTATTTTTTAGGGTTGGTCCATAGATGCTTCTGTAAAATTTCTTCTTAATTGGAATCTTAATCCCAAGAAGCTTGAGGTAAATTTTAGCTTTAAATTTTTCTAACATATATGGCTTTCCATCAACCATATAAACGTTTTTTTTATGGGGATGCATTTCTAGAGCATATACATCTGCTTTGTCGGGATAATTAACTGTATGTGTCCAGCCTAAGAATTCGTTAGCTCCCGTAAACAGACAAGGAGACCCAGGAAAGGTCGCTCCAATAATATTGGTGCCTTCCTCACTCACTAGATGTGCTTCATACCATGACGTTGGACCCTCTAAGGGTTGGTGGGTGTTAATAGCTAAAAACGTTTCATCTGATTGGGTTCGACTACGACTAATAGCAATAAGGTTAGAACCTTTGGTGTCCTGTTCAATTTCATAAGGCCATGACAAATTGTTGTTCACAATTCCACTGACAAGATTAGCTGCGCCATTTGAAATAAATAATTGAAGTTGTGTGTACTGAAGTAATTTTTGAGGAGTAACTGGAAACAGTGAAGATTCTAGGATTTCATCGGGATGTTTTTTAGCAAATGCATTTAACCCTTCAGTAAAACCCTGAAGTAATTTAATAAATTTTGGATCGAGGGTATGAAACTGTTCGTTTACTGTTTTTTTAGACTGAATCAGTTGCGCGAGAAAATCAGCAGAAGCACCTTTAAGCCCTATAAATTTACTCAACAAACCATTGCCAGCGAGATAGGCTTGCTGAATGGTTTTAAAATCATCTTCGGCTTGAGCCCACGCAAATCCATAAGCTACTTCAGCATCAGTAGTTGCATAAATATGTGGTACACCATATGAATCTCTCACAATTTCAATAGCGTCTGGATTAATTTGGGAGTAAATATTAAACGTAGTGATTAAAAATAAAAGTGCAAGCGTGGTGTTTTTCATAAGAAACGTAAAGAGTAATATTAGTTTTAATTTTTTAAATACAGCTTAAAAATTTAACTTGGTTTTTGTCAAATACTAAAACATAAATATAAAAATTAGATTGTATAGAATAGTCTGTTATGTTATTTATTATTCAAATACATATTATTTTATTCATAACATTAATGCGTCTTTTGCTATAAATAAATAAGATTATTACAATAAATAGTTGATAGACTACAAAAATTTAATTTTTGTGCCGCAAACATATTAAGTAGAACCAATTACTGTTTTTTTTTAGTATTTTAGTGTCATGTTAACCACATAGTTTTTAATATGAAATCAATATTATTTTTGTTTGCAATTTTAAATTTAAACCTTTGTCTAGGACAAGTTGATAATACGTTTTGGTTTGTAGCTCCAGAAGCGAATCAATCTCACGGAGACCGTCCAATATTTTTTCGATTTGCGAGCCTAAATGAATCCACAACAATCACAGTATCTCAACCTGCAAATCCGGATTTTGAAAATATTCAATTTACGCTTGAGCCAAATAGTGCCTATGAGCTTGATGTTACAACTTGGATAGATACGATCGAAAACAAACCTGCTGATGAGGTTTTAAACTTTGGAATTAAAATTGATGGCACCAAAGACTTCATGGCCTATTATGAAATTAACCCAATTTGTCGTTGTAATCCGGACATATTTGCTCTTAAAGGAAAAAACGCATTAGGAACGTCTTTTATAACGCCGTTTCAAACGTTTTTCAAAAATTCAAGTAATTATGCTTCGGGTATAAATATTGTGGCTACTGAAAACAATACAGATGTAACTATTTTACCGAGTCAAGAGGTCGTGGGGCATGCAGCTGGGGTTCCATTTGATATTACCTTAGACAAAGGAGAAACCTATTTAGTAGAGGCTTCTCGCACATCCGACAGCCAGCACCTAACGGGGTCAACAGTGTCTTCAGATAAACCTATCGCTATCACAATTCACGATGATTCATTGTCTGGACAACCGTATGGTGGATGTATGGATATTGCTGGGGATCAACTCATACCTGTTAATTTGATTGGACAAGAATATATTGCTATTAAGGGGTATTTGAATGGAGAAGATAAAATTTATGTTGTTGCCCAGGATGATGCTACTGAAATTTCTGTAGATGGTCTAGTGGTGAGCACTATAAACGCATTGGAAACCTATGAAATTACACTTTCCAATCCATCAGCTTATATATACACGTCAAACCCTAGCTATGTTTTGCATGTCACGGGATTTGGATGTGAACTAGGAGAAGCAGTTTTGCCTCCAATAGAATGTACAGGCTCTACCGATGTGTCATTTGTAAGGTCAACCAATGAATTTTTCGCACTAAATATCTTAGTTCCAACAGGAGCTGAAGGCGGTTTTACAATAGATGGCGATAGTAGTATTATTCAAGCGAATGATTTTTCATCTGTGCCGGGATCCAATAACAACTGGCAATTTGCACAGATAAATCTGTCTAGCTCAATAACGCAAGGGGCTGCAAAACGCGTCTATAATTCTATGGATCGTTTTCATTTAGGACTCATACACGGCGGTGGTTCATCAGGCTGTCGTTATGGATATTTTAGTGATTTCGCGAAGTTCGACGCTAGTTTCACGGCCTCAAATGATGTGTGTGAAGGCGATTCAATTTTATTTACGGCACCGTTTTACGACAATGCCACCTACACTTGGACTGGACCTAATGGGTTCAGCTCAACAGAACAAAATCCTGTAATAGAAGTGGGTACAATTGAATACCAAGGAGCCTATAACCTCGATATAACGATAGATGAAGATTGTGTAAGCTCTAGTACTAGTGATGTTGGAATTTCAGAACGCCCGGATGAATTTGAGTTTTCTAGTATTTCTATATGTGATTACTCGACTTTAAACGACCTGGTAATCGAATTCCCATCTTCTGTTTGGTTCGACAGCGAGGATTCGGTAATTCCGTTGAGTGTAAATACAACACTAGTAGCTGGTCAAGTGTATTATGCAGTATATACCAATACCAATCAATGTTACAGCTCTACTAAAGTATCTGTAACACTCGGTTGTTTCCCTATAGTTCCAAATGCCTTTTCTCCCAATGGAGACGGTTTTAATGATTATTTTAATATTAGTTCCCTTTATGATGTTTATTTAAAACATGAGCTTAAAATTTACAACAGGTATGGTAAGTTAATTTTCAATGGCGATAACTCCAATAAATGGGAAGGCTCTTCAAATGTGCAATCACAATCAACAAATAAAGTTCCCGTAGGCACTTACTTTTATTACCTGTCCTTAAATAATGAAGCAAAAGATGTTATTTCTGGGTATGTATATGTGAATTATTAGAAACGTAAAATACATTATAATTAATTAGTAGAACTAATCTCAATTTATTAAGAGTAAAAACTATCTATTAGTATTTAATTAACTAATTTATTGCATTAAAATGACTTAAAAGGTTAAAATAATTATAATACATCATTTTGTTTTACTTTTTTAACAAAAAATTAAACAAAAATTACAATAAATATTATTTTTTTGTGCTCTAAATAACTTTATATCTATGAAAAATTTATTGAATAATTACAAACTACTAATCCTACTATTTGTGGGTCTTATGACGATTTCTTGCAGTGACGACGATGATAC
>JAQXCA010000060.1 GCA_029252105.1 Flavobacteriaceae bacterium | reverse complement strand
ATATTTTTTTCACATAAATTTGTGACTCTTGAAATAGAACGTTTTTTATGATTTTAAAAATAAACTACTTAAATAATGAAAAATAAACTTTTAACATTCCTAGTTTGTATACTTAGTTTTTCCTGTGCAACCAATCCATTCACAGGAAAAAAAACCATGGCTTTTATGCCAAATTCTCAGTTATTACCAATGGTTTTTGCTCAGTATGATCAGTTTTTGACTGACAATAAAGTCCTAAAAGGAACATCGGATGCTGAAATGATTGCAAGAGTGGGGCAACGTATTTCAGTTGCAGCGGAACGTTGGTTAGATGCTAATAATTATCAAGGCTATTTAAAAGATTATAAATGGGAATATAATTTAGTAGATGATAAGACTGTGAACGCTTGGTGCATGCCTGGTGGGAAAATCGTTTTTTACACGGGGATTCTTCCGATCGCTGCTGGAGAAACAGGTGTCGCTGCAATTATGGGTCATGAAGTCGCACATGCCTTAGCAAACCATGGTCAACAACGCATGAGTGCAGGAATGATTCAACAAGCTGGTGCGATTGGCGTTGCCGCAGCTTCAAACGATAAAAGTAGTACAGAACAACGTATTTGGATGCAAGCATACGGAGTTAGCAGTTCAGTAGCTGGTGTGTTACCTTTTAGTAGATCCCATGAAACAGAAGCTGATAAAATTGGTTTATATCTTATGGCAATAGCAGGCTATAGTCCTGAGGAAGCCTCTAAATTATGGGAACGTATGAAAGCCAATAGTGGAGGCAAAGCCCCACCGGAATTTTTAAGTACGCACCCGTCAAACGATTCGCGTATTGCTAATTTAAGATCCCTATCAAACCAAGCAAAAGAGGAAGCTCTCAAGTTTGGAGTGACATCTTTTAGGTAATACGTTCGTCAGAATTGAAATAAATCATTAAATTAGGAGCTGCTCAATAAAATGAGCAGTTTTTTTTATGAAACAAGCTTGCTAAAATTATTAGCACCCAAGGGAATGACTAATAGTGAACAGCATGTAACCTTTTAAAAATAATAGATAAGACACATGAAAAAATTTGAGAAAGGTAGTAAAAAACTCACCAAAGCTTGGGCATTTTATGATTGGGCGAATTCAGTATACCCTCTAGTAATTAGTACGGCAATTTTTCCAATCTACTACAGCAGTATGACAAGTTCATTTGCGAATGATGCTGGTGATATTTCTTTTTTAGGAGCCTATTGGGATCCCACCTCATTATATGATTATACATTGGCATTCTCCTTCTTAATTGTTGCGGGTATTTCACCTATTCTTTCTGCGATTGCAGATTATATGGGTAATAAACTAAAATTCATGAAATTCTTTTGTCTTTTAGGATCCTTGTCAGTAATGTGTTTATTCTTTTTTACAGGACCGGACTCCTTATGGGTAGCACTCACTTTTACCATTTTGGCAAGTATTGGTTTTTGGGGAAGTATAGTATTTTATAACGCCTATTTACCTGAAGTCGCCTTTCCAGAACAACAAGATAAAGTCAGTGCCCAAGGTTTTATTTTTGGGTATACAGGATCTGTATTATTACTTATTTTTAGCCTAGCAATGGTTCAAATGCCTGAATGGTTTGGGATTACAGATCCCACCTTAGCGCCTCGAATCACATTTTTATTAGTCGGTATTTGGTGGCTTGGATTTGCTCAGATTACATACAGAAATCTACCAAATAATACATTTAACCATAAACCTGAAAAAGATTTTATTTGGAAAGGACTTAAAGAGTTAAAAATTGTTTTTAAGGAACTTGTTAATTATCCACAGCTTAAATATTTTTTAGTGTCTTTTTTCTGTTTCAGTGTGGGGGTTCAAACCATTGTGCTCATGGCTGGCATTTTTGGCAGTAAAGAATTAGGATTACCAACCTCAAATTTAATTTTCACAATTATTCTTGTACAGCTTGTCGCAATTCTTGGCGCTTTCCTGTTTTCAAAATTATCAACTAAAATTGGAAACATCAGAACCTTAAAATTAACACTCATTATATGGGGAGGTGTCTGTCTTTTGGCATTTTCGTTAGATGTTAATCAAGCTAACGTAGATTATTATTTTTATTGTTTAGGTATTTTATTAGGCTTTGTTTTAGGGGCTACCCAATCGATTGGTCGTTCAACCTATTCAAAGCTATTACCAGATACGCATGACCATGCTACATATTTTAGTTTTTATGATGTCACCGAAAAAATCGCTATAGTTTTAGGGATGTTGGTTTTTGGATTACTTATCGCTTTGACAGGTTCTATGCAATATTCGGTACTTTCATTAGCATTCTTTTTTCTGATTGCCTATATTGTGCTAAGCCGCATCAAAGCCACTAAATTTGTCAATTAATTTCTTTTAAATTACATCAATTCCTAAGTTGGCATAACAATTGAACATAGTTTAAAGACGAAAGAATATACACTCCTATAAGGTGTTTCCTTGCGTTTAATATGAATCATTAATATCAAACTAGTTCTGTTTTATGACAGAATGACCTAATATACTTATGAGCAAATCAAAATTCACAATGCTTGACAGTTTGTCATTACAAGACTTTGACGAAAATTCGGAGTTAATTCCATTAATGACCACTGAAGATGAAGAAGCTATAAAAAATGAATCGTTACCAGAAACAGTGCCGATTCTTTCGCTAAGAAATACTGTTTTATTTCCAGGAGTAGTCATTCCAATTACTGCTGGTCGAGACAAGTCTATTCAGTTAATTAATGACGCAAATTCTGGTTCTAAAGTCATTGGCGTGGTTTCTCAAAAAGATGAAACTATAGAAGATCCATCTATTGATGACATTTACTCGACTGGAACGGTTGCACGTATTTTAAAAGTACTTAAAATGCCTGACGGAAATACAACAGTTATAATTCAGGGAAAAAAACGATTTCAAATCTCTGAAATGGTATCGGATTCGCCTTATATGGTGGCTAAAATTCAGGATGTTCCAGAAATTACCCCTTTGGGTACTACCGAATTTCCTGCGATTATTGAATCTATAAAAGATCTTGCTTTACAAATTATTAAACAAAGCCCAACAATTCCAAGTGAAGCTTCTTTTGCGATAAAAAATATTGAAAGCAGTTCATTTCTAATCAATTTTGTGTCCTCAAACATGAACCTCTCTGTTGTTGAAAAGCAGAAGTTATTAGAAGTTCATGACCTTCAAGAACGTGCATTGCTAACTTTGAAACATATGAATGTTGAGTTTCAACGCTTGGAGCTTAAAAATGACATTCAATCCAAAGTGCAAAGTGACATGAGTCAGCAACAGCGCGAATATTTCTTACAGCAACAAATCAAAACTATTCAAGAAGAACTGGGCGGTGTGAGTTATGAAGAGGAAATTGAGGAAATGAAATCTCGTGCGGTTAAAAAATCATGGAATGCTAAGGTAGAGGCTCATTTTAATAAAGAGATTGGGAAGCTTCAACGCATGAACCCACAAGTTGCCGAGTATTCCATTCAACGGAACTATTTAGATTTGTTTTTAGATTTACCTTGGGATTCTTTTAGTGATGATAATTTTGATTTGAAACGAGCACAAAAAATATTGGATCGCGATCATTTTGGATTAGAAGAAGTCAAACGTCGAATTATAGAATATTTGGCTGTTTTGAAACTTCGAAAAGACATGAAATCGCCCATTCTCTGTTTGTATGGTCCTCCAGGCGTTGGTAAAACATCTTTAGGAAAGTCCATAGCGGAAGCTTTAGGAAGAGAATATATCAGAATTTCATTAGGAGGACTTAGAGATGAAGCAGAAATTAGAGGGCATAGAAAAACATATATAGGTGCTATGCCAGGACGAATTTTGCAAAGCTTAAAAAAGGCAGGGACATCTAATCCCGTATTTGTTCTAGATGAAATTGATAAACTTTCAAGTTCTCATCAAGGCGACCCATCGTCTGCAATGCTAGAAGTTTTAGACCCAGAACAAAATTCGGAGTTTTATGATAACTTTTTGGAAATGGGGTATGATCTTTCAAAAATTATGTTTGTGGCCACGTCTAACAGTCTTAATACGATACAACCTGCACTTTTAGATCGAATGGAAATTATTAATGTGAGTGGCTATACGATTGAAGAAAAAGTTCAAATCGGAAAAAAGTACTTATTACCAAAGCAAATTTTAGAACATGGAATGAAAGGTTCTGATCTAAAAATTGCGCAACCACAATTAGAAAAAATTGTAGAAGGCTACACTAGAGAATCTGGAGTTCGTGGACTTGAAAAACAAATCGCTAAAATGGTGCGTTATGCAGCCAAAAACATTGCGATGGAAGAATCCTACGCTGTTAAAATTTCTAACGAGGCGATTATAAAAGTATTAGGCAGCCCAAAACTAGAACGGGATAAGTATGAAAACAACGATGTAGCTGGTGTTGTAACTGGCTTAGCATGGACGCGTGTTGGGGGCGATATTTTATTTATTGAATCTATTTTATCAAAAGGAAAAGGCAGTCTAACAATCACTGGAAACTTGGGTAAAGTAATGAAAGAATCGGCAACTATTGCCATGGAATACATCAAAGCAAATGCGGACTTATATGATTTAAAGCCAGAAATTTTTGACACATATAACGTGCATATTCATGTCCCTGAAGGCGCTACTCCAAAAGATGGTCCTAGTGCAGGAATTACAATGCTAACATCGTTAGTGTCTTTATTTACACAGAAAAAAATTAAGAAAAATTTAGCGATGACTGGGGAAATTACATTGCGAGGTAAAGTGTTGCCTGTAGGTGGAATTAAAGAGAAAATTTTAGCAGCTAAGCGTGCAAAAATTAAAGAGATTATCCTATCTAAGGAAAACAAAAGTGACATTGAAGATATAAATCAATCGTATTTAAAAGGGTTAACTTTTTATTTTGTTTCTGAGATGAGTGAAGTCATTGAAATAGCAATTACGAATCAAAAAGTGAAAAATGCAAAAACACTTTAATTTAGTTAATTTTTTCACCTCTCAAAATAAACACTTCTAATATTCGTTTTAGAACTGATTAACATTACATGAGAATAAGTATAGTTGTTACGTTTTTTTTGGTTTTGTGCTGTAGTTCAGCTGTGTATGCGCAGTTAGGAGGCGAATCTACATACCAATTTTTAAACCTTGTTTCCTCTCCGCGTCAAGCGGCTCTAGGTGGTAAAGTTCTTACAAATGTTGATTATGACGTTACACAAGCGCTTTATAACCCAGCAACTATTAATGAAGATATGGATAATCAGTTGGCACTGAATTACTCTAATTACTTAGGAGATATTAGCTACGGAACAGCTGCTTATGCCTACACTTGGGACCGTAGAACAAAAACATTTCATATTGGGATGACCTATATTAATTATGGTAGTTTTGATGGGTATGATGAAAACGGAATAAGTACAGGAACATTTTCTGGAAATGAAGCTGCTATTTCTATGGGGTATGCTACTCAAGTTGGATACTCGGATTTTTATATCGGTGGAAATCTTAAGTTAATTTCCTCTAAACTTGAGCAGTATAATTCGCTCGGTATTGCTGGTGATTTAGGATTGATCTATATAAATGAGTATTTAGAGTTTAATGCGGCTCTTGTAATTCGAAATTTTGGAACACAACTCACAACTTATGCTGGCTTGAAAGAGTCATTACCACTAGAAATTGCTCTAGGGTTTTCTCAAAAACTTGAAAATGTTCCTTTAAGATGGCATCTCACCTTTGAAAATTTACAACAATGGCCAATTGCAACGGCTAATCCTGCTCGAGCTACATCAGATTTAAGCGGAAATCAAACGGAAGAAAAAGTTGGGTTTCTAAGTAATATTGCTCGACATACTATTGTGGGGTTAGAGTTATTTCCTGATAAAGGATTTAATATTAGATTAGGTTATAGTTTTAGAAGAGCAGAGGAGTTGAAAATTATAGAACAACGTAATTTTTCAGGATTTTCTTTTGGAATTGGCTTGAAGTTTAACAAAATAAGATTTAGTTTTACACATGCACGCTATACATTAGCCTCAAATACAAGTTTTTTTGGGCTTCAAATTAATTTACAGTAATGAAAAAAATAACGATTGCCATTGATGGATTTTCCTCCACAGGAAAAAGTACACTTGCCAAACAACTCGCGCAAAAGCTTCAATACGTTTATGTAGACTCTGGTGCAATGTATCGTGCAGTAGCTTTGTATGCACTACAACACAAACTGATTCAAAATAGTGTTCTAAATACAGAAGAACTCATAAATAATTTACCGCTTATCAAGGTTGCTTTTCAATACAATGCATCTTTAAAAGCTTCTGAAATTTATTTAAATGAAGTAAATGTGAATACAGAAATTCGAACTATGGAGGTTTCTAATACAGTTAGCATCGTTGCATCGGTGCCAGAAGTTCGTCAACAATTAGTAGCATTACAGCAACACATGGGTGCAAAAAAAGGCATTGTGATGGATGGAAGAGATATTGGTACAGTCGTTTTTCCGGATGCTGAGCTTAAACTGTTTATGACCGCTTCTGCCGATACACGTGCACAAAGACGATATGATGAGCTAGTTGCTGGAGGAACAACAGTTTCTTTTGATGCTGTTTTAGAAAATATAACTTCTCGTGATCATCTCGACTCTACTCGTGAAGACTCTCCGCTTTTCAAGTCTGAAGGCGCCATAGAAATTGATAATTCAAAGCTAAGTTTAGACCATCAATTTGAAAAGGTCTTAGCACTTGTAAATTCAAAAATTGATTTCAAAAACCCATAAATATTTAGTGTTTTAAATTTCAACTATATAAGAGTTAAGAGTTATAAATATCAAATTTAGTAACCATATTTGGTCTCTCTTAAAAACAGATAAGAAATCATTTGGAAACATTAAGGATAAATCGTAACATTGCACTCCTTTTAGCAAATAATAGATTCAGTAAAAGGAATTAACTTTAATTAATAACACTTTTATAGGGGTGCTTAAATGAATCTTTCTCCTGTAAAATACAAATTTTTAAACAGCCATGGCTGAAGAAAAAAACACAAATGTGGAAGAAGTAACTGCAGAAACTACCGCAGTAGAAACGCCACAAGTAAACGAAGCTCAAGCAAATCCTGAGCAATTCCTTAAAGATTTTAACTGGCATAATTATGAAGAGGGGATCGATCCTGTTGACGATGCTAAACTTGATGAATTCGAGAAGTTAGTCGCTAGTAATTTTGTAGATACACTTGATGATCAAGTTGTGGAAGGTACTGTAGTTCATATTTCTGATCGTGATGCGATCATTGATATCAATGCAAAATCAGAAGGTGTCATCTCTTTAAATGAGTTTCGATACAATCCAAACTTAGCTATTGGAGATAAAGTAGAAGTTTTAATTGATGTGCGTGAAGATGCAACAGGTCAACTAATTCTTTCTCACCGTAAGGCTAGAGTTATCAAAGCATGGGATCGTGTGATCGCTGCTAATGAAACTGGAGA
>JAQXCA010000036.1 GCA_029252105.1 Flavobacteriaceae bacterium | reverse complement strand
TACAATGCTTGGCAAGCCGCACTTACGGACTATAAATCCAAATTAGTAGAGCTAGAGAGCAACTTCTACCAAACCCAACAAAATAAAAACTTATATACCGTAACAGCCCCTATTTCGGGAACTTTGGTCAGCAGTGTGAGTACAGGACAAAACAGCTATTTGGCGGCTGGGCAAACCATTGCCGAGCTATCTCCTGACACGAAATTGCGCATAGAATGTTATGTAAGCCCCTATGATATTGGTCTGCTAAAAGTGGATAGCGAGGTGAATTTCCAGATAGATGCTTATAATTACAACCAATGGGGCATGTCTCATGGGCGCATTACAGACATTGCAAAAGATATTGAGTTTGTTGATAACAAAGCGGTTTTTAAAGTGTATTGCAGCATTAAAACGCCTCAACTGGCTCTCAAAAATGGCTATGTAGGCCCTTTGAAAAAAGGGATGACGCTCACCGCAAAATTCAAATTAGCCAACCGAAGTTTATTTGATTTATTATACGACAAAGTGGACGACTGGATCAACCCAGGACAACACCAAACCGCTATACTTTAAACCCAGACTCATGAAAAACTTAAAAACACTAGAACGCTTACAGCAATTGCATTTAAGAATTAAAAATGAAAATACAGGGGCGCCAAAACAATTAGCAGACTTAATGCAAATTAGTCAACGCTCTGTGTATTCGCTAATGCACCAGCTAAAAGATTACAAAGCAGAAATCTGTTACAGTAGAAATAGAGAAACCTATTACTACACGAACGCCTTTGATTTACGAGTGGCGATTTCTGTGACCGTATTAAACGGCGATGAGGTCACCGAAATTTTTGGTGGGAGTTATTTTTTAGGAGAAAATTTGCACCTTGCAAGGAAGTTGCAGTGAACACGCTTATATTTAGGCTTCTAAATCCTAAAACTCTGGACGCAGAGCGTAGTTAGACGTAACTGAATTTATGGTTTAGACCGGTACTGCAAAAGCGTTTTGCAGGTCACAAAAAATTAATATAAACTCAAATCTAAAAATTATGAAACATTTAGAGAATTATGGTGTTCAAGCGTTGAGCACTGAAGAACTCAAATCTACTGATGGAGGTTGGATTTGGCCAATTATTGGCGGAGCAATTATTTATGAAATAATTACTGACTGGGGTAACTTTAAGGCAGGGCTATTTGGGGAACCACCTGTAGATCAATGTTAAAAATATTATTAATTATAAAATTATGAAATTATGAAAAACTTAGAATTAAAAAAATATAATATTGAGGACTTAGGACATAAGGAAATGAAGAAAGTACACGGTGGATGGTGTTCTTTTGCCTATGATATAGGGACAGCTCTTAGGATGCTTTCTCGTGGAGGTCCAGCAGCAGCAGCTTTAATAGCATCTGATATTGCTCTTTACAATGCTAATTGCAATTAATTAATTAAACTAGGATAGTATCTCTATCCTAGTTTTTACAACAAAATATTATGCAACCCAAAAAAATAATGAAAAAACCATATAAGATTCTAATCGGGATATTGATTTTTGTCTTTACAATCTCAATACTTTCAGATTGGAAAAACTTTAAAGCTGGATTATTAGGAACTCCTCCAATTGTTAAAAAATAAAATATCAAAAAAAAAGAAGTAAATTCTTATAATTCTAGTTGAGAGGCTCACTTTTAGATCCTATGGTTATCTTTTATCACTACAACATTAAAACTAAGAGTTCAAACTCTAAAAGATAATCTTGATGAAAAAAATAAAACAAAAAGACCTTATGTATATTTTAATTTTAATTTTTCTGTTTGGATTTTTAGCCAATTATGTCCGTATCAAAGAATTGCTGTTTTAAATAAAAACACCAAAAAAAACATCATTTATCTAGTTCTATTTTTATTCCTTTTTGGATTTATCGGATACTATGAACGCATAAAAGAATTATTATTTTAAAAAAATACCATGAAAAAACTATACAAAAAAAACATCTTCATTATTGCACTAACGGTTCTGTTCTTTAGCTATTTATTCTCTCATTGGGACTGTTTCAAAGAAGGATTAGGAATTTAATCTCTAAAAAAAACCTACAGTGCAATCTTTTTGCAGTGAAGTCAACTACTATTGCTTGTAAACGCATTTATCATGGCTTCCATAAAAATAAAACAACACGACATTACCGATTGTGGTGCCGCCTGCCTTGCCTCTATTGCTGCGCACTACCATCTAGAGTTGCCCATTGCGCGTATTCGTCAATATGCAGGCACTGACAAAAAAGGAACCAACGTTCTTGGACTCATCGAAGCCGCAGAAAAACTAGGGTTTGAAGCCAAAGGGGTGAAAGGTGTTTTGGACAGCCTGTTCAAAATCCCCATACCAGCCATCGCTCATATTATTGTAAAGAAACAGCTCCAACATTACGTGGTCATTTATGGTGTTTCTAAAAGCCACATCACGGTTATGGATCCTGGCACTGGAAAAATAGATAAAAAAACACATGAGGCGTTTCTTGAAGAATGGACAGGTGTTCTTGTTATTTTACAACCAAATGAAACCTTTGAGAAAGGAAATGACAAAATCTCGGTTCACAAGCGTTTTTGGTTTTTACTCAAGCCGCATAAATTTGTATTGGCACAAGCCTTTTTTGGCGCCATCGTATATACTTTATTAGGATTTTCTACTTCCATATACATTCAAAAAATAACGGATTTTGTGCTCGTCAGTGGAAATATAAAGTTACTGAATTTACTGGGTGTTATCATGTTGGGGTTACTGCTGCTCCAATTTATTATTGGCATTTATAAAGATGTTTTTCTCATCAAAACAGGACAACAAATTGACGCCCGACTCATATTAGGTTACTACAAACATTTGCTCAAGTTACCACAGTCCTTTTTTGATACCATGCGAGTTGGAGAAATCATTTCACGGATCAATGATGCTGTAAAAATTAGAACTTTTATCAATGGCGTCTCCTTATCCCTTACCGTGAATGTCCTCATTCTGATATTTTCATTTGGACTGATGTTTTTCTATTATTGGAAACTCGCATTGATCATATTGCTCGTCATTCCTGTATATGCAATGATCTATTTTATCATCAACCGCTTAAACAAAAAAGTAGAGCGTAAACTAATGGAGCAGGGCGCAGAATTGGAAAGTCAATTGGTAGAATCGCTTAATGCCGTAAGTACAATAAAACGTTTTGGATTGGAAGGTTTTGCCAATATTAAAACAGAAACCAAGTTTATCAATTTACTAAAAACGGGGTATAAATCTGCACTAAACTCTGTGTTTTCAGGTACAAGTTCTTCATTTGTAGCGCAACTGTTCACCATCATTTTGTTATGGACAGGGTCATATTTTGTAATCGACAGAGAAATTACAGCAGGAGAGTTATTGTCATTTTATGCTATAATTGGTTACTTCACAGGACCCGCAGCAAGTCTTATTGGAGCCAATAAACAAATCCAAAATGCCCTTATTGCTGCAGATCGATTGTTTGAAATTATGGATTTGGAACGGGAAAGCACAGAAAACAAAATTTTGCTAACCCATGATAAAATTGGGGCTATAAACTTCAACAATGTTAGCTTCAGGTATGGCACTAGAGTACAAGTTTTCGAAAATTTTAATCTCAAAATTTCAAAAGGCGAAATAACCGCAATTATTGGAGAAAGTGGTTCTGGAAAATCAACCCTTATGGCCTTACTGCAAAACGTTTATAAAATTCAAAAAGGGCAAATCAGCATCGGAGATTTAGACATCAACTATATTGATACAAACAGTTTAAGAAACATCATAAGTGTGGTCCCTCAAAAAATTGATTTGTTTGCCGGGAATGTGATTGAAAATATTGCCGTTGGAGGCTTTAACCCAAATATGGAACAGATCTTAGAAATCTGTAAATCAATAGGGATTTTAGATTTTGTAGAAAATCTACCCAATGGTTTTGAAACATATCTTGGTGAAAATGGGGCCTCACTTTCTGGCGGTCAAAAACAACGCATCGCTATTGCGAGGGCCTTATATAAAAACCCAGAGATTTTAATTTTGGACGAAGCCACCTCCTCTCTAGATAGCAAATCAGAAAATTATATTCAAAAAACAATTCTATCTATGCGAGATAAACACAAGACAGTGGTCATAATAGCGCATCGATTAAGTACAATCGTTAATGCTGATAAAATTATTGTTTTAGATAAAGGACTCGTAGTTGAAAGTGGTACACACACAGACCTTTACAACCAAAAAGGGCGGTATTATGAATTGTGGCAGGCGCAACAACCTGTTTTCAAAGCCTAATATTATGCACCCTAAAACCGTTCCGCCACAAATGCGTTCATATAGTCTTTAATCTCGGTACGTGCTTTTAGAAATGCAGCGTGTTTTTCTTCGTCCGTTCCAACCAGTTTGGACGGATCAAAGAAATCATGATGTAAACGCACCGCATTAGGACTGGCGATAAATGGACAATTTTCTTTAGCATGGTCACAAACCGTGATGATATAGTCAAAATTGACAGCTGCATACTCATCGACGTGGTTAGAGGTGTGTTGCGAAATATCAATCCCATCTTCTTTCATAATGGCTGCAGCGCCTGGATTTATGCCGTGCGTTTCGATACCGGCACTGTAAATAGTAGCTTGGTTTGCTGCAAATTGGTTTAAATAGCCGTGTGCCATTTGGCTACGACACGAGTTTCCTGTACAAAGGACTAATATATTCTTCATGTATTTCTATTTATTATTGCTCAAACGCACTATCTATCGGTTCCCATAGCTCAATCTTATTCCCTTCAGGGTCTAATATCCACGCAAATTTTCCGTATTCAAACGTTTGTGTTTCGCCTACAATAGTAACACCTTCTGACTTAAGAACGGTTATCAAATTGTTAAGGTTTTCAACCCTAAAATTAACCATAAAAGGCTGCTTGCTGGGTTCAAAATAGGTGGTATCGGCCTTAAAAGGCGACCACTGCGTAGAAGCCTTGTTGCCTTCTTCATCCTTCCACCAGAAGGTACATCCATAGTCATCAACTGGCAAACCGAGGTGTTTGCCATACCATGCTTTGGTAGCTTTTGAATCTTTAGTTTTAAAAAATATTCCGCCGAGACCTGTAACACGTTTTTTCATATTTATTTATGTTTTGATTTGAGATTCATAAATAGTAATCCATTCGTTGACCGATAATTTAGCAGCGAGTTGTCCAATCAGTGCATACGGGATGTTGTTCATGTTTTTGAAGCGTACACAGCTTTTCCCCATATCTAGTTTTGCCGTAGTATGCTTAGGATATTCCGCTACAAACCAATTCAGAATTTCTTTTTTCGCATACATTCCCATATGGTAGACTGCAATAAAATTTTTCTGTGATGCTAAATTCATAAACGGCAATGGAAGCTTAGGATTGCAGTGGTAACCCTCCGGATAGATCGTGAATGGCACGACATAGCCTAACATGCCATAGCTGATGCATTCCTGAAATTTAGGATCCAAATGCTCTAAAATAGTTTGTCTTAACTTCTGAATCGGAACTTTACGGTCTTCAGGTAATTGAGCGATGTATGCCGTTGGCGTAGTTGCAGTAGATTTCATAATTTAGAGTGCTTGAGGGCTCTAAATTTAATGAAAATAATTGACAATTTTATCGACAATGGTTTGTGCCAATTTTTGATGGCTTTCGATCGTCCATCCTGCAACATGTGGCGATAGGATCACATTATCTGCAGAAAGCAAATACGTCCAAGCGGGCGGTGTCTCATTTGAAAACAAGGTTTCAAACGATGATTTCTCGTATTCTAAAACATCTAATCCTGCACCTAAAATAGTCTTAGACTTAAGCGCTGCTACTAAATCTTCGGTAACCACACAACTCCCACGTGCTGTATTTAAAAGCCAAAAGGGTTGCTTAAATACATGGATGAAATCCGTGTTTATCATTTTAAAAGTCAATTCAGTATGCGGGACATGAAGACTGATAACTTGAGCCTTTTTTTGTAGTGTTTCTAGACTAACTTGTGTTGCGTTTTCATCGCCAACATTTGGCTTAATATCATAACAAAGCACCTCTACCTCAAAGCCTCGTAATTTTTTTGCAAATGCTTTTCCCATGTGTCCATAGCCAATAATACCAACCGTTTTTCCATCGAGTTCTAGCCCACGATTGGCTTCACGTTGCCATTTTCTGTCACGAACATCTCGATCTGCGGTATGCAGTTTATTGAACAACGCTAGCAACATGCCTAGCGCATGCTCGCCTACAGCATTTCGATTGCCTTCAGGAGCAGCTATTAAATGAATGCCGTTTGCCGCAGCATAGGGGGTATCAATGTTTTCTAGTCCAGCCCCTACCCGACCTATGAATTTAAGAGCCGTAGCTTTATCTAAAAAATCGGCGTCTATACGAAATCGACTTCTTATAATAATTCCATCATATAAATGAATTTTAGCTTCGACGGCGTCTTTTGAGCTTGTATAATCTTCGTGATTTGTATGACCTAAGGCTTTTAATTGCTCTATTAATACAGGATGGTTACTATCCAAATGTAAAATTTTCATCTTAGATATTTAGGATGAGTTTTGCAATCGAAAAGTAAATCAATATCCCGAAAATATCATTGCTTGTCGTAATAAAAGGCCCTGTGGCAATCGCAGGATCAATTCCTTTTTTGTGTAGAAATAACGGAATAAACGTTCCAATAATCCCCGCAACAATAATTACAATTACTAAAGATAATGAAATTGCTAAGGCGGTACGTATATCTTGTTTCCAAACCCATACAAAGACAAACAAAAATAGTGCTAAAATGATGCCATTTAAGGCGGCTAAAAACATCTCTTTTATCAGACGGTTATTCACACTTCCGCGAACCTCATCATTAGCCAAACCTTGTACAATAATTGCAGAAGATTGTACGCCCACGTTACCTGCCATGGCGGCGATCAGTGGAGTAAATAATAAAATGAGAGGGAAATCTTCGATAATCGTTTCAAAACCGCCCATAATAACCGCAGCACCAACGCCGCCAAGTAGCCCTAAAAACAGCCATGGCAATCGGGCACGCGTTAGAGCGAGAATACTATCTTCCGCATCAACATCTTGTGTAATACCAGCGGCAAGTTGGTAATCTTTTTCAGCTTCCTCTATAATAACATCTACAATATCATCGATGGTAATGCGCCCTAAAAGGACTTTATCGTCGTTGATAACGGGGATGGCTTCTAAATCATATTTTGCCATTAATTTGGCCACTTCTTCAGCATTTTCATTCACGTGAACGGAGTCCACTTTTGGAATATAGATGTCTTTTATTTTATCTTCATTATTGGCGATCAAAAGATCTTTCAGAGACAAACGCCCAATGAGTTTTTCATCCTTAGTAACTACATAAATTGAATGCACACGTTTAACGTCTTTGGCTTGTGCTCTAATTTTTCGCAAACAGCCTGCAACGGTCCAAGTTTCATAGACCTTAACCAGTTCTTTTGCCATTAACCCACCTGCAGTATCCTCATCATAATTCAAAAGCTCTTGAATATCTGCAACAAGCTCTTTATCGTCCATTTGGGCAATTACTTTTTGCTTCCGTTCTGGAGATAATTCCGCTAAGACATCCGCTGCATCATCCGAGTCGAGCTCTTGAACTTCCTCTGCAATTTCTTTTGTAGAAAGATTTTGAAGCACTTTTTCCCGAACATCTTCTTCTAATTCTGCTAAAATATCGGAGGTTGTTTGACTGTCTAAAAGTTTGATTACATAAGTCGCTTGATCCAAATTTAGATCATCCAAAATTTCAGCAATATCCGCATAATGCACGTCTTGTAATTGCTCCAAAACGGCTTTGTCGTCCTTAGAATCGATGAGTTCATTAAGAACCTCAATTAGAGCGTCAGTGATTTCAAACGGGATATGTTCCTTAGTTTTTTCCAAAGTTAAATTGGTTATTGATCAGTTTCTATTGCTAATGTCAGCTCGATAAACGCCGCAACACTAAGTTGTTCTGGACGCTTGTCAAAGATAGTATTTGCTTTTAAATTATCCGATAAATTATAGGTTTTTAAGCTATTTCTTAAAGTTTTACGGCGTTGTTGAAATGCAGACTTGACGACTTTAAAAAACAATTTCTCGTCACAAGGCAACGAATACTCTGCTTTCCGCGTTAGTCTTAACACTCCAGATTCTACTTTTGGTGGTGGAATAAAGACCGATGGAGGTACCGTAAACAAATACTCTGCTTCATAAAATGCTTGGACTAGCACTGATAATATGCCGTACACCTTACTGCCTTCTTTCTCGCAAATTCGCTGTGCAACTTCTTTTTGAAACATCCCTGAAAACTCAGGTATCTGCGCTCTGTTTTCTAAAGTTTTAAATACAATCTGTGTGGAGATATTGTAGGGAAAGTTTCCAATAATAGCAAAAGGTCGGTTTTCAAAAGCTGCACTAAAATCGTACTTCAAAACATCTTTTTGAATAATTCGAGGCGCTAGATTTAAAAAATTTGCTTGCAGATATTCTACAGATTCTTCATCAATTTCAATCACATAGGTAGTGATCGGTTTTTCTATAATATACTTGGTCAAAACACCCATCCCTGGCCCAATTTCCAAAACATCGGAATAGCCCTCAAGCGTTAAAGCATCGGCTATTTGTTTTGCAATCAATTCATCATTTAGAAAGTGTTGCCCTAAATATTTTTTTGCTTTTACCGTCATTTAGTGTGTGGTTACAGTATATTCATCAATCCATTCTAACTCTGTTCTAAAGGCGAGCATTTTATCTGCAAACCGCTTTGATTCTTCTGCTTGGAAATGTGCCGCATGCTGTTGATAATAGGATTCCAACGCTTCTTTTGAAGGGGCTAAGTATTGAATCGAATAGGTCAATCCTCCCATAGATTCTTCTACTAAAACCTTTGTAAATGTGGCTTTCATAAAAAACCCTGTAGCGAGCACTTTTGGGATGTGCTGTTGGATCCATTCTAGCCAGTCGTCATGAATGCTATCCTCAATATTGGCGGTTATGTTGTAAATTATCATTGGTTAGTGTTTTGTCATTAATTAATCGTATCTCCTCTTAATATGCGATACTGTTTTCGCGCGTCAACAAAATGAATACTATCTTCGTGGTTAAAGATAATCGTTTCATAATTAAGCGTTGCTTTCTCTATTTGATTTAATTGAAGTCTATATAATTCTGCGAGGTAAAAGTAAGCGTCATCTACTAAAATATCATCTTTATAATCCGTTATAATTCGCATATAGTTAGCCTCTGCTTTAGAGTACATCTTTTCAGATTCATACAGTCGAGCTTGCACAAAAAGCGTCTGATCAATAATAGGATCTGTTTTATGATTTTCAAGAATAGTTTCTAAAACACCGATGGCTTCCGTTGATTTTTTCTGAAGACTCAATAACTCTGCTTTGGCATACATCTTTAAAGCGGTGTGAAGAGAATCACTCGCAATGTGATCAGAGATTAATAGCTGCAAGTCCAGAGCATCATTGGCAGTGAGCTGAGACGTGGACGATTTCAATACTTTCAATTGGGTTTCTGCCCAGTCAAAATCTCCTTTATAATAGCTTGTTTTGGCGGCTTTGAATCGGGCTTCTTGTGCTAGAGTACTATTTTTAACCTGCAACTGAATCTGCGTATAATAGATGAGTGCTTGGTTAAATTTATTTTGAGTAACCAAAATATCAGCGAGTTTCATTTTTAATGATGAAGACGCTAAATCCGTTAAATTTGCTTTTAAAGCGGTTTTTAAAAATGTAATTGCCGCCTCAGAATTAGCATCATAAAAGGCTAAAAACGTTGCATAAGACAGTTGCATTTCAAGGGTTTCAACACCCAGTTTATAAGTGTCTAACAGCTTGACATAGGACGCTTTTATGGTGTTGTAATTTGGTTTAGAGTGCTCTAATTGAAGCTCTAAACGTTGCGTATTGGCTTGAATATTCAATCGGGAGTCTGTAGTATTTTGGGATATAAACTCCAAAACTGTTAGTGCTGTTTCATATGCCTTTGCGTCTTTTGTCAACATCGCCAAGTTTATTAATCCTTGTAAGGATTCTGGCTCCCGTCTAAAAACAGCTTTCTCTTGAACAAATGCTTTTTTAAAGTCGTTTTGTTGGATATACAACCAGCTCAACCATTGATTCCATAATGTATTAGGCGTAGATTGTAACTTTTTTAGAAGCACTTTTTTAAATATCTGATTGTAGGGTTGACTGGCATCTTCTGAAATATATTCTGCCAATAAGCGCATCACTTGATTTGTATGTGCGGAGTTCGTTTCGACATAATCCAGAAAGTGTTCCATCATTTTTTCGATGTTTTTCTGAACGCCATGCAGCACAGCGAGTTGATAGCAAAACGCCGGATTAGGAGCAAGCTCTAGACCAAGTTCATACGCTTGAATGGCGTTATCGATGCGGCCGTGACTTTCAAACTGTTGTGCAATTGCATAGACATAATTGGGTTGAGCATCTATACGTTCTAGTGCGTTTTTATAGTTTTCTTCTGCTTTAGCTAACTGGTCTTGAAGCTGATAATTGTACCCTAATTCAACAAAATATTGAGGATTGTTTGAATACTTAAGCTGTGCTTCAATTTCATTTTGAGCGGCTTTAAACTGACTGAGTTGCTGATAACACTCTATTAGTTTTAAACTGTAATACGAATTGGTTCGTTGGTTACTGAGTAGTTTTTTATAAAGTGAAGCGGCCTTTTCAAACGCTCCTTTTTCAAAATAAGTTTTGGCCAAGCCTGGATCGACTTGTGCCGATGCAACGAGACAAAAAATACTTAAAAAAAGAGTTACTATCGATTTCATCAAAGAGGGTTTGTAACTATACTAAATTCTCAATCTATAATCGAGTCGGACATTAATCAATCATCGAAAAACCTGTGTAAGGAATTAAGACGTCAGGAATTTTAATCCCTGCATCAGTTTGATAATTTTCTAAAATCCCCGCTAATACACGTGGCAATGCTAAAGAACTTCCGTTCAATGTATGGGCTAATTCAGATTTTCCATCACTATTTTTAAAACGCAATTTTAAGCGGTTCGCTTGAAAAGTTTCAAAATTAGATACTGAAGATATTTCTAACCAACGGTCTTGAGCCGTTGAAAAGACTTCAAAGTCATAGGTTAATGCTGCTGTAAATCCTAGATCTCCAGAACAGAGTTTTAAAATTCGATACGGTAATTTCAAGTCTTCTAAAATTGTCTTCACA
>JAQXCA010000028.1 GCA_029252105.1 Flavobacteriaceae bacterium | reverse complement strand
AATCAGCGGTTTGGTCATAGGATAAATTTTGTTTTATGGTGACTAAATCTGCAGCAGGTGTTTGAATTTGACTGCCTGTCACACTTAGTTCGAGCCCATATAAACGCCATTGGTCCTCTACAATAAAAATAAAACCTGAAAATACACGGTCATTTTCGCGACGTGGAATCACTTTAATTTTATTGATTAAATTTCCACGATTGTCATAAAAAACGCCTTCAAGTTTATAGCGGTAATAATTAAAAGCATAGTCGGCAATGGGAGACACGATTTCTGCATTAATCTCAATCGTATTTTTGTAAAAATTGTAATCGACGTCGCTGGCATTATTGAAGCTAAATCCGTTAGAATTGCCACTTACTTTAGAAGCACTTATTTTTTCGGTAAGTTGGTCGGGCTTTTGATATTTTATTTTTGAAATGGTTTCGGATAAATATAAAATCCCAGAGCGGGTAGAATCTAAACCAATATCAAGTTTTACCTCTTGTCCCAAGAATTTTTCTGGCGCATTTTTGATCCGAATGATGCCTTTAGAATAAAAATCGGCTGCATAAGAACTGATTTTTTCTAGCTGTCGTTTTCGGTTTTCAATGGTAGCTCTTACAATTCGATTTGCAGGGTTTTCGTTGGAACTAATCACCACTTCATTTAAGGATATGTTTTCTTCTAATAAAGTAATGTCTAAGGCGTAGGGGAGCTGTGTAATCTCAATTGTTTTGGTTTGTGTTTTATACCCCAAAAACTGAAATACAACAGCATATTTCCCTAATTTAGATACAGCTAACTCATAGGCGCCGTTGTCGTTTGAAGTCGTCCCAGTATAGGTGTTTTCTAAGTAAATATTAACGTATGGAATGGGTTGGTTGTCAATATCTGTAATCGTCCCTTTGAGTTGAGCAGATACGGATAGAGAACAGATGAGGAAAAATAGGAAAAAACGCATTAAATCTAATATAAGGTTATGGTATATAAGACTGTAGAACGTAAAAGTTGTTACAAGATTACTTAAAATTCTTCTTTACACGATCTAAGTCACGTTTGTTGTCGCGGTCTTTGATGGTCTCTCGTTTATCGTAGAGTTTCTTTCCTTTTGCTAAGGAAATTCTCAGTTTTGCAAACCCTTTTTCATTGATAAAAAGCTTTAAAGGAATGATCGTTAGCCCAGAGTTTTTCACCTCTTTCTCAAGTTTTTTAAGCTCTTTTTTGTTGAGTAATAATTTCCGTTCTGCTTTGGGCGCATGGTTATAATGATTCCCAAAATCATATTCTTGAATGGTCATATTAATCACAAAAAGCTCACCTCTTAAATTAAACTCACAAAAACTTTCGGTAATAGATGCTTTTCCTTCTCGAATCGATTTGATTTCGGTCCCCGTTAAAACAATACCAGCGATGTACATATCCAGGAGATCGTATGTAAATCGGGCTTTTTTATTTAATATGTTAACAGACTTTTTCATCAGAGTTCAAAACTAAGCAAAATATTTATTCGATGGCCAAGAGTTGATGAATAATCTCTCCAGACTCAGTAATATTTATAATGTATAGGTTCCTATAATTAGTGTCCTCTATTTGTTTGTATAGAGCTTGCCCTATAATAGTGTTCACTATAAATGGTGTTGTGTTGCTATGGCCAACAATTAACACAGTTTTATTTTTGTTTTCTTTTAGAAACTCCAAGTGGTCAAAGTTTTTTGGACTGTACAACGTTAGAGTTAGATTCTTTTGTTCAACAGTTGGAAGCGCTGTGTTTCGTGTTCGTTTATAATTTGTGGAGTAAATGGCATCAAAATTAATGTGATCAAAAACTAAACTCCAATGCGTAGCTCTTAAAATACCCTCAGTTATTAAGTCCGGATCTTTTTCGGATGGATTTGAGGTGTTTTTCTCTGCATGACGAATAAAATACAAAGAAGTTATGACGTTTTCATCAGAGTTTTGAGCCTGTAATGAACCCACACATAAAAGCAGTAGTAAGGCTGTTAGAAGTTTTTTCATTGGATGGATTTTAAGGTTTTGGATTTTATGTTCAAAAAATTATAGTTTTAAAAATAAAAAGCAATGCTGTTCTACAAGATAGAATATGCACTGCTTTTAACCAACTAACCAACGCTTATATGACGAGCTTCTTGTAGAATTGTTACAGTACTATTTTTCTAAGATGAAAGTCAGAATTTAACGTACTGATTTAGAGAAAATATTTAGGCTTTATTTCAGATTTTTTATATAATTTTGAACTTGATAGAACAGTTATATACACGCCACAATCACACATTAAAACCACACAGATATGGGAATTTTCGATTCATTATTCAAGTCAGCACCAAAAGACTCTAATTGGCCAGGAGAACAATTAGAAGTTTTAGATCAATTGGATGCTATAAGTACTGCATCATTAATTACGCCTCAATTAATTTTCAAGCACTCAACACGCTGTAGTATTAGCCGGTTTGTACTTGCAGATTTTATGAATCATTTCACATACTCATCAGATGAATTTGGGGCTTATTTTCTCGATTTATTAAATCACCGAGATATCTCTAATGCAATTGCAGAACGTTTTAATGTCGTTCATCAATCGCCACAAGTAGTAATTATAAAAGATGGAAAAGTTGTAGCGCACGCATCCCACGAGGGAATTAATGAGCTACAACTTAGTAAGTATTTATAATGATTTAAACGCCGAGTTCTTCAAAAAGTTCTGTAAGCTTTTGACTAGACGGGCGCGGCGCATCTGCATCCACAATATTTCCATTGGGATCAATTAATATAAATCGGGGAATTCCACTAACTTTATAAGTTTGTATGAAGTCTGCCTCCCAACCTTTACCAGTAAACAATTGCACGCCTGTTAATTCTTTTTCAGTTATCATAGTTTTCCAAGCGTTGTGTGCTTTTTCCATTGTTCCACTACGCCGGGCATCATCTACAGAAATACTAACAAACTCAATATTTCTGCTGTGGTATTTTGATTCTAATGCTTTTAGCGATGGAATTTCTGCCTTACAAGGCCCACACCAAGTGGCCCAAATATCAATATATACATACTTTCCTTTGAAGTCGCTTAAAGAACTGGTTTTTCCATTATGGTTTTCATAGTTAGAAAATGTAGGCGAAGGCGTTCCTTTTGCGAAAAGTGTTCTCATTTCAAGTTTCTCCATAAAATAACTTGTGTAAGATTTTTCCATCGCTTTGAAATCTTCGTCTTGATCCGTAAAGTATGCAGCATCAAGTTTTTTGTAGTCGCCTTTCAGTTCAGTATAAGCAGCTTTTAAATTCTTAAATGTTTTTGAAAATTCAGCTTCTGTACTGCTAAAAATATCGGCAGTTAGGTATTTTTCCTGAAGCAAACTATTTGCAATTATAAAATTACTTCGGTCTGCATCGTCACCTTCAAATTTTAAAGTTTCATCAAACCCTTTTGTGTCTAAGGAGAATGAAATAGTGTTGTTATTTTTTAAATAAATACGTCCCACTTCATTTCCATCGTAAAATTGGTAAATCCCTTCTTTTACATTAAGCGTATCGCTAAAGATGCCGTCGTCACTGAGTGTGATTTCTTTTTTATAGCCATCTCTATTACTGATAGTTATCGTTTTTAAGTCATTGGAATTTATGATTTTTCCAGAAAGAGTTGCGTAATTTTTTGGAGTTTCTAAGCAGGATCCAAATAATAGAATAGATATAAATAAAGCAAATAAGGGTTTCATAATTATTTTTGTATGTTTTTTAGATTAAGTTTTGTCTAATTTACTAACTCAAAAATAAATATTTTATTCTGCATAATTAATAAATTAACAATTATTTGCGTATTTATTATGGAATTATCAAATTTGAGGAATATAATACGACTCCTATGCATATCATAACTACAAAACCTTTAAGCTTGTCAACCCTTAGAGTTTTAGTGTTTGAAAACACACCAATAGAACTTTCTGAAGAAGTAATACAAAATATTAAAGAGTGTCGTACGTATTTAGATCAAAAAATTGCGGCTACTTCTGATCCAATTTATGGAATTAATACAGGCTTTGGGTCTTTGTGTGATGTACGGATTCACTCTGAAAACCTAACTAAATTACAAGAAAATTTAGTGCGATCACACGCTTGTGGTACTGGAGATTTAGTTCCAAAACCTATAATAAAACTCATGCTTTTATTGAAAATCAAATCGTTGAGTTTTGGTCATAGCGGCGTTCAGGTAGAGACTGTTGATCGGTTGGTTTCATTTTACAATAATGACATTCTTCCCGTAATTTATACGCAAGGTTCACTAGGCGCTTCTGGAGATTTGGCGCCGCTAGCACATTTGGCATTGCCCCTAATTGGCGAAGGAGAAGTTTGGTATAAAGGCGAGCAAACTCCTGCTTCAGAGGTTTTATCTGCGTTTGATTGGACGCCGATTGTACTTCAATCCAAAGAAGGTTTGGCATTGCTCAATGGTACACAATTTATGACTGCTTACGGCGTACATTGTTTGTTAAAATCTTTCAAGTTATCGTATATGTTCGATCTTGTTGGGGCACTATCCCTTGATACATACCACGGTCGTATTGAGCCTTTTGATCCTTTGGTTCATTTAGTACGTCCACATAATGGACAAATAAAAACTGCGGCACGTATTCTTAATTTTTTAGAAGATAGTGAATTGATGAAGCAACCAAAAGAACACGTGCAAGATCCCTATTCCTTTCGTTGTATGCCACAAGTTCATGGCGCTACCAAGGACACGCTGACCTTTGTGAAAAACACATTTATCACTGAAATAAATGCGGTAACAGATAATCCTAACATTTTCACCGCAGATGATAAAATTATTTCAGGCGGAAATTTTCATGGGCAACCCTTAGCTTATGGATTTGATTTTTTAAAAATCGCGATGGCTGAGCTTGGAAATATTTCTGAACGAAGAACATATCAGTTAATTTCTGGTTTGCGTGGTTTACCTTCTTTTTTGATTGAAAAATCGGGGTTAAATTCTGGATTGATGATTCCACAATATACAGCTGCTAGTATAGTTAGTGCCAACAAGCAGTTAGCAACACCTTCGAGTGTCGATTCAATAGTGTCTTCAAATGGTCAAGAAGATCATGTTAGTATGGGGGCTAATGGTGCCACCCAGGCCTATCAAGTTTTAGAAAATATAGAGCGAATTTTAGCAATTGAATTACTTACTGCTTCTCAAGCCCTTTTTTTTAGAGATCAAAAAACAGCTCCTTTTTTGGAAGCCTTTGTGTCTAGTTTTAGAGCTGAAACCCCTAAAGTAATTCAAGACAGGGTTCTTCATAACGATATAACAAACGCCGTCAAGTTTATTCAAAACCTTGAGCTAGAAAACGATGTTTTATTCGATTAATGAGTTCATAAAAAAAAGCCCCACATTGTGAGGCTTTAGTATTAAGATTTTTTTGTCTCGTTCGACGTCGATATCTTGACGTCTAATTTAGAATCATCCTTACCAACATCTAGCGTAATAGTATCGCCTTCATGTATATTGGATTTGATAATTTCTTCAGCTAGGGCATCTTCAACATACTTTTGAATGGCACGTTTTAGTGGACGTGCTCCGTACTGTTTGTCAAACCCTTTTTCAGCAATAAAGTGTTTTGCTTTTTTACTTAATTTAAGCGTATACCCAAGATCTAATATTCGTTCTAATAGTTTACCAAGTTCGATATCAATAATCTTATCAATATCTTCTTTTTCTAAAGTATTAAACACAACGACGTCATCAATTCTGTTAAGGAATTCCGGCGCAAATGCTTTTTTAAGTGCATTTTCAATCACCGCTCGTGCATTTGAGCTTTCTTGTGATTTTTGAGCAGCGGTACCAAAACCAACACCAGATCCAAAATCTTTTAGTTTTCGAGCGCCAATATTTGAGGTCATGATAATAATCGTATTACTAAAGTCTATCTTTCGCCCTAAGCTATCCGTTAAAAACCCATCATCAAGAACTTGAAGTAGCATATTAAATACATCTGGATGTGCTTTTTCGATTTCATCAAGAAGCACTACGGCATAGGGTTTGCGTCGGATTTTCTCAGTGAGTTGTCCTCCTTCTTCATATCCAACATAACCAGGAGGTGCTCCTACCAATCTAGATATTGCAAATTTTTCCATGTATTCACTCATGTCAATTCGTACAAGCGTGTCTTCACTATCAAATAATTCTTTAGCCAAAACTTTGGCGAGCTGTGTTTTACCAACACCAGTTTGTCCTAAAAAGATAAATGACCCAATGGGTTTATTGGGATCTTTAAGTCCTGCACGATTCCTCTGAATAGCTTTCACTACTTTTGAAACGGCCTCGTCTTGTCCAATGACTTTACCACTAATGAGTTCTGGAAGTTTTGATAATTTATTGCTTTCTGTTTGCGCAATTCGGTTCACAGGAATACTGGTCATCATTGAAACCACTTCAGCTACATTTTCTTCGGTAACTACAATTCGATTTAATTTAGATTCGGTTTCCCATTTTTCTTGCGCTTCTGAAAGGCTTTTTTCTAATCGTTTTTCATCATCTCTTAGTTTGGCTGCTTCCTCGTATTTTTGTTTTTTGACGACAGAGTTTTTAGTTGCTTTTACCTCTTCAAGCTCAGCTTCTAATTCTACAATTTGATCCGGCACATCAATATTTGTGATGTGAACTCTAGACCCTGCTTCATCCAAGGCGTCAATAGCTTTGTCAGGTAGAAACCGTTCTGTCATATAACGATTGGTCAATTTAACACAGGCTTGAATGGCAGCATCTGTATATTCAACGTTATGATGATCTTCGTATTTGTTTTTTATATTGTTTAAGATTTCAATTGTTTCACTAACGGAGGTTGGTTCAACGATTACCTTTTGGAAACGACGTTCTAAAGCGCCATCTTTTTCTATATGCTGTCTGTATTCGTCAAGTGTAGTCGCACCAACACATTGTAGCTCACCGCGTGCTAAAGCGGGCTTAAACATATTTGAAGCATCCAAACTTCCTGTGGCGCCACCAGCGCCTACAATGGTATGAATTTCGTCTATAAATAAAATGATGTCATCATTTTTTTCCAACTCATTCATTACCGCTTTCATGCGTTCTTCAAATTGTCCACGGTATTTGGTACCGGCTACAATACTGGCTAAGTCTAAAGTAACAACACGTTTATTAAATAAAATCCGAGACACTTTTCGTTTTATAATTCGAATAGCCAGACCTTCAGCGATGGCAGATTTGCCCACTCCAGGTTCTCCAATAAGTAACGGATTATTTTTCTTACGGCGACTTAAGATTTGAGACACCCGTTGAATTTCTTTTTCACGTCCCACAACAGGATCTAGTTTCCCTTGTTCTGCCATAGCAGTAAGGTCTCTTCCAAAATTGTCTAGAACAGGTGTTTTGGATTTTTTATTTGCTTTTTGGTTTCCTGATTGCCCAATAGAACTGTCTTTGTTTTCGTCTTTAGGCTGATCTTCGCTAGGGAAAGATTCAGCTCTTGGGCTATCTGTATAGTCGTCGTCGTTTGTAATCATGAATTTAAATTGTTCTTTTACACTTTCGTAATTTACTTTCAGTTTATTTAAAAGTTTCGTCGTTGGGTCGTTTTCATTTCTTAAAACACAGAGTAGTAAATGGGCTGTGTTAATAGATTTACTTTGAAAGAGTTTAGCCTCTAAGAACGTTGTTTTTAAAGCACGTTCAGCTTGTCGTGTTAAGTGAAGGTTTTTTTTCTCGTTCGAGGCAATCATAATATTGGGGTTGGACGGACTTAAGATCTCTACTTTACGGCGGAGGTGACTAAGGTCAACGTCTAAAGCATTTAAGATATCAATTGCTTTGCCACTTCCATCTCTTAGAAGTCCAAGCATGAGATGTTCTGTGCCAATAAAATCATGACCTAAACGCAGGGCTTCTTCTTTACTGAAAGAAATAACGTCTTTAACTCTGGGGGAAAAATTATCATCCATAAAAATTATTTGGTTTAAAAATACAAATTCAAAGGCATTAAATCAAAAACTATACCCAATTTATTTACAATATTACAAATGATAGTAAAAACTAATTAAAATCAAAATTTTTCCAACTGTATTTATCAACGATTTCGCTTCTTAAAATTGTTGATAAATTGAGCTAAAAAAGTCACTAAAATGCGCTACTATACAATTTGAAAAGTAGTATATTAGCTAGGTTATTAAATAAACAAAAATATAGTGTAACATGATAGAAGGTGAAAAGTTAATCCCCATTAATATTGAGGATGAAATGAAGTCAGCTTACATCGATTATTCGATGTCGGTAATAGTGTCAAGAGCACTCCCTGATGTAAGAGATGGTTTGAAACCTGTGCACCGTAGGGTGTTGTTTGGGATGCACGAACTTGGTGTTAGGTCGAATACTGCTCACAAAAAATCTGCAAGAATAGTTGGAGAGGTCTTAGGTAAGTATCATCCCCATGGTGATACCTCAGTTTATGATGCCATGGTTCGTATGGCTCAAGAATGGAGTTTGCGTTATATGTTGGTAGATGGGCAAGGAAATTTCGGATCGATTGATGGAGATAGCCCTGCAGCAATGCGTTATACAGAAGCTAGAATGCGAAAAATATCGGAAGATATGCTCGCAGATATTGATAAAGAGACTGTCGATCATAAACTTAATTTTGATGATACTTTAAAAGAACCAACCGTACTTCCAACTCGAATTCCAGGCCTATTAGTAAATGGTGCTTCTGGTATTGCTGTGGGTATGGCCACAAACATGCCGCCTCACAACCTTTCGGAAGTCGTGGATGGGATTACGGCCTATATAGACAATAAAGACATCGAAATTGATGAATTAATTACACATGTTAAAGCGCCTGATTTCCCTACAGGTGGTATTATATATGGTTATGATGGTGTTAAAGAAGCGTTCAAAACAGGACGTGGTCGTGTTGTAATGCGCGGAAAAGCTATCATCGAAGACGTGAATGGACGTGAATGTATTATAGTCACAGAAATTCCCTACCAAGTCAACAAAGCAGATATGATCAAGAAAACTGCAGATTTGGTAAATGATAAAAAAATGGAAGGGATTTCTACCATTCGTGATGAATCGGATAGAAATGGAATGCGTATTGTTTATGTTTTAAAAAGAGATGCTATCCCTAATATTGTTCTGAACAAACTGTATAAATATACAGCACTTCAGTCTTCATTTAGTGTCAATAATATAGCACTAGTAAATGGCCGTCCCGAAATGTTGAATCTTAAAGATATGATTCATCATTTTGTAGAGCACCGTCATGAAGTGGTTGTGCGTCGTACAACATACGAACTTAGGAAAGCTGAAGAACGTGCTCATATATTAGAAGGTTTAATTATTGCTTCAGATAATATTGATGAAGTTATAGCTATAATTAGAGGCAGCTCTAATGCTGAAGAAGCCCGTGAAAAATTAATTGAACGTTTTAAATTAAGCGAGATACAATCAAAAGCGATTGTTGAAATGCGACTAAGACAATTAACAGGCTTAGAACAAGATAAACTACGTGGGGAGTACGATGCAATCATGAAAACGATTGACGACTTGAAAGATATTCTTGACAAAAAAGAACGCCGTATGCAAATCATCAAAGAGGAGCTTGTTGTTGTTAAAGATAAATACGGAGATGAACGTCGTTCTGTAATAGAATATGCAGGAGGCGATCTGTCTATAGAAGATATGATTCCAAACGAGCAAGTTGTCATTACAATTTCTCATGCAGGATACATTAAAAGAACGTCTTTAACAGAATATAGAACTCAAAATAGGGGTGGCGTTGGACAGAAAGCGTCTACTACCCGTAATGAAGATTTCTTAGAACATTTATTTGTAGGTACAAACCACCAATACATGTTGTTTTTCACTCAAAAAGGAAAATGCTTCTGGATGCGCGTTTATGAAATTCCAGAAGGTAGTAAAACGTCTAAAGGGCGTGCGATTCAAAATCTAATAAACATAGAACAAGACGATAAAGTTAAAGCGTTTATTTGTACACAAGATTTAAAAGATGAAGACTACACGAATTCGCATTATGTGATTATGGCGACTAAAAAAGGTCAGGTTAAAAAGACCTCTTTAGAGCAATATTCTCGTCCAAGAACGAATGGAATTAATGCCATTACGATTAAAGAAGATGATGAGTTACTTGAAGCAAAACTAACGACAGGTGAGAGTCAAGTGATGTTAGCGTTGAAGTCAGGTAAAGCCATCCGATTTGAAGAAGCTAAAACACGTCCAATGGGTCGTGGTGCTTCTGGAGTTCGAGGAATTACATTAGCACATGAAGCCGATGAGGTGATTGGAATGATTGCTGTTGATGATATGGAAAGTAATATCCTTGTAGTTTCTGAAAATGGGTACGGAAAACGTTCTAGTTTGGAGGATTACCGAATTACAAATAGAGGAGGTAAAGGCGTTAAAACAATCTCTATTACCGACAAAACAGGTAATTTAGTATCCATTAAAAATGTAACCGATGAAGATGATTTAATGATTATTAACAAGTCTGGTGTTGCAATCCGATTGGCTGTTGAAGATTTAAGAGTGATGGGACGTGCTACTCAAGGAGTTCGCTTAATAAATCTTAAAGGGAATGATTCTATCGCTGCAGTTGCAAAAGTAATGCGTGAAGATGAAGAGGAAATGGAAGCAATTGAAGGGTTATCAGAAGATGGCGTTGAAAATTCTGCCAACCCTGAGTCAAATGGTACCGTTAATGATACTCAAGAAGAAGAATAAGTATTAAATATAACTATTAAAAAATAAAACAATGAAAACATATTTTGTGTTTGTGATAGCTTTAACCTTAAGTTTTTCTGCTGTTGCTCAAAAAAAAGAAATTAAAACAGCGACTAAAGAGTTAGTTAAAGGGAATTATGAAAAAGCAGGAGCAGCTCTTGATGCTGCAGAAGCATTTTTAGGTTCAATGGAAGAAAAATACAAGAGTCAGTATTATCTTCAACGAAGTATTTATTATTTCAATAAAGGAGAAGCAGATATTAGTGGAATTCTAAAATCTATAAAAGCTTTAAAATTGGTGTCTGGATCAGCGCTGGAACAAGGAATTAATGATCATACACAAAACTTAAAAGCACATTTAGTTAATAAAGGAAGTTCACTTATTGATGCTCAAGATTATAAGTCATCTGCAGATTATTTTGAAAATGCTTACAAATTATCTCCAAGCGATACCATTTACTTATTTTATGCTGCTTCAACAGCGGTAAATGCTAAGATGTATGATCGTTCTCTATCGATGTATGAAGAGTTAAGAGCTTTAAGTTTTACAGGAATTGAAGATAATTTCTACGCAACAAATATAGAGACTCAAGGCGAAGAATTATTTGCTAGTAAAGTTGTTAGAGATATTTCAGTAAAATCAAAGTCACATGTCAATCCTAGAGATGAAAAAAGTGCGTCTAAGTTTCCTGAAATCATTAAAAATATGGCCCTCATTTACGTCCAGAATGGAGATAATGAAAAAGCGCTAGAAGCCATGGCTATTGCTAGAGCAGAAGATCCGGAAAATATAAACTTATTATTAACGGAAGCTAATGTCTATTATACTATGGGTAACACCTTGAAATTTAAAGAACTATTAGAAATAGCTATTCAGAAAGATCCAAATAATCCTGAGTTACAGTACAATTTAGGCGTAATTTCATCAGAAATTAAAGATTTTGTGAGTTCTAAAGCATATTATTTAAAAGCTATTGATTTAAAGCCAAACTATACCAATGCTTATGTGAATTTAGCTGCTTTAATTTTAGGAGAAGAAGAGTCAATTCTTGATGAAATGAATGCATTAGGATCTTCGGCTGCGGATGATCGAAAATATGACAAATTAAAAGCAAAACGTAACCAGCTGTATTTAGATGCAATCCCTCATTTAGAAAATGCAATGAAATATGATCCTTCTAACTTCCAGGCGGTAGAAACGTTGGCAAATATTTATAGCGCTGTTGGTAATTCTGAAAAATATAAAGAACTTAAAGCGCTTTCAGAATCGTTAAAATCTCAAGAGTAATACTCTTTTAAAATACTAAAAAAAAGCCTTTCAAATTTTGAATGGCTTTTTTTATGAGATTATTTTTTTGATGACCCTCAATTTGTGAGAGTGTGTCTTGGTATCCACATTGTAAATACCACTTTGGTCTAAGAGGTCTATCCGAACTTTACCATGTGCATGAATGATTTTATGATCTTTCATGATAATCCCCACATGGATAATGTCTCCTTCATTATTATCAAAAAAAGCTAGATCACCAGGTTCACTTTCTTCAATAAAACTAAGGGCATCTCCTAGAGATGCTTGTTGAGAGGCATCTCTTAAAATATTGAAACCATTCAGTTTATAAACCATTTGTACAAACCCAGAACAGTCAATTCCGAAAGGCGTTTTACCTCCCCACAAATAGGGCGTGTTGAGGTATAAAATAGCAGTATCGATAAGCTTAGTTTTATCTTTAAGCCCAACCGAAGCTGTACCCTCAAATGTATGCTTTAAATAAGACAGTCCATTAAGTGTAGCCCCCAGTAAAATAGGGTGTAAGTGTTGTTTTTGAGTGGAGATAAAATCCACTAAATCTGTAGACATTAACGGATCTGACTTGTGAAGTATTTTGTAGTCTACTTCGTTAATAAATTGAAACTGTTTATTATCGATCCATCCTTCGTATTTATCAAATCCTAAACGAATGCGACTCCATGATTTACGGTGCTCTAAGACTTTAAAATGGTCGCCATAGAGTACTTGTGAAATTAATTCACTAGTATCAGAAGCTTCAGATCTTAAAGCGACAACGCTTAGGTCGCATAGGCCGTATTGCATTTACTATATATTTCGTTCTAGGATGAGTGCCGAAGCACCGCCGCCGCCATTACAAATTGCCGCTGCTCCAATTTTTCCATTATTTTGTTCGAGTACACTAAGTAAAGTTACTACGATTCGAGCTCCAGAACAGCCTAGAGGATGACCTAAGGAGACTGCGCCTCCATTGACATTTACAATAGACTCATCTAAGTCTAGGAGTTTCATGTTCGCCAAACCTACAATCGAAAACGCTTCATTGAGTTCAAAGAAATCTACGTCTGAGATATCAATATTTGCTTTCGCCAAGGCTTTTGGAAGTGCTTTTGAGGGCGCTACAGTAAACCATTCAGGTTCTCTAGCGGCATCAGCATATCCTTTTATAGTTGCTAAAGGGTGTAGTCCTAATTCTTCAGCTTTGTCTCTACTCATAAGCACCAGTGCAGCAGCACCATCATTTATCGTCGATGCGTTTGCAGCTGTTACTGTTCCATCTTTGGTGAAAGCAGCACGTAAGCCTGGTATTTTTTCTATACGGACATTCGTATACTCCTCATCTTTATCTACAATGATTGGTTCTCCTCGTCGTTGTGGAACTTCAACTGGAATAACCTCCGAATCAAATTTCCCATCATTCCATGCGTCCGTAGAACGTTTGTATGATTGCATCGCAAAAGCATCTTGTTCTTCTCGAGTAAATTCATATTTTGAAGCACAATTATCAGCAAAAACACCCATAGCTTGATTTGCATAGGCATCCACTAAACCATCTTTTTGAAGTCCATCTTCTAAAGCGATTGGACCAAACTTCTGTCCTGAACGTGCATGTTGATAGTGCGGAATTGAACTCATGTTTTCCATACCACCCGCAACAATAATATCAGCATCACCCAAAGCAATTGATTGGGTGGCTTGCATAATCGTCTTCATGCCTGATGCACATACTTTATTTACTGTGGTGCAGGGAACAGAATCAGGAATACCTGCATTAATTGCAGCTTGCCTTGCCGGTGCTTGACCAGTGCCGGCTTGCACCACATTACCCATCAATACTTCATCAACAAGTTCGGGGCTTAAATTAATTTTTTTAAGAGCACTTTTAATAGCGATTCCTCCTAATTTTGGTGCAGAAATAGAAGATAAGCCACCTAGAAAACGCCCTATTGGGGTTCTTACAGCGGATACAATTACAACGTCTTTACTCATAGTTTAGAATTTAGTGGGGTTGATGCGAAAATAACTAAAATTTGGGATATATAAAGTAGGATTATCTTAATATAGAGAGAAAATGCACTTCTTTTTATTACTTTTGGATATTGTCATGAATAGAGGATTAAAAACAAGTTGCGTATTAAATTGTTTTTAGTTTGTTAATTAGATAATTTTAAAAACAATAAATTAAAACACATGAAGGATATAATGAACCTTTTTCATAAAAACCATTCCTTGATTTATAAGGTTTTTCTTTTCGTGCTCACCACTTTTGTGATTGTCTATTTGTTTCCAAAAAGTGGAACTTTCAGATATAGTTTTGAAAAAGGAAAACCGTGGCAATCCGAAAACCTGTACGCTCCTTTTGATTTTGCGATTAAAAAAACTACTGATGAAATCAATACAGAAAAACAGCAAATTGAACTACAATCTCCTATTTTTTTCGATATAGATACTGCTGTGGTTGCTGCAATTAAAAATGAATATACAACTGCGTTTGAGCGCTTATTTTTTGAGCTACCAAAGGATGAGATTAAGATCGATTTATACTATAAAGGGGGTGTGCTTTTAGATCAGATTTATCAAAGTGGTGTGCTTCAAAATAAATATGATTATACTCCAAGTCAGCAAATTTCTATTTTGGTAGATAAGACACAAAGTGGTGTTAAACGCTTCGATAGTTTTTTTCTTCAAACAGATTTAAAATCGTTTGTAGAATCTAGTATCTATACTTTGGGCTTAGACGCCTATAAGCAACGGTATTTAGCACTATTTTTTGATGTTGTAAAGCCCAATGCGCAATTAAACAAATCAATTACGCAGATTTCGCTAGAGGAACGTTTAAGCCAAATGAAATTAGTAAGAGGGCGTGTTGATAAGCAAACTCTAATTATCTCAAAAGGGGAAGTAGTTCAAGGCGATAAATATGTCGTTTTAAACTCATTAGTCTCTGAATATGAATCACAAGTTTGGACCGATTCAAATTATACCCTGGTTGTAACGGCATATACTGTATTGGTTTCGCTAGCATTATTGATGCTGTTGTAATAAAAGAAAAAATATAGGATTGAAGTGTTTTCAAACAACACCAAAGTAACCTTCATATTTTTTAATATTGTTTTGATGGTGTTTTTAACCACATTGGTTGTCAACTTCAATTCGTCTTATATTTATATCGTCCCGCTTTGTATTTTGCCCTTAATTTTGAAAGCTTTTTTTGATGCGCGTTTGGGATTGTTTACACATGTAATAACAGTTTTGTTATTAGGCTTTGTTGTAGCCAATAATTATGAATATATGTTTTTGCAAATAATAGCAGGAATTGTAACGATTCTTACAGTTTCAGAACTGTATAAACGGGCAAATTTATTTATATCTGTAGGTCAAATTACCTTAATATATATTATTTCTTATTTCGCATTTTTTGTAATTCACGAAGGAAGTATTGATAGTTTAAAATGGGAAACCTTTTTGTTATTTGTATTGTGTGGATTAGCAACGCTGTTTGTGCAACCACTAATCTATGTATATGAAAAACTTTTTGGGCTAGTTTCGGATGTATCCTTGTTAGAGTTGTCAGATACTAATTCTAAACTTTTAAAAGAGTTATCAGATAAAGCGCCAGGCACCTTTCACCACTCTTTAAATGTAGCAAACCTAGCAGAAGCTGCTGCCAACGAAATAGGAGCCAATACAATGCTTGTAAGAGTAGGAGCCTTGTATCATGATATTGGTAAGATGACTAATCCGACCTATTTCACCGAAAATCAATCTACAGGAATAAACCCACATGACGAGTTATCTCCAAAGGAAAGTGCACAAATAATAATCAACCATGTTATTGATGGTATAGAACTTGCAAAGAAAAATAATTTACCAGATCGAGTAATTGATTTTATTAGAACGCATCATGGAACAAGTGTTGTTTATTATTTTTATAACAAACAGTTAGAAGCAAATCAAGATTTTGACGCTGCTGATTTTGCCTATAATGGCCCTAACCCATTTAGTAAAGAGACTGCTATTCTGATGATGTGTGACAGTGTCGAAGCGGCTTCAAAGAGCTTAAAAGACCCGACATCTACCAAAATCAATAGTTTTGTGGAAACAATTTTATCCAAACAAATGGAATCGAATCAATTTTTAAATGCCAATATTACATTTAAAGAAATTGAATCTATTAAGAAGGTGTTGAAGCAAAAGTTGGCCAATATGTACCACTTGCGTATAGAATATCCGGATTAAATTAAAAATCCTTACAAAAAAGTAAAAAAATAGTTTGCGTTCTAGATAATGAAAAGTTACATTTGCAACCGCAATTTTAATTGCGCAAGTTCATTTAATTGGAGAGGTGCCAGAGTGGTAATGGAGCAGATTGCTAATCTGTCGACGGGTAACTGTCGCCAGGGTTCGAGTCCCTGTCTCTCCGCAATAAGTAAATTAACAATAGATAATCAATTCGGGGTGTAGCGTAGCCCGGTTATCGCGCCACGTTTGGGACGTGGAGGCCGCAGGTTCGAATCCTGCCACCCCGACTAAAGTGTTTTCGTTTATATGTGGACACTTTTAAAATTAATAGAATGTCTATTGTTTATTTTTTTTAGAATTCTTAATTTATTAAGAATAAATTTGATAACCAATTCGGGGTGTAGCGTAGCCCGGTTATCGCGCCACGTTTGGGACGTGGAGGCCGCAGGTTCGAATCCTGCCACCCC
>JAQXCA010000105.1 GCA_029252105.1 Flavobacteriaceae bacterium | reverse complement strand
ATAAAAAAAAGTCGAAACCATTCAAAAACCTTGAGTTCTTGACCAAGTTCAAAATGCGTTTTTATATAGATTTTAGAGGCTTGATCAATAAAAAGAATAATTGCTATTACTAAAAATGTCTTTTTTCTAGACATTTTATTGCTGCATATTCTTTGCTTCAATACTTAAAGTGGCATGAGGCACCAGCTCAAGACGTTTTATATTGATGAGTTTACCTGTCACTCTACAAATACCATAGGTTTTGTTTTCAATTCTAATTAAAGCATTTTTAAGGTCTCTAATGAATTTCTCTTGACGGATGGCTAATTGCGAGTTCGATTCTTTACTCATCACTTGACTTCCTTCATCAAAAGCCTTAAATGTTGGCGAAGTATCCTCTGTACCATTGTTTAGGTCGTTCATATAGGCACTCTTAATAAGGTCTAAATCGTGCTTTGCCTTTTCAATTTTCTGGAGGATTAGCGTTTTAAATTCTTCTAATTGTTTATCCGAATATCTACTGGTATTTTCTATGGACATAATTATATGGTTTTTTGGATGTGCAACTTGGTGTTGATGGCGTCAAAAGACACGTCAACCCCTTTATCTAATTGTGCTACCAAATGTAGCGTTTCCGTTAATGTTTCTAGTTTAATATATTCTAAATTTTCTCTTATAGCGTTCTCGATAGCAACTTCAGACTGTAAATAAACCTCTATACGATCGGTAACTTCAAGCCCAGAATCTTTTCTTAAATTTTGAATTCGATTTACTAATTCTCTAGCAATACCCTCGTCTCTCAAAGGCGCTGTAAGAGTAACATCCAAAGCTACTGTAACTGATCCCTGATTGGCGACCAACCACCCTTCAATATCTTGAGAGGTAATTTCTACATCATCGCGTTCCAAATTAATACTTTTTCCATTAATCTCAATACCTAAAACGCCTTTTTCTTCAATTTGTTTGATGTCAGCAGCTTGCAAGTTTTGAATGGCGTTTGCAATTGCTTTCATATCCGTTCCAAATCGAGGGCCAAGGGCTTTAAAATTTGGCTTGATTTGTTTCACTAAAATATCTGAAGCATCTTCTAACAACTCTACTTCTTTTACATTAACCTCGTGTTTTATGAGATCTGAAATCGCTAAAATCTCTTCTCTTTGAGTGGTAGAACTTACTGGAATCATTATCTTTTGTAACGGCTGGCGGACTTTAATTTTTTCTTTAGCGCGTAAGGATAATACAAGAGATGAAATCGTTTGTGCTTGCTCCATTTTACGCTCCAGGCTTTTATCAATCAACGCTGAATCAATTGATGGAAAATCTGCTAAATGAACACTTTCAAAAGTTTCTTTATTAGTTACTGAGTTCAAATCTAAATACAAGCGGTCCATAAAAAACGGTGCAATCGGTGCGCCAAGCTTTGCAATAGTTACCATGCAAGTATATAAGGTTTGATAAGCCGATATTTTATCAGTTTCATACGCTCCTTTCCAGAATCGTCTTCTGCTTAAACGAACATACCAGTTGCTTAAATATTCTTGAGTGAATTCTGAAATAACCCGTGCTGCTTTTGTAGGCTCATAGTCTGCATAATAGGCATCTACTTTTTCAATTAATGAATTTAATTCTGATAAAATCCAACGGTCAATTTCTGGGCGTTCTTGACTTGAGATATCGGCCTCGGCATAACTAAATTTATCAATATTTGCATAGAGTATAAAGAAAGAATAGGTGTTATATAACGTTCCAAAAAACTTTCGTTTCACTTCTTCAATGCCTTCCGAATCAAACTTTAAATTGTCCCACGGATTAGCATTACTAATCATGTACCAACGCGTAGCATCTGGACCATATGTTGATAAGGTTTCAAAAGGATCCGTTGCATTCCCCAAACGTTTAGACATTTTCTGTCCATTTTTGTCGAGTACAAGCCCATTAGAAACCACATTTTTATAGGCAACAGAATCGAAAACCATAGTCGCGATTGCATGTAGCGTGTAAAACCAACCTCGAGTTTGATCAACACCTTCCGCAATAAAATCTGCTGGAAAGGCTTTGTTTTCATCAATAAGGTCTTTGTTTTCAAAAGGATAATGCCACTGCGCATATGGCATGCTCCCTGAATCGAACCAGACATCAATTAAATCACTTTCGCGACGCATGGGTTTTCCAGATGGAGACACCAAAATAATAGCATCTACAATATTTTTATGTAAATCAATTTTAGCATAATTTTCAAGGGAATAATCGCCTATTACAAAGTCCTCAAAAATAGCATGTTCTAAAACGCCTGCTTGCACTGCTTTTTCCATTTCTGCTTTCAATTCTTCAACAGAACCAATACAGATTTCTTCTTTTCCATCTTCAGTTCTCCATATTGGAAGTGGAATACCCCAATAACGAGAACGAGATAAGTTCCAATCGTTTGCATTTGCTAACCAGTTTCCAAAACGCCCTTCACCCGTACTTTTAGGTTTCCAATTAATGGTTTTGTTCAAATCGAACATGCGGTCTTTAACATCAGTCACTTTTATAAACCAAGAGTCTAATGGGTAATATAAAATAGGCTTGTCAGTTCTCCAACAATTTGGATAACTGTGCTTATATTTTTCAACTTTAAATGCTTTGTTTTCTATTTTTAATTTAATCGCTAACTCAACATCTACCGACTTTTCGGGGGCTTCTCCTTCTGGATAATACTCGTTTTTCACAAAACGTCCGGCAAATTCTGCGACTTCAGGTCTGAAGCGTCCCTGTAAATCTACAAGAGGCACCAAATTATCGTCTGCATCTTTCACCAATAGTGGTGGGATTTCTGGACTGGCTTGCTTTGCAACTAGCGCATCATCCGCCCCAAACGTTGGAGCCGTATGCACAATTCCTGTACCATCTTCAGTCGTTACAAAATCTCCTGAAATGATTCTAAAAGCATTTTGTGGATTGTCATTTGGTAACGCATAATCTAACAGTTGTTCATAGGCAATCCCAACCAAACTTTTACCTGTAAATGATTTAACCACATAAAATGGAATCGTTTTATTTGTAGATGCATAGCCTTCTAATCCGTCTAAACTATCGACTTCCTTAAATTTTCCACTAAACTGTTTCCCTACTAACGCTTTTGCAACCACCACATTAGCAGCTTCAAAAGTATATTGATTGTAGGTTTTAACTAGGACATATTCTATTTTAGGTCCAACAGTTAGTGCTGTATTACTTGGTAAAGTCCATGGTGTTGTTGTCCATGCTAAAAACAAAACAGGACCTTCGTTTTGAAGAAAGTCGGGAAGTGTTTCAGTAATCGCTTTAAATTGCGCTACAATAGTTGTATCAGTAACATCCTGGTATGTTCCAGGTTGATTTAGCTCATGAGAACTTAATCCTGTACCTGCTTTTGGAGAATAAGGCTGGATTGTATAGCCTTTATAAATTAGTTTCTTGTTGTAAATTTGTTTTAGCAACCACCATACACTCTCCATGTATTTTGGATCGTAGGTAACATAAGGATCATCCATATTAACCCAATACCCCATCTTTTGCGTTAGATCATTCCAGATATCAGTATAGCGCATCACCGCAGTTCGACAAGCAGCGTTGTAATCTTCTACAGAAATAGTTTTTCCGATATCTTCTTTAGTAATTCCTAGCTCTTTTTCTACACCCAACTCAATAGGAAGCCCGTGAGTGTCCCAACCTGCTTTTCGTTTGACTTGAAAGCCCTTCATGGTTTTGTAACGGGGGAAAATATCTTTTATAGCGCGAGCTAATACGTGATGAACACCTGGCAATCCATTAGCGGACGGGGGGCCTTCAAAAAACACATAGGGCGTTTTCCCATTTCGGGTGCTAATGCTTTTGTCAAAAATATCATGGTCCTCCCAAAACTGTAGTATTTCGTCTGCTAGGTTTGGTAAGTTAAGTCCTTTATACTCAGGAAATGTCGCGCTCATTTTTCATTGCTATTATGGTGGCAAAATTAAGAAATTTAAATAAAAAGAAACCGAATTAATCAGGTCATTTTATGTTTTGATTGTAGTCGTGAAAATATACATTTGTTTTTAACTGTACTATTCACTTAAATACTATTTTTTTAGTAATATTATACCTATAAACCCTGCCTATGTTAACATCAGTTTTAAAAAGTATCTCTTATATATTACATCCATTATTGATGCCGTGGATGGGTGCAGTCTATTATTTTTCGGTAACTCCAATCCAATATCCTGCAATTAACATCAGTTTTTGGTTAGTTTCAATTGTTTTATGGAGTGTTGCACTCCCACTAGTATTATATTATTTTTTTAAAAAATTAAATGTCGTGCAGACAATTCATCTAAAAACATCAAAAGAACGAATCTGGCCTTTACTACTTAATAGTATAATTATTGGGAATTTATGTTTTAGAATTTTACCCAAATCTGTAAGTATAGAATTACATTATTTGTTTTTAGGGGTTATGATTACCGCTTTAGTTGGATTGTGTTTAGCATTTCTGAAATTCAAAACAAGTATTCATATGATGAGTACAGGAGGTGCCTTCTTTTTTATGGTGCTTGTTGATTTGCACTATGGCCTTTCCTATAATACTACTTTTGCGATCTTTATAGTTATTATGGGCGCAATGGCCAGCTCTCGCTTGCATTTAAATGCGCATACTGTAAAAGAGCTTACTGTAGGATTAATTGTTGGAGTGTGTCCCCAGCTGTTATTGATGAAATACTGGCTATAGGATATAGAAAATAAGACCAATTTTTAAAGCAGTCATATCAATGGATTGAAGATTTGTAGACGAAACTGAATCAAAAATTGGATTTAAACCATAGTATATATAGCCGTTCCACGTGTTATATCCAACACTCATAGTTAAGCCGTATTGCCATGGATTCAGACCTTCTAGTCCGCGTTGTGTTTCTCGTCCAAAACCATCTTCATAAACAGATTTTGAAGCAAGCAGATATCCTAGCTTAATTCCAGTGTATATCCGCCAAAATTTATACGTTTCGGCATTAGACGTACGCCAACGAAATTCTAAAGGGACTTCAAAAAAATGTTGGGAGAAATTATTTTTCGAATACTCTACCCCTTCCAAAATAGTGTAGGTAACGGGTGTTGACGAACCAATTTTGATGTTTTGATTAAAGAGGTTAACGGAATAACCAAGTCCTAGACCAATGGCAACATTACGACGTTTATTGATAGGGAAATCTCTAATTATTCCAAGGTTAAGACCTGTTGAAAAACTATTTTGAGAGACGCCATTTGGTAAATTAATAACTGCATTATAGGTGACTCCAATGTAAATTTGGTCTTCTCTATACAAACTATCAGATATAATTTCTGTACTAGATTGTGCAAACACACACAAAAAACTATTCCAAAAAAACATTAAAAATAAACGAGAGTTCATAAAAGCTATCTTTGTTTGATGGGACTAAATTAAATAAAAAAAGGCATTCTAATAGAATGCCCTTTTAATTGTTTTAGATTGAACACTAGTTCATATTAGTCATCGCATCTCCAACACCAGTGGTGTAGTTAATTTTGAGTGCATTGACTTTTCTAAGTTCTTGCTTGACATCGCCTACAATTCCCATGTTAGCTTCTTTATCAACTTTAAGGGCAACGGTAAGAAATGGAATTAACTCCTCTCTTAAAGCCGCTCTTTCAGCACTGATAAATGCACCAACTTCTGAAAGCTCTGCAAATTGATCGTTCAATTGAATTCTTGATTCTGTTCCAAATTTCTCATAACCCGTACTTGGTTTACCCATGTAGATATAACTAACAGGGTTTTTCTTATCGAGTTTCTCAACTTGATTTGCAACAGGAAGCGCATTTTTGATTTTAAGTGAGTTTTCACGCATCACAGTAGCTACCATAAAAAAGAACAGTAACATAAATACAATATCTGGAAGCGAAGCCGTGGAAATCGCTGGTATGCCTCCGTCAGTTTTCTTTTTAAATTTTGACATTTTGTTTCTTTACTTTTA
>JAQXCA010000100.1 GCA_029252105.1 Flavobacteriaceae bacterium | reverse complement strand
CCTGGTCGGATGTATTTACTAAAATGTGCCATCGTGTAGTAGAGTGGCGTAAAGTATACTTCATCGTTGTCTGGATCGACAATTACTGGGGCTACACACCAGTTTTTAAACCAGTTTGGGCCCCCTTGTCTGTCTAAGACCATATTCCAATCTACCCAACCATCTACCCAATTGTTTAGGCAGCCAATAATATCTCTGGCATATCTGTTAACAGGAGCATATTTTGGATGTAAATATTTTTTTTCTTGCTCTCGCCAATCAAATCCCCAATCCGTTGCATCTTTAGACCAGTACCATTTGTCGTCTTGCCATTTTGGTATTTCTGAGTCTATACAGCCTTCGGTTTCAATTAAGTATTTATTAGGTGCTTTTTCATGCGCATATTGTAATGCTTTAGGGAAAAAATCATAGGTGCTTTCATACCAATGAATAGCGGTTCCTGAGAAGTATTTAGAAGACGCATCGTCTTTATACATCTCATCTACCCACTCTTTTAAGCCATCTCTGTTTTGATCATAGCCTAAAATTTTAATGTCAGTCCTCCCAACATTTTCTAATTTTGGACCCAAATAATTTTGAACAAAATCGGTCTCTTCTTCAGGTGAAAACTCCATACTCTCCCAATTATTTCCATTTCCATGGGGCTCGTTTACGGGAGTTAATCCCCAAATATCAATACCTTCGTTTTTATAAGCTTCTAAATATTTTGAGAAATATAACGCAAACGCACTATAATACTCTGGCAATAATTTACCGCCCACATAATTTTTATTGTCTTTCATCCATGGCGGAGCAGTCCAAGGCGATGCTATGATGTTAAAGCCCTCTTTAGAGATTGCCATAGCATCTTTTATCATTGGGATTAAATCGTCTCTATCTTCTTCAATACTAAAATGTTTTAGCTCCATATCGTCGGCGATTGGTGCGTAAGTATAATTATTTAATGAAAAATCACAAGAACTTATATGAGTACGTGTTAGCGTATAGTTGGCGCCATCTTCACTAAAGTAAGCGTTTAATATAGTGTCTCTATTTTTTTTACTCAAACGATTTAGTAAATACGCAGATGATTCGGTGAATGAACCACCAAAACCAGTGATTGTTTGAAATATTGTTTCTGGATTCAATTGAATTTTAGAAGGATTTTCTGAGATTTCAAATTCTGAAACTTCAGCTAACTTATTTCCATTTTCAGAAGTTTCATAGACTGTAACTTCTAAAGATTGTTTGGAGGTACACGCTGTAAGCATTAGTGATAATATTAAAAAATGATAAATTTTCAAACTACTTATTTTAGAGATTAATTATAATTTATTTTTTACTGGTGGTAATTCAACTTCGAGTAATAAGGCTTCTTTATTACCATTATAGGTTTTCGTGATCGGTTTTCCGTTACGAGTAAGTCCGTCAAAAACACCTTGATCTACTAAGTCCCAGAGTACATATTTTGCTTTACCATCTACTGTGAATAAACCAAAATAGTTTTCAGATCCACCCTTGTTATGAGCATCTTTCCATGGTTCATCAAAAGCTTCAAAATAGAAACATGACATATTGCTTTGAGTTGTCCATTGACGCATATTATTATAAAAAAGGGCTTCCTTATACTCGTCGGTTGCTTTGGAGCCTTTAGATCCATAAAACCCATTCGATGCACTTGCCCAACCTGTTTCTCCTATATGAATTGGTTTTTTTATGCCTAAACTTTTAATATAGTTGGCTACACTATCCGTTTGAGAAATCGCATAATTTTTTGCGCGATTCATAGCAATATCAATTCGTTTTAAACTAGAGAGCTGAGTTTCTTCTCCAAAAACACCCCAAAAAACAGGGTTATAATGTGTATCGTGCATTGGATATGTATGAACAGACAAGTAATCCACAGCTTTTATTAATTTTGTAAGATCATCGGTATGATATTGTGGGTCTCCACCACCCCATGATGCAAAATTATCAGAACTCGTAATCCAAATGTCTTTTGATAACTTTCCTGTTTGTTTTAATTCTTGTAAATATGAAACCCATTTTAAAATCACATTAGGTTGCACAAAATAAGATGTTGCCCATTTTACCATGGCCTCTTTCCCAACAGCAATAACTTTTTCAATGTCTGAATATTGATTTGCCAACGCTACTGCACGATCAATTTCTTCCACGTTCTGGGCACTTTCGACATTATGGTTTACAGGTCTATCAGTCCAAGCATTTAAACAATCTATCCAAGCCCCTAACATTAAATACATTTCAAAGTTTGGATCTTCATTTTTCAATTCACGTATAGCTTTCAAAATGTTTGAAGCATGGGCTAATTGAACATTATATGTTCTTAATACTCGAATATTCATAGCATGAAGAATTTTCATATCTTCTTTGAGTTCTCGAACAGTAGGTTGGAAATCTCTAGATGATTTTCGATACCCTCCATAAGAGATAGCCAAGTAGTCTGAATTTCCTAATATATCTTTAGCGGTCACTTCTTTTTGTTTTTGATCGATTGGTATAAGTTTTATTGGCTGATTTTTTTTACAGGATATTACAAGAAAAACAAGCAGTATTAAATTTAATATTAAAGTTGTTTTTCTCATAATACCACATAAAGATTATTTTAAACGACTGTTATTAATGTGTACGTTTATCTGAATAATTTCTCCATTACGACTAAATACTTGTTCACTTATTTCTTTATCTAAGCTTAAGGATTTAAACGTTTTAGTGTTTCCATTGCTAAAGTTTACAGACACCCCATCTTCTTCTGCAATTGTGTAAATCACAGGAACTTGACAATACGTGAAACACAGTGAATCTTTTGAAATCAAAATACTATCTTGTTTCTTAGGTAGAGCGATGTAATGAAATAGTTTACTTTCTTTTAAAAATTCATTTTTACGCAATAAACAAGGGTTAAATCCTAGTTTTCCTTCGGAAACGAAAACGCCTAGTTCTCCAAAACGCGATAACACGTCTTCTTTTACTTGACCTGTCATTCCAGGTTGTTGAGCACCTTTTCCTGCAGGGGTGTGTGAATACGGGTCCGTTGGGAAAGCGCCATATAATTTTGGCGACTTATGAACCCCAATACCTGCATTTATTTCATAATAGTGATCTAATAAGTTACCTATATCAGTAGCATTCTGCGCAGTTTCGATAGCAGTGGTACAGGTTTCCAAAACAGCCAATTGCAGTTTCGAAACCATATGCCAGTAAATAGACCCTAAACCTTCATATCCATAAAATGTTCCTGAACGCCCTGTAAACGCTTTATGGTTGAAAACGTCTTCAAAAATCTGTAGGATTTTTGGTGTTTCCTCAAGTATTAATTCATTGTAAGCGGTTTCAGAAAGCTCTACTAAAGCAGCTCTAAGATCATTGGCATTTTTGAAGTTTCCATTAAAATGGAAAACTCCATTGACGTCTTTCTCTAAAATTTGTACATTTTCTTCAGCAACTAAGTGTTGTAATAATTTTGATGTTGAGATCGCAGCTGCTGAAATTGTGTTTCGTTCAATAAACCCTTTTAATTCTTTGTAAGGATATAATAAATAACTGTACTGATCGGGACGGAAAAGTTTACTTTTTTTCATCGCGTTCAGTACTGATAATGACTCTTCACTAGATAAATATTTCGAACTTAATACCGCAACTTGACCTTCTAGCATTTCATCTAAATATGAAATTGAAACACTATTATCATCGTTAACCGTCATTAAATTATACGCATGATATAAGTTATCTTCTCGTTTATTAACGCTAATTGAATGTTCTAAATAGCTTAAACTAACTTTAATAAATTCTTTTAAATCGCTAATTGAAATATTCTCTTTTCTTCCAGAAAACGCATGTGTATACACTTGGTTTCTGTACGTACTACCAGCAGCGCCTAAAGCATCTAAAATTACTTTACGGTCTGTATCATTGATACGCCCGGATAGTAAATTTTGATTGTCTTTAAATGTTGACAAAATCGCATTGAAAAAAGCTACAAGTTCTTTAGAAACTTCTACAGTTTCCAAATCTGATTGCACAATAACAGAATCAAAAAATTTCATAAAACGGCGCAGGTAATATAACGTTACCATAGAAACTCCACTACCTACTAGCGCATTGTTGGCATCGTTCCATTCTGGACGTTGCGTGTTCATCCAAATTCCACCTTCTGGAATAAAGTTTGAAAATTTCGCTAGTGTTGTAGCAAGAATTTTTTCAATGAAATTAACTTTGACAATAAATCGATTCTCATCGCGAAGTAAAGCACCATCCGCTCCAAGTTCTAAGCGTTGTTCTCTAATTTTGTGATCAAGCGCTTCATCAAATTCGATAGTGTCCTTTGGATTTTCAAGTAAAGCCTCGTAACTTTTAATTTTATAAGGAACATTAGCATATACAAACAAATCTTTATCAAAAAGTGTTGCTAATTTTTCGGGTTGATGTTTTTCAATAAACTCTAAAAACTTAAGTAAATAAATCACTTGGTGATCACCCCAATACCCAATGTATGACCATGGATCGTCTGGCTCAATAATTTCCCAATCGAAACCACCTTTGGTGACTCTATAAGGATTGTAACCATCAAAAGTAGTTGCGTTTAAAAACTTATGAATCATACTCTCGATAAACGCAGGGTACGAATGTGCTAAGGCTTCCCAGTTTTGAAAAATATCACGCCAGTTCCCTTCGTAATCTAATATTTTTGAACCATCAATTTCACTTTTAGTGTTGATAGAAAATTTATTCCAAGGTCGACTAGGATCTCCATGTCGACGGCTAAATTTTAATGGCATGTACTCAAAACACAAACGTCTAAAGTTGGTGTCATCAACTTCGTAAGCTAATTCTTGTAACACGGAAAGTGAAAAAACTTCAGGAAGTTTCCCTACACTATCTTCAGTTGTTCTGTATACTTTTTTGTTGGCTTTTGAAAGGTAATTTTTAAAATCCCATTTTTCAATTTGATAATTGTCATCAAAAATACCACCTCTCATAATATTGAATAAGGTGTTTGCAAAATGACGAGTATCTTTAAATTTGTCAGCCGAAAGTTGTAATCCATCTGACGCTGCGTTTAAAGCAATCAGACGCGTTGTTCCTTTTTCAATTTTCTCGTTGATCAGTTCCACTAAACCATCATTGATTTTGATTTGATTAATCAGTTTTGCAATCGCAGAATGATTTTTATTAACTTCTGCAACAAGCAACCAGTCTTTGGTTTCTTTTGCTAATAGAACAATTTTTGAATTAATAAAATAGGCACCTTTTTCAGCTTTAATATCTGATTCTTCAACAAGCTCGTGCTGTTTTCTAAAACTATCCAATTGTAATGACGACAATAAGTACTTAGCATTCTCTAATCCTAGAGACCAAACTACATTTGCTTTTAAAGCTTCACTAGGTTCCGCTTTATCTACAATTATAGCACTCAGCGCATAAATCCCTAGACCTGAACTTTTATCTAGCTCACTTCGTTTATAGGCATCTACTAAATTACTACTTGCATTTTGCAAATCGCTACCAACACCATACGGCAAAATGTTTTGAATACCATCCAGAATATTTATTTCAACATTTGATGATGAAGTATTTATAAGCTTAGATTTTTTTTTATTTTTAAAAGTATTTGTAGAATTCCACTGGTATTGAAAAGTAAGCTCTAAATCGTGATTAATTTCTTCAAACAGTACTTTATTTCCAAACTCATTTTTATATAAATTTCGAGTAGTTTTATACTTCCCTGCAAAGCGGTCCGAAAAGGGTTCCCATAAATGAATGTCATCATTTTTATGAACTTGAAAAATCGATTTACTTCCCGTTATCTCAGCAGCTTCAGTAATTTTATCATCCGTGTAATATGGAAATAATGCGAATTCAGAATTTTTTCTTCCTGCAGTTAAACTTCCATTACTAGAAATAAACATCCAATGGTTGGAATCGCTAACAATGCTCATGAAAAATGGTCGCATTTTATCACTGTTAGAAATTTTGTAGTAGACTTCATTATCAATACTAACTAATGTACCATCTATATCATTTGATTGTACAACCTCACGATCTTTATCTAAAAAAATAGTTTTTTTTGTC
>JAQXCA010000097.1 GCA_029252105.1 Flavobacteriaceae bacterium | reverse complement strand
AATTACTTGGAATGCCACATGGTTTTCTATTTATGGCGTACATCGCCTTTGTTATAGTATTGCGATTTGATAACTTGTGGTTCAAAAAACATTTTATTTTAATCGCTTTAGCTTCAGTATTTCCTTTTGGCACGTTTGTCGTCGAACAAAAACTTAGAAAAACAATTTCCTAATGAAACATATTATAGAATTATTAGTTCAATTGTTGAGTTCTTGGGGCTTGCCTTCAAATGTTGCTACTAACCTTAGTATTACGATTCTATTTATAGGACTAACGCTACTTATTTATATCATAGACTTTATTATAAAAAGAATAATTCGTGCAATCTTTACCAAAATTGCAAACAAATCTAAAACGGATTTTGATGACATCATGCTTGCGAATAGAGTTCCAAGCAGTATTGCACAAATCATACCTTTTATATTGACTTACAAGCTAATTCCAAGTCTGTTTTATGACTTCGAAAAACTGCAAGCCTTTAGTGAAAAAACCATATTAGTTGTTGGAATTGCTCTCACGATTTGGGGTTTTAGAAACGTTCTCAATTCTCTAAAAATATACTTTAAAACCCTTAATTTTCTTAAAGACAAACCCGTAGACAGCTACATTCAGGTGTTTATGATTTTTGTTTGGCTTACGGGAATTTTTGCGACTGTTGCCATTGTGTCTGGGATTTCCTTTTTAGAATTTATTGCCGGTTTAGGAACCATATCTGCAATTATTATTTTGGTGTTTAGAGATACCATTCTCGGGTTTGTAGCGAGTATTCAAGTATCTATTAACGATATGGTTCGTATTGGCGATTGGATATCTTTTGAAAAATTTGGAGCCGATGGTGATGTTATTGAAATTAACTTAGCCACCGTAAAAGTTCAGAATTTTGATAATACCATCACCACCATTCCTACCTATGCCCTGATTTCTGACTCGTTTAAAAACTGGCGTGGAATGAATGATTCTAAAGGCAGACGTATCAAACGGTCTTTGAATATTCGTATGGAAAGTGTGAAAAATTTAAGTCAAGCTGACATTAATAACATCTCGAAAATTCAATTGATTTCCGACTACATTCTTCAACGCTCAGAAGACATCAACTCCTATAATACCACGCATGATATTGATAAATCCCTTTTGATTAACGGTAGAAACCTTACCAATATTGGGGTGTTTAGAAAATACATGGAAACCTTTATAGAACAGCATTCGGCGATCAATAAAGACATGATGATTATGGTGCGTCAGTTGCAACCTTCTGTACACGGTTTACCCATTGAAATTTATGCGTTTAGTAGTGACAAGCGTTGGGCAAATTATGAATATATTATTGCTGATATTTTTGATCATATGATAGCCTCTGTAAATGATTTTGATCTTGAAATATCGGAAACACCAGTGTTTACATCTTTAAAATAATAAACCAATGAGCACAAGAGATTTAAGCATAAAATCTATACGCCTAGACTCTATTTCAGATGCGATTAAGTCAGAGATGTCATCTGAAGAATACTTTCAAAATAGTGTTCTACGCCCTATTATTAAGTTTCAAAATGACCTTTTAATTGCAGCTTTTTTAAATTTCTGTACTACCTATAAAAATGTATTTTTTGAGTTGTCAGCTGAGAATAAAATTAGTTACATAGAAAACTCCGTTGTAAAAGATCGTACATTCAGAAACAGCCTCAAAGATATGATTGTTGGATTGTTTACTGTAGAAGAATATACCATTTATAAAACTAATGCCTCTGCATTCAATAAACGCATCATTGGGATCGTTAAAGAACGCCTAATTAGTCACGTACAACTGCTCTCAGAACTGGGGCCTACAGCGTAGATTCTCCATTTAAATTCGTTGTTAATACAGAACTCATATAATTAAAGTAGGGTCGAATAACTTTAAAATCATTAATAACTTGCTGTTTAAAGTCATTCGAAAGCACTTCTTTATCTGTGAATTTTTTAGTAAAAATAAACTGTTTTCTCCGAATCAAATCGATGTTTGGATCTAGCTTATCGAAACCTCTTGGAGCCGACTTTAGTTCTTCGCCTTGCAACGCTCCCCAAACCGATTTAAATTCAGGCTGCGCCATCAATTCTCGTAGTTCTTCTGAATCAATTTCAAACTCTTTTCGAATTCGAAAAAGGTCTTCTTTGCTAGGATCCCAAAACCCCGTTGCAATAAAACTCTCATTTTGAGGAGCAATGTGTAGATAATAGCCGCCTCTTAACTCTGGTTTGGTGCGATGAAAACTTCCTCCAAAATGGGTTTTATAAGGTAATTTGTTCTTTGAAAAACGCACATCTCTGTAAATGCGAAATATTTTAAAGGTATCAATAGAATCAACCACGTTTAACTGTTCAAAAAGCTGTGCGTAAAATTGTTTTACTCCAGATTCTAAGGCTTTAAATTCCGATTTATGCGCGTCAAACCAGTCACGCTTATTGTTTTGTTGTAATTTTTTAAGGAAACTAAGAACGTCTTTGGATATCATAACTTAAGTATTAAATTCAATCTTGTGTAAAATCAAGCCAGAAGCCGGTGCGATATAATCCATCACATAGTCGCTTTCTGGTTTCAAACTACTTTTAATATAGTCTAAATCAATATCACCACGTCCCAATTTGATCAAAGCACCCATCATTAACCGAATTTGATGGCGTCCAAACCCCTTACCTATTACTTTTAGTACATAACTTTTCTCTGGAAAAAAACTGGCAGTGTAAAGCGTATTTTCTACAAGTTCACAACGGATTATTTCTCTATAATACACGCCTTCATTTGAGGGTTTATAACAATAGGTTTTATAGTTGTTTTTACCTTCAAATAGTTTTGCGCCTTTTTTCATCAATTCGATATCTAAAACTTCTAAAATAGTGGTCATAATCGGAGCTGCAAACGGATGAAATTTATCGCCTTGCGCAAACACATAATGGTAATCTTTTAACTTAGAATCCTGTATGATATTAAATTTAGCATCTACTTCTTTGATGCGTAAAACTCGGATATCTTGTGGTAAATTTGTATTAAATAGCTCTAGAAATGTGTTTAAATCGTCCAAAGGCTCTTGATCTAAGAACAACTCAAATGCTGCTTCATTAGCCGAAACCATAGCATCAGTTCGTCCTGCTCCTAGGGTTTTAAACTTTTGTCCTCCAAGGATAAACTTCAAGGTACGATCGATCATCAAATGTACCGTTTTTGTATTGGGCTGTTTCTGCCACCCATGAAAACGATACCCCAAAAACTGAACGTTCACCAAATAAAAAAAGCGCTTTTGCAACATGACTACAAGGTCGGAATTTTAAAAAGAGTTACAAAATTAATGTCTTGATTTTAGAACATCAACCACATTTTCGAGTTTAAATCCCTTGGCTTGCAACAAAATTAAGTAATGAAACAATAAATCGGCACTTTCATTTAAAAATAAATCGGCGTTGTCGTCTTTAGCTTCAATTACAACTTCAACCGCCTCCTCGCCAACTTTTTGAGCTATTTTATTTAGTCCTTTCTCAAACAATTCAGAAACATAAGACGTTTCTGAAGATGCATTATCTTTTCGGTCTGTAATAATCGTTTCGAGCGTTGATATAAAACCAAAAGATTCAATATTGGATTCACTCCAACAATTGTCTGTTCCTTTGTGGCAGGTTGGTCCGTGAGGTGTTGCTTGGATCAATAACGTATCATTATCACAATCATTTTTCAAACTATCTAAACTAAGAAAATTACCACTCTCCTCCCCTTTTGTCCAAAGGCGTTGTTTACTGCGACTAAAAAAGGTTACCTTATTTGTTTTCAAAGTTTTAGAAACCGCTTCAGCATTCATATAGCCGAGCATTAAAACGGTTTTGGTTGTCGAATCTTGAATAATTGCAGGAATTAATCCTTCACTGTTATAAGTAATTTCCATTAGAGTCGTATGTTAATTTTATTAGATTTTAATTCTTGTTTTAAATCATTTATAGCAATTTCACCAAAGTGAAATACACTTGCGGCTAAGGCAGCATCGGCTTTACCATCTGTAAACACATCTATAAAATGTTGAATGGTTCCTGCACCACCAGATGCAATGATAGGAATGTTTACTGTTTCAGACAATTGTGCAAGTGCAGCGTTTGCGAACCCTGTTTTTACACCGTCATTATTCATTGAGGTAAATAGAATCTCACCTGCACCACGAGTTTCTACTTCTTTCGCCCATTCAAATAAATCTAAATCCGTTGGAATGGTACCGCCTGCCAAATGCACAAGCCATTTGCCGTCCACTTGTTTAGCATCAATGGCTACCACAATACATTGATTTCCAAAGGCTTTAGAAAGCTCGTTAACGAGCTCGGGCCGTTTGATTGCCGCAGAGTTTACTCCTACTTTATCTGCTCCAGATTTTAAAAGCAACTCAACACCTTCTTTAGTACTCACACCTCCACCAACAGTAAACGGAATATCAATTTGTTCTGCCACGTTCCGAACCATATCAATGGTTGTAGAACGCGATTCTAAAGTTGCTGAAATGTCTAAAAAGACCAATTCATCCGCCCCATTTTCTGCATATTGTTTTGCCAATGCTACAGGATCACCTGCATCTCTAAGGTTTAGGAAATTCACCCCTTTGACGGTGCGTCCGTTCTTAATATCTAAGCATGGAATAATTCGTTTGGCTAACATAATTATGGGCGGTTTAATTTATAGGTTTCTAATTGTTTTAAGCTGATATTTCCCTCATAAATGGCTTTACCAATGATAACACCTTCACAACCTAAATCAGCTAATTTTGGCAATTCATTAAAGGTAGAGATACCACCAGAAGCTATGAGTTTTACAGGATTAACTGAGGATAAAATCGTTTCATACAATTCAAATGACGGGCCTTGAAGCATGCCATCTTTGGAAATATCTGTACAAATCACATAGGCTATCCCTTTGGCTACAAACTCTTTTATAAATGCAATCACTTCTTTATCACTCTCTTCTTGCCACCCTTGAATGGCTATTTTTTGATCTAAACAATCCGCACCTAAAATAATTTTATCAGCACCGTAGATTTCCAACCAATTTAGAAACTGGGCTGGGTTTTTAACGGCTATACTTCCTCCAGTCACTTGATGGGCACCAGATTCGAAAGCAATTTTTAGGTCTTCATCAGATTTTAGTCCACCGCCAAAATCAACTTTTAAATTCGTTTTAGATGCAATGCTCTCTAAGATGTTGTGGTTGATGATATGCTGTGCTTTTGCACCATCTAAATCTACTACATGTAAATGTTCAATGCCAACGTCTTCAAACATTTTAGCAACTTCTAGAGGGTTTTCATTATAGACTTTTTTTGTGCTGTAATCGCCTTTAGTTAGGCGAACACACTGTCCATTGATAATGTCTATTGCAGGGATTATTCGCATGTTATAAATTTAAAAAGTTTTGTAATAATTGAGCGCCATCTTTACTGCTTTTTTCAGGGTGAAATTGCACACCATAAAAATTATCAGATTGTAAAGCTGCCGAGAATTCAAGTTCATATTTTGAACATGCTATGGTTTGCTTCCCAATGCTAGCATAGTAACTGTGAACAGCGTACATATAGGTGTCTTCAGGAATGCCTTTGAGCAAACCTGATTGCAAGTTTTGAATGGTATTCCATCCCATATGTGGAACTTTAACAGCGTTAGAAAATCGTTTCACATCAACATCAAAAACACCAAGCCCTTTAGTATCACCTTCTTCGGAATGTTTGCACAACAATTGCATTCCTAAACAAATCCCTAATACATCTTGTTTAAGAGTTGGGATTAAAAGGTCTAGTTTTGATTTTTTAAGCATTTGCATCGCCTGACTTGCTTCACCAACTCCTGGAAATATCACTTTGTCAGCACTCAAAATTTCATCAATAGAATTAGAAAGTTTAGCGTTTATACCTAAACGTTGAAATGCAAATTGAATACTTTGAATATTTCCTGCGCCGTAATCGATTATAATAACATTCATCTAGTCTAAAGTTCCTTTGGTTGATGGTAAAATCATTTTATTCACATCGCGTTTGACTGCCATTTTAATGGCTTTAGCAAACGCTTTAAAAATCGCTTCAATTTTGTGATGCTCATTCGTGCCATCGGCCTTGATATTCAAATTACATCGGGCGCCATCCGTAAAGGATTTAAAGAAGTGCATAAACATTTCTGTGGGCATTTTACCAACGTACTCACGTTTAAAATCAGCGTCCCAAACGAGCCAATTTCGACCCCCAAAATCAATAGCAACTTGCGCCAAACAATCGTCCATTGGCAAACAGAACCCATAGCGTTCTATGCCTAATTTTGAGCCCAATGCAGTGTTAAATAAATTCCCCAAAGCAATTGCTGTATCTTCGATGGTATGGTGTTCATCGACTTCAAGATCTCCGACAACTTTGATATCCAAATCCATTTGACCATGACGCGCAATTTGATCTAGCATATGATCAAAAAAAGCGATTCCAGTATCAATTTGACTTTTTCCTGTGCCGTCCAAATTAACGGTGATGTCTATTTTAGTTTCATTGGTATTTCTAACAACAGAGCCCACACGTTGTTTGGCCTTTAAAAAGCTATAAATTGCTTCCCATTGGTTGGTCTCTAAAGCGATAAAAGAAGTGAGTTCCTCTTGTTTGACGGAAATTTCATTTTCCCCTAAATGGGTTTCATCATTAATAAAGATTCCTTTACAACCTAAGTTTTTCGCGAGTTCTATATCCGTTAGACGATCTCCAATCACAAAAGAGTTTTCTAAATCATAGGCTTCAGAAAAGTATTCAGTTAATAAGCCCGTTTGAGGTTTTCGCGTTGGTGCATTGTCTTTTGCAAAGGTGCGGTCGATGAATTGTTTCTCAAACACAATACCTTCATTCTTAAAAGTGTCAAGGATGAAATTATGTACTGGCCAAAACGTGTGTTCTGGATATACATCCGTTCCCAAACCGTCTTGATTGGTAATCATTACAATTTCGAAATCTAATTCATGACAAATCTTTTTTAAATTCGAAAATACATCAGGATAAAATTCTAACTTGTCAAAGGAATCGATTTGTTCATCCTCAGGTTCACGGATAAGCGTTCCATCGCGATCTATAAATAATACAGGTTTCATTTTAGTGTGTTTAATAGCGTTAGTAATTGAGCGTTTTCAGAAGGTGTTCCTACTGTTATTCTAAGACAATTTTCGCAATGCAATTGTGAGCTACGATTTCTTACAACAATGCCGTTTTTTATAAGTTCATCATAACGCTTATTAGCGTCATCAACCTTGATTAATATAAAATTTGCTTCTGAGGGATATATTTTTTTAATAAAAGAAACAGATTAAAAGGCATTGATTAAGCTGTTG
>JAQXCA010000080.1 GCA_029252105.1 Flavobacteriaceae bacterium | reverse complement strand
GTGAAGGCATGATTGATAGTGGTCTCAACAAAAAACAACGAAAAAACAAGGCCCTAGTAGATGAAATTAGCGCTACACTTATTTTACAATCATACCTTCACAATAAATAATGATGTAAGTATTATTTTATAATTTCAAAAATCGTATTTTTGAGCCCTTATATTTAGCACTATGATTTTACCAATTGTGGCTTATGGAGATCCAGTGCTTAAAAAAAGAGCCTCTGAAATTTCTAAAGACCATCCAAACTTGAAAGAAACTCTAGCCAATATGTACGAGTCCATGTATGGCGCTTACGGCGTTGGACTCGCTGCTCCACAGGTTGGACTTTCAATTCGTTTGTTTTTAGTTGATACCTCTCCTTTTTCTGAAGATGAAGACTATTCTGTAGAAGAACAAGCAGAGTTGAAAGCATTTAAAAAAACCTTTATAAATGCTAAAATCCTTGAAGAGTCTGGAGAAGAATGGGGGTTTAATGAAGGGTGTTTAAGCATTCCAAACGTTCGTGAAGATGTGTTTAGAAAGCCAAAAATTAAAATTGAATATCAAGACGAGGATTTCAATACACATATTGAAGAGTATGAAGGCTTAATTGCGAGAGTTATTCAGCATGAATATGATCATATTGAAGGGATTTTATTTACCGATAAAGTATCATCTTTAAAAAAACGCTTATTAAAAGGTAAATTGAGTAATATATCAAAAGGAAAAACAAGTGTGGATTACCGCATGCGATTTCCAAATGTTTCAAAAAAACGATCTTAAATTAATACATACAATACATGGAATTAGATAAAGTTTTATCCATCGCCAAAAAACCTGGTTTATACAAATTAATTGCCCAATCTCGTGGTGGGTTTATTGCAGAATCGCTACTTGATCAAAAGCGAATTTCGGTAAGCATCAGCAGCAATGTGAGCTTATTGAGTGAAATTGCAATATATACACTAGCGGAAGAATTGCCATTAAAAGACGTATTCTCAAAGATTTTTGACAAAGAGAACGGCGGACAAGCAAGTACGAGCCCGAAAGCTTCAAAAGATGATTTAGAAGCGTATTTTTTCTCTGTACTTCCAGATTATGATGAAGACCGTGTTTATCCAAGTGATATCAAAAAAATTATAAACTGGTACAATTTATTACACCAACATAAGCTCCTCGATTTTAAATCCGAAACTTCTAGTACAGAAGAAGAAGAATAAACAAAAGCAGCTCTTAGCTGCTTTTTTTAACACCCTATTTTAGAATGTTTGCACACCTAACTAAAGAATTTAACTACAATTGGAAGTTAGCGGCCCCCGTGATAATGGGCATGCTAGGCCATACGTTTGTTGGGCTTGTAGATAATATTATGGTAGGGCAATTAGGATCAGCAGAATTGGCAGCCGTATCTCTAGGAAATAGTTTTTTGTTTATAGCCATGTCTTTGGGGATAGGGTTTTCAACAGCAATAACTCCACTGGTTGCAGAAGCAGATTCTGAAAACGACTTCAAAAAAGGAAAATCAGCATTTAAACATGGCTTGTTTTTATGTATTGTTTTAAGTCTGCTGCTTTATGGTATGATTTTATTGGCCAAACCGCTCATGTATTTCATGAAACAACCTGAAGAAGTAGTAGTTCTCGCCATGCCTTACTTGAACATTGTAGCGATATCTTTAGTTCCGCTTATTATTTTTCAAGGATTCAAACAATTTAGTGATGGATTGTCTTTGACAAAACACGCGATGTATGCCACTATTTTTGCCAATATTTTAAATGTAGGTTTTAATTATGCATTGATTTTCGGGAAATTTGGATTCCCAAAACTAGGAATTATTGGGGCAGGTATTGGCACCTTGATTTCGCGAGTAGCCATGATAATTATCATCTGGTTTTTACTTAAAAAAAATATAAAAGCACGAGCATTTGTGACAGGTATTAAATTGTTTATTTTGGATAATTTAATGTTAAAGAAAATTATAAATCTTGGCTTACCAAGCGCCCTGCAAATGTTTTTTGAAGTTGCTATTTTTACCGCAGCAATCTGGTTGAGTGGAGCGTTGGGTAAAAATGCGCAAGCCGCAAATCAAATTGCATTGAATTTATCTTCGATGACGTTTATGATTGCTATGGGTTTGAGTGTTACAGCAATGATTCGAGTTGGTAACCAAAAAGGATTGAAAAATTATATAGAACTTCAACGGATTGCGAAATCTATATTTTTGATGGGAATTCTATTTGCCTCATGTTTTGCGTTACTGTTCTTAGTGTTTCACGATGTGTTCCCAACCTTTTATCTCGATTTAAAAGATGTAAATAACTATTTGGACAACCAAGAAGTGGTAGCAATTGCTTCGAAATTATTACTTGTGGCGGCCTTATTTCAGATTAGTGATAGTATTCAAGTCGTATTCTTAGGCGCGTTAAGAGGCTTGCAGGATGTTAAAATACCAACTCTAATGACATTTGTGTCTTATTGGATGATAGGATTCCCTACAAGTTATTTTCTTGGAAAAGAAGACGTCTATGGAAGTACAGGCATTTGGATTGGACTCTTGGTAGGATTAGGGTCGGCATCAATTTTTTTATATATTAGATTTATATATCTAACAAACCGTTTAATACAAACTCATAATAACAGTTAAGCATGGAATTGCCAAAATTTATTCTCGGAGATAACACCAAATTTCCAACAGCCATTTATGTGATTCACACAGAATTCCCACGTTTCATTATCAATTTGGAAACCGATGAGGTGGAGTGGTTAGAAGATTTTGATACACAAGATGAAGAGGAATTGCTCTCTGAAACTGAAACCGCTATTGCAGAAGCGACTGCTTTTTATGATTCTGAAGTTTCAACTTACGACAACTAATTATGTTAGACCAACTGATTGAATTTGACCGATCGCTATTGCTATATCTTAACAACTTAGGGTCGTCAACTTGGGATGGGTTTTGGTTGATAGTTACAAATAAGCGGACTTTTATTCCCTTGTATATTGTCTTACTTTACCTAATGGCTAAGCGCTTAACAACGAGAGGAATTGTAATTCTTGTATTATCTATTGCTGGTATGATTTTGTTTACGGATCAAACCACCAATTTGTTTAAATTTACTTTTGAACGTCTTCGTCCTTGTGCGCAAGATGGTATATTAGAGTTTATCAGACAGGGGAAATGTGGGGGTTATGGCTTCTTTTCTGGACATTCGTCCAATTCAATGGCAACAGCTATTTTTACCGGTTTAATGTTGCGACCCGTTTACAAAAAGCTTATCTATATCATGATTATGTGGAGTATAGTGGTAGCATACAGCCGCATCTATTTAGGACTTCACTATCCGTTGGATATAGTATGTGGCTTGTCTTTTGGATTACTAGCGGGCTATTTGTTTTATACGATCTTTAGTCGCCTAAACGCCCGTTTTGTGAAGGTTCAATAGATATTCAGCTACTGCAAAAGGTGAACGTTTATTGTCCGCAATCAATGCCATTTGGGTTTTTAGTTCTTTTGCGATAGTTTCGTCCTGAAAAAACCGATCTTTTAATTGGTCTTCAATAGTCTGAAGCAACCAAAAGGCGTTTTGTTCTTGTCGTTTTTTGGTAAAATACCCGTCATTATTCGTGTGATTTATATAATCCGTAATTAAATCCCATGCGGCATCAATACCTTTGTTTTCAAGCGCACTACATAGTACCACTTTAGGCGTCCATTTAGAAGCTTTAGTAGGGTAGAGGTGAAGGGCGCGTTTAAAATCCATCTTAGCTAATTTTGCAGCCGTAAGGTTATCCCCATCAGTTTTATTGATAATAATAGCATCTGCCATTTCGATAATGCCGCGTTTGATACCTTGAAGCTCGTCGCCAGCTCCGGAGAGTTTTAGTAATAAGAAGAAATCAACCATACTGTGCACTAGTGTTTCACTCTGTCCGACTCCAACAGTTTCAATCAGAATTACATCGTATCCTGCGGTTTCACAAAGGGTGATGGCCTCCCTGGTGTGGCGTGCTACACCTCCCAAAGCATCTCCGGCTGCTGATGGACGGATAAATGCATTAGGATTTTTAACCAAGGTTTCCATTCGGGTTTTGTCGCCCAAAATACTCCCTTTACTTAAACTGCTTGTTGGATCCACTGCCAGTACAGCGACTTTTTTGTCAAGCCCTGTCAGATAGGTTCCTAGTGCTTCTATAAATGTACTTTTTCCAACTCCAGGAACTCCAGTAATTCCAATTCTAATGGAGGGTTTCCTGTGTTCTAAACACATTTGAATTAGAGTATTCGACTTAGTTTTGTGTGCAGCATTATGACTTTCAATCAGCGTAATGCCACGACTCAATGCTGCTGTGTTTCCTGCTATGATTTCTTTTAGTAAATCCGCTATTGAAGGCTGTTCTTGGCGTTTCTTTTTTAAATTAGAAATGGCCTGTTGGCTCGTGGTATCTGGTGTTGAAACCCCTGCTTTTTCTTGAAGTGTTGTTTTATTTGATGTCTTTGTATTCACCTTTAGCGTATTGTTGCTAAATTAATCTAATTTTTTAGATTAGTATTATTTTTTTGATTGTTCGTATCTTTATGCCCTATTTACTACAATGGATTTTAATACATTTTTATTTAGATTATCAAAAACCCCAGTCAAGGTCATAGCGCCAATACTTGATTTTGAATCTTATGTGCCGATTGATTTATCAAAAGACAATAACGCACTTGAAAATTTTGACACGAGTTGTTCCCAGTCATGGATTACATATATTAATAATTACCTTCAAACTCGAAACAAACTAATTGCTTTTGGCGGCTATTTAGAGGTGCGATCTATTTATTCTAGAAGCGCCTATTTTAATGCTGAAAGCCTGTCAGATGAACGTAATATTCATTTGGGAGTTGACTTGTGGTGCTCCTCTGAAACACCTGTGCTTGCTGCCTTTGATGGCGTTGTGCATAGTTTTAAAGATAATACGAATTTTGGGGATTATGGGCCTACAATTATCCTTAAACATTGCATAGACTCTGTAACGTTTTATACGCTCTACGGTCATTTATCTAGATCATCAATTAAAACTTTAAGTAAAAATAGACAAGTAGTTAAAGAACAAACTATTGGATGGCTGGGTAGTTCAGAAGTAAATGGTGATTATGCGCCACATTTACACTTTCAAATTATTAAAGATATAGATGGCTTTGAAGGTGATTATCCAGGCGTTTCTTCACAAAATGGTTTGGCCTATTATAGTGATAATTGCCCCGATCCGAATTTGATTTTAAAGTTATATTAGCAACAATTTTCACCCGCACTACACAGCGTTTAAGTATTTAAATTCGATAAACGGACTTTTGGTTTTTCTGCAATTCCACAGTTGTCTTTAGCTAGACAGTCTGTTTGTTGTTTAGTGAGTAAAAAGTATTTCCCATCAAAATCGAGCCCGAATTTACCAATGGTGTCTGCTTGATATTCGACTTCAATTTCGAAGTCTTCTATGTTAAAAATTTATTCAGAAAGTTCAATAATACTCAATAGTTTTTATGGGTGCAATCCGTGGACATAATCGTTTGAACTCCAAAGTTGAAAATTGACCATGGTCTCGTTTCGGACCGTACCCCCACAATCAATGAATTGTTTTGTAATTTTTCCAACTTCTGTCACATGAAAGTAAGAAGGGACTAATGTACCATTGGGTAATTCAAATCCAATGGCTTCTGATTATTTTAATATATGCTTGACTACTGATAAATGCATAGGGCGGTTTTGGGTTTAACACAAATATACACTTGATCATTAAACCTTTATTCTCGTAAACAATAGTTACTTATTCATTGGTAAGTACCCATTCGCCTTTGGCAATAAGCGGTTCAGCCTGTTTGTATTTGGTGGTCTTTTTCTCGCCACTCATGACATGCTTAATCGTCACACGATCATTACGTCCAATTTTCGGTTGGTCTCTAGTAATCGTCTCCACTACTTGCGGTTGGCGTTGCGTATTTCCTGCTGCTCTCGATGCTGCAGAACGCTCGTCTAAGTTTTGGATATTTTCTTTAGACGTCTGTGTATTCTCACGACGGCGTGTTTTTGCTTCTTGAATTACATTGGCTGTTTCCTGAGGAATTTCACCCTTAAATAAGAACGAAATCACATCCTTATTCACCTGATCAATCATGGTTTTAAACAATTCAAACGATTCAAACTTATAAATCAATAACGGATCTTTTTGTTCATGAACCGCCAACTGTACCGATTGTTTCAGCTCGTCCATTTTTCGTAAATGCGTTTTCCAAGCATCGTCAATAATCGCTAATGAAATGTTTTTCTCAAAATCTGTTACCAATTGTTTTCCGTTGGTTTGATACGCTTTTTCAAGATCAGTTACCACTTGCAATGATTTAACACCATCGGTAAAAGGCACCACAATACGCTTAAATTTATCACGCTGTGTTTCATAAACATTTTGAATCACAGGGAAAGCCAATTCAGCATTACGCTCCATTTTAGAGATATAATGTTGAAAAGCAGTTTTGTATACCGTTCCAGAAATATCTTGAGCCGTCATACTAGAGAATTCATCTGCAGTAATAGGTGAACTCATAGAGAAATAACGAATCAATTCAAACTCAAAGTTTTTATAATCGTTATTAGCTTTGTTATCTTCTGTAATAATTTCAGAGGTGTCATAAATCATATTTGCTAAATCAACGCGTAAACGCTCTCCAAATAGGGCATTATAGCGACGTTTGTAGACCACTTCACGCTGAGAGTTCATCACATCGTCATATTCTAAAAGACGTTTACGGACTCCAAATTGATTTTCTTCTACTTTTTTTTGCGCCCGCTCAATCGATTTTGAAATCATTGAATGCTGAATCACTTCTCCTTCTTCAAGACCCATACGGTCCATCATTTTGGCAATACGTTCGCTACCAAAAAGACGCATAAGATTATCCTCTAAAGACACATAAAACTGTGAGCTTCCTGGATCGCCTTGACGTCCCGCACGTCCACGTAATTGTCTGTCTACACGACGCGAATCGTGACGTTCTGTACCCACAATTGCCAATCCACCTGCTGCTTTAACTTGCTCAGACAGTTTGATATCTGTTCCACGTCCCGCCATGTTTGTAGCGATAGTGACTTGTCCAGGTTGTCCTGCTTCCGCAACAATGTCCGCTTCTTTTTTGTGCAACTTCGCATTCAAAACATTGTGTGGAATTTTACGAATACTCAACATTTTCCCTAGCAACTCACTAATTTCTACATTAGTTGTTCCAATTAGTATAGGACGCCCTGCTTTAGAAAGTGTAGTTACTTCATCTATAACCGCATTGTATTTTTCACGTTTGGTTTTATAAACTAAATCTTCGCGATCGTCTCTAGCAATAGGGCGGTTGGTTGGAATTTCGATGACGTCCAATTTATAGATTTCCCAAAATTCACCTGCTTCCGTCACTGCTGTTCCTGTCATTCCAGAAAGCTTACGGTACATTCTAAAGTAATTCTGTAAAGTTACCGTAGCAAACGTTTGTGTTGCCGCTTCAATTTTTACATTTTCCTTGGCTTCAATCGCTTGGTGTAGACCATCACTGTAGCGACGGCCATCCATAATACGTCCAGTTTGCTCATCGACAATCATCACCTTATTTTCCATCACCACATATTGAATATCTTTTTCAAATAGGGCATAGGCTTTTAACAGCTGACTAAGGGTATGAATACGTTCCGATTTGACACCAAACTCTCTAAATAATTCTTCTTTGAGTTCCGCTTCTTTTTCCGCTGGAAGGTTTTGAGTTTCAATTTTAGAAATTTCCATGCCTATTTCGGGCATTACAAAAAAATCGGGGTTGTCTTTTCCAGAAAGATATTCAACGCCTTTATCAGATAATTCAATCTGATTATTTTTTTCATCAATAACATAATAGAGTTCTTGATCCACAGTGGGCATTTCTCTATTGTTGTCCTGCATATAAAAATTCTCTGTTTTTTGAAGGAGTTGTTTAACCCCTTCTTCACTTAAGAATTTAATTAAAGCTTTGTTTTTTGGAATTCCTCTAAATACCCGTAATAATTGGAGTCCACCGTCTTTAGTATCGCCAGCAGCAATCAATTTTTTTGCTTCGACAAGAACCCCAGTAAGGTATTTGCGTTGAATCCCAACAATATCTTCTACTTTAGGTTTAAGCTCCATAAATTCATGACGATCGCCTTGAGGAATAGGACCAGAAATAATTAAGGGTGTTCGGGCATCATCAATCAATACAGAATCAATTTCATCGACAATCGCATAATGATGAGGACGTTGTACAAGATCATCTGGCGTATGTGCCATATTATCTCTTAAGTAATCAAATCCAAACTCATTATTTGTGCCGTAGGTAATATCGGCATTATAAGCGTTTTTACGCTCTTGTGAATTCGGTTTATGGTAATCGATACAATCAATACTTAAGCCATGAAACTGAAAAATAGGCGCCATCCAAGCGCTATCTCGTTTCGCCAAATAATCATTCACGGTTACTAAATGCACGCCTTTACCTGTGATGGCGTTTAGATATACTGGTAAGGTTGCTACAAGTGTTTTTCCTTCTCCCGTATGCATTTCTGCAATTTTTCCTTGATGCATTGCAACACCACCGATAAGCTGTACGTCATAATGTACCATATCCCAAGTGATTGCTTTTCCTGCAGCATCCCAAGAGTTGGCCCAAAGGGCTTTATCGCCGTTTAGTGTAACATAATCTTTTGTTCCCGAAAGCTCGCGATCAAATGGACTTGCAGTCACTTCAATCTGAGGCGTGTTCACAAAACGTTTAGCTGTTTCTTTAATCACCGAAAAGGCTTCAGGAAGGATGTCATCCAAAACCTCTTGTGTTTTGGCATATACATCATCTTTTAAGCCATCAATTTCTTGATAGATGTCTTCTTTTCTATCAATATCCTCTGTGGTATCTGCTTCTACATACAAAGCTGCAATGGTATCTTCGAGTGATTTACAAGCCTCTAAAATAGTCGCTTTAAATTCATCCGTTTTTGCTCTTAAAGCATCATTGCTTAAGGCTGCAGTAGCGGCTTCAAATGTTTTTATTTTGTTAACGACGGGCATGATTGCCTTTACGTCTTGTTTGGATTTATCTCCAACGAATACTTTTAGTACCGAATTCAGTAAACTCATTTTAGGGTTTTATTTTAATAATCTTTAACTGTAAAGACAGTCAAAGATACAGTTTGTTGTTATTTTGATTGTGAAATAAACAAAAAAAAAGCCTCTATTGAGACTTTTTTAAATAATTTTTGAGTTTTTTAATATTCATCTTCATTCCAAAGATAATCTTCATCTGAGGGATAGTCAGGCC
>JAQXCA010000042.1 GCA_029252105.1 Flavobacteriaceae bacterium | reverse complement strand
ATTTTATCCAAATAACTCGATTCGATGGTTTGTTCATAATCGCGCCCTCTGAGGCGAATATTCTCCTGTAAACGTTCGGTGTTTTGATAGAGATAAATGTATAAATCGGGACGTGCAATGTCTTTATAAACTTGATAAAACAACTTACGGTACAACATAAACTCATCTTCACTTAGCGTAATTTTAGAAAAAATAAGCGACTTAAATACATCGTAATCACTGACAATAAAATCTTTAAATAAATCTAACTGCGATAAATCATCTGATATTTGTTGATAGCGGTCGGCCAAAAAAGACATTTCTAAAGTAAAGGCATAACGGGTTGCATCTTCATAGAATTTTGGCAAAAAAGGATTGTCTGCAAAACGCTCCAAGATTTTTTTGGCATTAAAATCATGAGACATCATATGGGTCAAACTGGTTTTTCCTGCGCCAATATTTCCTTCAATAGCAATAAAATTATAGTTTGAAAAATCAAAGGACTGCATCGGATTCGTCAGCCGGTCCTCTAAAGGTGTCAACGGGCTGTCATCTTTACAGTTTTCTAGCAGTTTGCTAATGGAGTGCTTTAAAACAGGGTGTTCAAAATCGGGAGCAACATCCGCTAAAGGTTGCAGTACAAAACGACGCTCATGCAATCTTGGATGTGGTAATTCTAAACGCTCTGATTTTGAAATCAAACTGTCATAAAACAACAGGTCTAAATCTATAGTTCGGGAGTGGTACTGACCGTCATCGTAACGAATTCGCCCTAAGTGCTGCTCAATAGCCAATAGTTTGTCCAACACTTGTGAGGCTTCAAGTTGCGTGGATACTTTTAGGCATCCATTTATAAAATCTGCACCTTCAAATCCTAAAGCTGGCGTTTGATACAACCTAGAAAGCTGATCGATACTCCCAATTTGTGTATGGATAGCATCTATAGCCGATTGAAGGTGATTAACCTTATCTCCAGTGTTGCTTCCAATTCCAATTAAAACCGTTTTTTCGTGCGTCATATGATCTAGCAAATTAAGTAAAAGAAAGATTAATATTATATCTTTACCAAAGTATTTATTGACAATTTACATGACTATTAAAGATAAGGTATTAGCGCGACGCATTTATTTACTTCTTGGGATATTATTTATCACCTCATTGGTAGTGTCAAATTTAATTTTTAAAAAATTCTTTTTTTTCTACCCAATAGAAACACCCGTTTTTGGCGTCAAATTGTTTGAAATATCGGTAGGGATCCTCCCCTATCCCATTACATTTCTAATTACCGATTTGATCAGTGAAATTTATGGCAAACAAAAAGCAAACGAAGTGGTGGTTGGTGGTGTTTTAGCCTCTATTTTTTCTATGGGGATTATTTTTGTCGCAAATTTGGTGCCTGCAACGGATTGGTCTCCTGTTTCAGACGGGATGTTTTCGGAGGTATTTGGCAGCACCTCAATTGCCGTATTGGCCAGTATGTTGGCCTATTTATTTGCACAATTTATAGACATCCAAATTTACCACTACTGGAAACAACTGACTAAAGGCAAACACCTTTGGTTGCGAAATAACTGTTCTACATTTTTGTCTCAATTTATAGATACGGCTACTGTTTTATTACTGCTCTGTTTGTTTGGAGAAATTGAATGGGATTTATTCTTAGGACTGCTCATTGCAGGCGTTGCTTTTAAAGTAATCATCGCCGCTTTGGATACACCGTTTTTATATCTCGGCGTGTATTGGTTTAGAAAACGATTTAAACTAGAAGTGAATCAAGAAATACCAATCGACTAAGAAACATTTAGTCCCACAACCAGTCCTTCATTACTTCGTACATTAAAGACCGTATTGTCTTCAAAAATAAGATATTGCCCTTTAACGCCTTTTAAAACTCCAGAATACACAGGGGTTTTGGTGAGGTTCAAACTTTTTGGTTTCTCTGGGTATTTGTGAACAGGAAATTCTAGTTTTAATGATTTTTGATTGGCTAAAAAATAGGGTTTCGTTTCTTCAGGAATGTACGTTGCTAGGCGCGAACGCCAGTCTTCTAAGTTTTCATCTGTTGCTGTTCCTTTGAGCATTTCACGCCAATTGGTTTTATCGCTAACATATTTTTTAAGTGCAACTTCTGTGACGCCTGCCAAATAGCGGTTTGGAACCTCTACAATCTCGAGTGCTTCTTGTGCACCTTGATCGATCCAACGGGTGGGCACTTGAGTTTTACGCGTGACACCTACTTTGACATTGCTAGAGTTGGCCAAATACACAATATGAGGCTGAAGCTGAACCCGTTTTTCATAGTCCAAATCGCGCTCTTCTTGATCGAGGTGTGCTTTGCTCAGTTCAGGGCGCATGATCCAATCGGCGGCTTGCGGAAGTTCGAAGAAACACGATTTACAAAAGCCTTGTCTAAAAATAGGCGCTTCACTACTACAATTTAAACACTGGTATTTGACAAAAGAAAGTGTGAGTGTCTTATTTAGTAACTGATTCATGTTTAGGATGTCATTTTCAAGCACTAAAAAATATTGAATAGGCTGAGAAAATTCTGTTTCCATTTTAGTTAAAACTCCTTGATACAGCATTAGCAGATTTTTATTACATTTAGCATTGTAAATATATGCAATTATATGGCAATTCCATTAGTAAATTCTGTGGCATCATGGTTTTTAAAGAAGCGATTTCATCAAATTGATTTGTTTCTTAAATACCCGCATGAAGTTCAAAATGAATTGCTTATGAATCTTTTGACAATTTCTAAAGACACAGAAATTGGAAAAACCTATGATTTTAAATCAATTCACAATTATCGCGAATTTTCTCAACGCATTCCTATTTCCTCCTATGAAGATTATCAAAATTTAATAGAACGTTCTCGAAAAGGTGAGCATAATATCTTTTGGCCAAAACCAATAAAATGGTTTGCGAAATCGAGTGGAACCACAGACGCGAAAAGTAAGTTTATCCCTGTTAGCTCCGATTCTTTAGAAGATTGTCATTATGCAGCGAGTAAAGATTTATTGTGTATGTATTTGAATAATAATGAGAGCTCTACTCTTTTTAATGGGAAAAATTTACGCTTAGGAGGCAGTAAAGAACTGTATGAAGAAAACGGAACTATTTTTGGAGATTTATCCGCAATTTTAATTCACAACATGCCGTTTTGGGCAGAATTTAGCAGCACGCCAAGCAATAAAGTTTCCTTGATGAGTGATTGGGAATATAAAATGCAGGCGATCGTTAATGAATCGATTAATGAAAATGTAACCAGCCTGGCTGGAGTTCCATCTTGGATGTTGGTATTGCTTAACAATGTCTTAGAAACTTCTGGAACAAAAACGATTCTAGATGTCTGGCCAAATCTGGAAGTGTACTTTCATGGCGGCGTTAGTTTCTTGCCTTATGTTGATCAATTTAAATCGATCATCCCCTCAAAGTCGGTAAAATACTACGAAATTTATAATGCTTCCGAAGGTTTTTTTGCAATTCAAGACCGCAACCAATCTAATGAACTTTTACTAATGTTAGATTACGGCATATTTTATGAGTTTATCCCTATGAATACCTATGGAACAGCAACTGAAAAAGTCATTTCATTATCCGAAGTTGAAAAGGGTAAAAATTATGCGATTATAGTGACGACCAATGCGGGCTTATGGCGCTATAAAATTGGAGACACGGTGACATTTACCTCAACAGCACCTTATCGCCTCAAAGTTACAGGGAGAACAAAGCATTTTATAAATGTTTTTGGTGAAGAATTAATTATTGAAAACACGGATAAGGCAATAAAAATCGTCACTAAAAAAACCAAAACAGAGCTTATCGATTATACGGTCGCACCCATATTTATGGAAGGAAAATCTAAAGGTGCTCATGAATGGATTATAGCGTTTAAAACGCCCCCAAAAGATTTGCAGTATTTTGTGGAGCTTCTGGACAATGCTTTAAAAGCTTTAAATTCTGACTACGAAGCCAAACGCTACAATAACATTACTTTAAATGAACCTAAAATTCATGTAGCACAAGAGGACTTATTCTATAAATGGATGAAACGAAACAACAAATTAGGAGGTCAGCACAAAGTGCCGCGTCTGTCCAACTCGCGTCAGTTTTTAGAAGAACTCTTAGAAATGATTTAGGAAACGGCTTTGAGACGTTTAATTTGTGTTCGTGTCAAGTGTTTTTTAACATAGGCTTTATCGACAACCAAAGCGGTTTCATCGCTACTTGGAAGCACAAACATGGCATCGGTAAGAATTTCTTCACATAAGGATCGTAATCCACGAGCTCCTAGTTTATATTCAATCGCTTTTTTAACAATAAAATCTAAAGCATCATCTTTGAAAGAGAGTGCTATTTCATCCATCTCAAAAAGCTTTTTATATTGTTTTATAAGTGAGTTTTTAGGCTCGGTTAAAATCGCTCTTAACGTTTCCTCATCCAACGGATTCATATAAGTAAGTACGGGGAGACGCCCAATAATTTCAGGGATTAAGCCAAAGTCTTTTAAATCTTTAGGAATGATATATTGTACTAAGTTTTCGGAGTCAATTTGCTCTTCATCATGAGAAGCTTTATAGCCAATTGCTGACATATTGAGTCGCTTAGAAATATGACGATCAACACCATCAAAAGCACCTCCAGCAATAAATAAAATATTTTCCGTATTGACTTCTATGAATTTTTGATCTGGATGTTTTCGTCCACCTTTTGGTGGAACATTTACAACGGTTCCTTCTAATAATTTTAAAAGGGCTTGTTGTACACCTTCTCCAGAAACATCTCTAGTAATGGAGGGGTTATCACTTTTACGGGCGATTTTATCAATTTCATCAATAAATACAATTCCACGTTCTGCTTTTTCTTGATCGTAATCGGCAGCTTGCAATAAACGTGTAAGCATACTTTCCACATCTTCACCAACATAACCTGCTTCGGTTAGTACTGTAGCATCAACAATGGCTAGTGGAACGTTAAGCATTTTTGCTATGGTTTTGGCCATCAAGGTTTTTCCAGTTCCTGTTTGCCCTACCATAATAATATTACTTTTTTGGATTTCAATATCGTCGTCGTTAGGCGGTTGCAATAGACGCTTGTAATGGTTATACACCGCTACAGACATTACTTTTTTGGTTTGTTCTTGACCAATAATATAGTCGTCCAAAAAAGCTTTTATTTCTTGTGGTTTTTTTAGCATGACATCCGAAGTGAGTCCAGTACTATTATCTTGCTTCGCTTCTTCGATAACAATGCCATTGGCTTGCTCTATACAACGGTCACAAATATGCGCATCAATTCCTGCTATGAGTAAATTGGTATCGGCTTTTTTCTTGCCACAAAATGAACAGTCTAATTCTTCTTTTGCCATAACGTATTGGGAAGGGTTTTAGCTTCGAGTTAAAATTTCATCAATCATTCCGTATTCTAATGCCTTATCAGATTTCATCCAATAATCACGATCACTATCTGCGTATACTTTGTCATAATCTTGACCTGAATGCTTACTAATGATCTTATAAAGTTCTTCTTTTAAAATTAAAATTTCACGTGCCGTAATTTCGATATCACTGGCTTGCCCTTGGGCGCCACCTAGAGGTTGGTGAATCATAACTCTAGAGTGCGTCAATCCGCTACGTTTTCCTTTGGCACCTGCACACAATAATACCGCACCCATAGAAGCTGCCATTCCTGTACAAATTGTTGCTACATCGGGCTTAATCAATTGCATCGTATCGTAAATTCCTAAACCTGCATAGACACTTCCACCTGGTGAGTTGATGTAAATTTGAATATCCTTACTGGCATCAGTACTTTCTAAAAACAAGAGTTGAGCTTGAATAATATTGGCCACTTGATCATTGATTCCTGTACCCATAAATATAATACGATCCATCATTAATCTAGAAAATACATCAAAAACAGCAACATTCATTTGACGCTCTTCAATTATGTTTGGCGTCAAACCCATAGGGGTCATACTGCTTACTATTTTATCATAATACGTGCTGCTAATCCCTTGATCTTTGATGGCGAATTTTTTAAATTCATTTCCGTAATCCATAATACTTTTTTTAGGTTTTTAGAATGTAAATATAAAACTATTTCTAATTTAAAACTTGTTTTAAGGGTATAAAAAAACACTTCCTAAGAAGTGTTTTTGACTTGATTTATTCTAAAAATTACTTTCCATAAACCTCTTTAACGAAGGCTTCATAGGTTAATTTTTTATCTTTAAAATTAGCGTTTTCTTTGTAGAACTCTAATAATTTTTGACTTGTCAGCTGCTCAGAAATACGCTTTACTTCCTCTTGATTTGAAAGTACACGCGCCACAATATCTTCAATTTCTTTTTCTGTTGGATTCATTTGGCCATACTGCGCCATTTGTCCTTTAATCATTTCAGAAGTGTAGGCTTTCAGATCTTCAAAGTTAACTTGAAGGCTGTTATCCACAACAAGCTTACTTTCGATTAATTGATAGCGCATGCTTTTTTCTGACTTTTCAAATTCCGCTTTGGCTTGTGCCTCATCTAGTTCTGTTTCGCCAGCGGTCTGAATCCATTTTTTAAGAAATTGAACTGGTAAATCAAACTTTGTGTTTTCTACTAAATGTTCTGTAACATCGTTCAAGAATTTTTGATCTGCTTGTTGTATAAATTGCTTTTCAGCATCCTCTGTAATTTTAGCTCTAAGCTCAGTAACTGAAGTTACAACTCCTGGGCCAAATAACTTATCAAATAAATCTTGGTCTAAATCTGCTAATTCTCTTGTATTAACTTCACTAATAGTGAAGGTAACCTGAATGTCTAATCCATGAGCGGTGTCGTGATCTACTTTTAAATAGGTCATCAAGTCTTGAGCATCGTTAAATAAACCTTTAGTTCCTAAAGTCAAAACATCGTCAACATTAGCCCCTAAAAAGGCTTTTGAATTAGACTTTCCTTTTAGTTTATCTAACGTTACGGTTGCAGTGGCTTCGATACCTTCCGCGTCATTAAAAAACACTCCAGTAACTTCATCGTCTTTTGTAACTGCTGTTTTAGCTACTAACTTTCCGTATTGTTTTTGAATGTTGATTAGTTGATCATCAATCATTTTTTTATCGGCAGTAATGGTATATTTAGTAAGGGCTTTTTTAGCTTTTAACTTGATTTCAAATTCTGGGCTCAACCCGATTTCAAATTCAAATGAAAAATCCTCTTGACTCCAATCCAAATCATCTTGAGCTTTTGGTAATGGGCTTCCTAAAACATCTAATTTTTCATCTGTTAGGTATTTCCCTAAAGCCTCTTGAAGGGTTTTATTAACTTCGTCTGCCAATACGGATTTTCCATATTGCTTCTTGACCAAGCCCATTGGGACTTGTCCTTTTCTAAAGCCAGGGATATTAGCTGTTTTACGGTAGTTTGCTAAAATTTTCTCTACGTTTTCAGAATAATCAGCTTTCGCAATATCAATCTTAACAACGGCGTTTAACGTGTCAATGTTTTCTCTTGTAATATTCATTGTAATGAAATAAAAATTGGGTGGCAAAAATACAATATTTTTATCGCCTCACAAACATTTTTAAACTTATGTGAATCAAGTGATAAACGTACGGACGTTGTGGAAAAATTCTGCTGGATTTTCAGCGTGTAACCAATG
>JAQXCA010000033.1 GCA_029252105.1 Flavobacteriaceae bacterium | reverse complement strand
GTTGGGTTATTTATACGTGTATAAATATTTCCTGGCTCTGCGAGTGCAAATAAATTAGCGGCATGATCCGAATTATTAAATACATACGCAGTAGATTGATAAATTGGAACGGCTCTTGTTCCTCCATTTTCTGACACATTGTGTCCGGCGTGCAACGCTTGGGTTGCGAATTTTTGAGTACTCATTTTTCTAGTTTTTTTTGAGTTAATACATTAAATTAAACCAAAAGTCAAATGCACTTTTTGTAAAGTGTACTTATTAGAAAAATGTTATAAAGAAATCATAATTACAGAACTGTAATTAAATTTAGTTATCTATCCGATTTTCGATAAACGAATCAAAAAATCAAGTAGAATTTAGCACCTTCTTTACATATAAAGGGTTGCTAAGGTTTCAACGGGTCTAATCCCTCCGCCTTTCTTGATAACATCTCAGTAAGCTATTGAACTTTGTTGTTGCAAATATTCAATAATAAAATTATAATAACCAAATTATTTTCGGTAAAAATTAATTATTTTTATTTAAAGATAAAAATTTTCTCCTAATAATGGATTCTACCGATTTATTTTCTATTTTACTCTCAAGCCATGATAATACATCTAAATATAAAAAGGCGCGCTTTTCATAAGGATCATTTTCAAACACTTTTAGCTTGGTATGCAACTCCTTGAATGCCGCCTTGATGTCTTGTGGATAAATATCTCCTAATCGTTTTAAAAACTTAATCATCTCTTTCTGTACCAAATATAAATCTTCCATTTTAATCAAGAAACGATAGGTGCTTTTGATAAGAGATTCTAAATTATAATCCAATCCAGCTTCATAATGTGCTACAAGATTTAAAATTCTAGAGAAACACAACAAGTCTTCTCGCATTTGAAGCGATTTGTTGCTAATGATTTTGTTCAGATAAGATATACATTTATCATGTTCTCCAATTCCAAAATACAAACTTGCAATTTTATAATAGAAGACCATAACATGATGTTCATCAATGCGTGATTTATGCTTACGAAGTCCTTCTAAAGTCAAGGCTACTAATGGGAGGCCTTCTCTGAAAGTACCTTCCATGAAGTGTGCATTAAACTTGTTTGTGCCTACAAACAAAAACGTAAGACTCTCTACATTATCATCTTTTGGAAACCACTCTTCTTTTGTTATATCGATTAAATTTGAGAGCGTTTCTTTAAATTTGTCATGTTGTCTTATAAAAAATAAGGCTTCTAACAGATATTGATTTCCGTTTAGAAAAAAAACAGGATTTAGTTTAATCATTCCTGGGTTTTCATGGAATAGATTCACCCATTTTTTTGAATATTTATAACAAGCTAAAAAATCTTGAGTGAGAAAACTGTACCACAAATAGGACTTATAAAGCCACAGTTTTTCTCTAAAACCCAGCTCAGAAATTTTATAGGCAGGCAATCGATCGTTAAAATATTTTGTAACTTTCTCATGTTCTGAAGCTTGTTTTACATAACCTGTTTTCAGAAACAAACCGTATAATTGGAGTGACAAATTGGACAATTTACTTGCCAGTATATTTTGCTGATTCAATGCTTTGGCCTGAACGGTTAATTCATCTGCCCTATTGCTAATGCTTCGAGTGATGTATTGGGACTCTATTACTTTTTCTAATTCGACAATCTCGTTAGCAATGTTTTTTTCTTCATTTACAATGGCTAAAGATTTCGCTTTATCCAATATTTTCAAGCTTTGGGTATAGAGTCCTTTATGGTATAAAATCGTTGCAAAATCCAATTGTTCTCTAATTTGAATTCTAACATTTTGATGTGAGGGGTTCAATCTTAAGCTAATCAATATCTGTTTATACAAATGGGCTTTTAAGTTTGATAATTGTTGTTTTTTTACAAACCTATGTTTTAAAACTTCGGCTTCATCATAGGTTTTCAACTTCTGTAAAACATTAAAAAGTAATAAGAATTTTGAATCCTCATTAACACCCAAACGACCAACATAAAGTTTAAATTGTCTTTTTTCAGATTTGGACAACGACTTTATCAGCACAAATAAATTATCTTTTTGCTCTTTAGTCATAGTATAAATGTTGACATATATTATTGTATATTAGCGTTTTAGATTACAAATAGCAGTGTTATACATCGTAATATATATATAATAAACGTCTCATTTGAAAGAACCAAAATATAAATTCGTACTACAATACAAAAATATAATCTAATAAATGTCTAATAAACACATACAAATCTTTGACACTACGCTCCGTGACGGCGAGCAAGTCCCTGGTTGTAAGCTTAATACTGCACAAAAAATAATTATCGCTAAACAGCTCGATTTATTAGGTGTTGACATTATTGAAGCAGGGTTTCCTGTTTCAAGTCCAGGCGATTTTAAATCTGTCGAAGAAATTTCCAAAATTGTAAAAAACGCAACCGTTTGTGGTTTGACACGATCGGTTGAAAACGACATTAAAGTTGCTGCAGAGGCGCTCAAATATGCGAAAAAACCCAGAATTCATACGGGAATTGGAACTTCAGATTCTCATATTATTCACAAATTCAAATCAAATAAAGATGCCATTATAGAACGTGCTGTAAGAGCCGTTACTTATGCAAAATCTTTTGTTGAAGATGTGGAGTTTTATGCTGAAGATGCTGGAAGAACAGATAACGACTATTTAGCACGTGTTTGTGAAGCCGTTATTAAAGCAGGCGCAACGGTATTGAATATTCCAGACACCACAGGCTACTGTTTACCACATGAATATGGGGCTAAAATTAAGTATCTAAAAGAAAACGTAAAAGGTATTGAAAAGGCTGTTATCTCGTGCCATTGTCATAATGATCTAGGACTTGCTACTGCCAATTCAATTGAAGGAATCATCAATGGTGCTGGACAAATTGAATGTACAATAAATGGCATCGGGGAACGTGCTGGAAACACCGCTTTGGAAGAAGTTGTGATGATTTTAAAACAACACCCGTATCTAAATTTAGATACTAATATTAATACGACGATGCTTTATGGTATCAGTCAATTAGTGTCTGAAAGCATGGGGATTTATACCCAACCAAATAAAGCTATTGTTGGCGCAAATGCATTTGCACACAGCTCTGGAATACATCAAGATGGCGTGATTAAAAATCGTGAGACTTACGAAATTATCGACCCTAAAGATGTTGGAGTTACAGAATCTGCCATCGTGCTTACTGCTCGAAGTGGGCGTGCAGCTTTAGCTTACAGAGCTAAAAATGTTGGTTATGAACTCACAAAACTTGAACTAGATATTGTATACAAAGACTTCTTAGACTTTGCAGATACTAAAAAAGAAGTTGTTGATGAAGATATTCATCAGATTATAGAAATTAGTAAGATTTACAAATAGATCGAATACGCATTTATGAAAAAGACCTTATTTGATAAAGTTTGGGATGCCCATGTCGTTGATACGGTACAAGATGGTCCTCAAGTTTTATACATAGACAAACACTTAATACACGAAGTGACAAGTCCGCAAGCGTTTAACGAATTGGTGGATAGAGATATTCCCGTTTTTAGACCAAATCAAATTGTAGCAACTGCCGATCACAATACACCTACTCTAGATCAACACTTACCGGTCAAAGACAAATTGTCGAGAAAACAACTTGCTCAGCTTTCTGAGAATTGTAGCAACAACAATATCACCCTTTATGAATTGGGCCATAAATACAATGGGATTGTGCATGTTATGGCACCAGAATTAGGTATCACTCAACCTGGAATGACCATGGTTTGTGGCGACAGTCATACCTCCACACATGGTGCTTTTGGTACCATCGCTTTTGGGATTGGAACAAGTCAAGTGGCGCAAGTTTTTGCAAGTCAATGTTTATTGTTGTCAAAACCAAAAAGTTTACGTGTCACTGTAAATGGAACACTCAAAAATGGTGTACTTCCTAAAGATGTCATTTTATATATCATCTCTAAACTAGGAACCAATTCTGGAACAGGCTATTTTTGTGAATATGCTGGAGATGTTTTTGAAAACATGAGTATGGAAGGTCGTATGACCGTTTGTAATATGAGTATAGAAATGGGCGCTAGAGGCGGAATGATTGCTCCTGACGACACGACGTTTGAGTATGTTAAAGGTCGTGAATTTGCCCCTAAAGATGCCGCTTTTGATGCTAAAGTTGCGTACTGGAAAACACTTCCAACAGATGAGGGCGCTAGCTTTGACAAAGAATATTTCTTTGATGCAGCCGACATAGAA
>JAQXCA010000019.1 GCA_029252105.1 Flavobacteriaceae bacterium | reverse complement strand
ATTTCAAGTGGTGTAACGTCCAAAGATGTTCGTTACCGCGAACAATAACATGACCACCACGTCCACCGTCACCACCATCAGGACCGCCCTTGGTGATAAATTTCTCGCGATGAAGGTGTACTGATCCTTTTCCTCCATTTCCTGAGCAAGCAAACATTTTTACATAATCTACAAAATTACCTTCTGTCATGAAATGCGTTTTATTTTACAGTGTATTGATTACTGTATTTAACCGAACCGTGATATCTTCTACAGAGCCAACACCGTCCACACCAAAATATTTATCCTTAGCCGAATAATACGATTTAAGGATTGCTGTTTCGGCATAATATATTTTTATTCTATTTCGAACCACCGCATCATTTGCATCATCAGGTCGACCACTCGTTTCTCCTCGTTTAAGAAGACGTTCAACCAAAACTTCATCATCAACTTCTAAAGCAATCATTGCACTAATTTCGGTTTGATGCGATTTTAAAAGTACATCTAAAGCCTCTGCTTGTAATACATTTCTTGGGAATCCATCAAAAATAAATCCTTTAGAATCCAAATTTTTAGCGACCTCAGCACTCAACATATCGATCGTGACTTGATCTGGAACCAACTCCCCTTTGTCCATGAAAGATTTTGCTAGTTTCCCTAAGTCTGTTTGGTTTTTAATGTTAAATCGAAATACATCTCCTGTAGAAATATGAATTAAATCATAGGTCTGTTTTAGGAAAGCAGCTTGAGTCCCTTTACCTGCGCCTGGAGGGCCAAATAATACTAAATTTTTCATTCGTAATTTAAACTTTAAATTGTTGACTTCTTTACAGCGTCTTAGTTATTAACTAAAATCAAGGTGCAAAGATAGTCAATTGTAAATGTTTTGATTCCTTTTGATAGCCGATTTTAGTGTCCAATTTCATTTTTAAGTGTATTTTTGTACTGTATTTATAAAAATCGTTCAAGAAAATCTTATAATGGAGTATTTTTCATCACACTTCAAACTTGGTATATTAGGCGGTGGTCAGCTTGGGAAAATGCTACTATACACAACCCGAAAATTTGACATCCACACCTGTGTTTTAGACCCGAGCCCAGAAGCCCCTAGCAAACTGGCCTGTAATGAGTTTTTTAAAGGCGACTTGATGGATTATGACACGGTTTACAATTTTGGAAAAAAAGTAAACATCCTAACTATCGAGATTGAAAACGTTAATATCGAAGCCTTAAAATCGCTAGAAAAAGAAGGTGTTACTGTATTTCCTTCTTCAAAAACTTTAGAAACCATTCAAAACAAGGCAACACAAAAGTTGTTTTATAACGATCACAATTTACCAACTGCCCCCTTTAAAAGGTTTGCTTTATCCGAAGAAATTCGCACCGCAGTTGAACACAACAGCATAACGTTTCCATTTGTATGGAAATGTGCTCAATTTGGCTATGATGGTACCGGCGTGAAAATTGTGCGTTCTGTAGATGATTTAAAAAACCTCCCAAATGTAGAGTGTATTGCAGAAGACCTTATTCCATTTAAAAATGAATTAGCAGTCATTGTTGCAAGAAACGAAAAAGGACAAGTAAAAGTATATCCTGTCGTAGAAATGGAATTCCATCCAGAAGCGAACCAGGTTGAGTATGTTTTATGTCCTGCTCGAATTTCTAAAGAAATTGCAAAAAAAGCTGAACAAATCGCCCTAAAAACTTCCGAAGCATTTGCCCATGTTGGGTTGTTGGCGGTTGAGTTATTTTTGACACAAAACGATGATATTATTATAAATGAGGTCGCGCCTAGACCACATAACTCAGGGCATCAAACTATTGAAGCAAGCTATACCTCCCAGTTTGAACAACACATTCGAGCAATCTTAGGGCTACCAATGGGAAGTACCGACAATAAGTTAAGCGGAGTGATGGTTAATCTCGTTGGTGCAGAAGGTCACACTGGAGAAGTTGTCTATGAAAATATAGAAAAAATCATGGAAATGGATGGTGTTACGCCGCATATCTATGGAAAAAAACAAACGCGTCCATTTCGAAAAATGGGACATGTTACCATCGTTCATTCTAATATCGAAAATGCAAGAACGATTGCACAAAAAGTAAAACAGTCAATCAAAGTAATAACTAAATAATATGGCACAAGTAGGAATTATTATGGGAAGCGACAGCGATATGCCTGTCATGAAAGAAGCAATCACAATTTTAGAAGGGTTTGATATCCAAATCGAAGTAGATATTGTGTCTGCACATCGAACTCCTGAAAAACTATTTGACTATGGGTCAAATGCGCACAAGCGAGGATTAAAAGTGATTATTGCTGGTGCTGGTGGTGCCGCTCATCTCCCAGGAATGATTGCTTCACTAAGCCCTTTACCCGTAATTGGAGTACCTGTAAAATCTAGTAATTCGATTGACGGATGGGATTCTATATTATCAATCTTACAAATGCCTGGCGGCGTTCCTGTAGCTACAGTAGCTCTTAACGGTGCTAAAAATGCGGGGATATTAGCCGCACAAATTATTGGAGCTTCTGATGCTTGTGTTTTAGACAAAGTTTTAGTCTATAAAGAAGGATTAAAAACAAAAGTTTTAGACGCTTCTAAAAATATCAAATCATAAATTTTCCCTAAAAAGTCCTAATGAATTTACTTGATACGCGTTTTGAAACGCCTTATAATACTGCTCCATTTTCACAACTTGATGTAGACGCGTTTTTACCTGCCTTCAAAAAAGCTATTGAAAGTGCTAAAGCTGAAATTAATCTTATTGTTAAAAACAAAGCTTTACCCTCTTTTGAAAATACTATAGAAGCACTAGAGTATACAGGGGAACAACTCGATCGAATTTCAAGTATTTTCTTTAACTTGAATGCCGCAGAAACCAACGCTAGTATTCAAAGCATAGCACAAGACGTATCGCCATTACTCACTGAATTTGCAAATGATGTGGCTTTAAATACCGTTCTTTTTGAACGTGTCAAAGCAGTTTACAACGCTAAAGAATCGCTTACATTAACCGAAGAACAAAAAACACTTTTAGATAAAAAATATAAAGGTTTTTCTAGAAACGGCGCCAATCTCGATTCTGATCAAAAAGAAAAACTTCGCGACATTGATAAACAACAAAGTAAACTCCAACTTACTTTTGGCGAAAATATTTTGGCGGAAACAAACCGCTATGAACTTCTGATTACTGAATACTCAGATTTGGAAGGTTTACCAGAAGGTGCTATTGAAGCCGCAAAACAATTGGCTGAAGAAAAAGATAAAAAAGGATGGTTAATCACACTCGATTACCCGAGCTATATTCCTTTTATGACCTATGCTAAAAACAGAGCTTTACGGCAACAACTTGCCTTAGCTTTTGGGCAAAAAGGGTTTCAAAATGACGCCTTAGATAACCAAGAAATTGTCTTAAAAATTACAAAACTCCGTTATAATAGAGCACAGCTTTTAGGCTATGACACGCATGCCCATTTTGTATTAGAAGAACGCATGGCTAAAACGCCTGGTAACGTACAAAATTTCCTAGAAGACCTTTTGTCGAAAGCATTACCAGCAGCCAAAAAGGAATTTCAAGTGCTAGAAGACTTTGCAAAAAAATTAGATGGTATTGATCGTTTAGAAAAATGGGATAGTGCCTTTTATTCTGAAAAACTAAAACAGCAGCTTTTCAATTTTGATGATGAACAACTAAAGCCGTATTTCAAATTAGAAAATGTTATTGAAGGTGCTTTTGAAGTTGCACAGAAACTATTTAGACTACAGTTTACTCAAATAGACAACATAGATACGTATCACAAGGATGTTTTGACGTATAAAGTTGAGGATTCAAAACAAGATTTAGTAGCTATTTTTTATGCTGATTTTTTTCCGAGAGCTGGTAAACGTAATGGCGCTTGGATGACCTCCTACAAATCGCAGTTTGTGAAAAACGAAATCAACGAAAGGCCACATGTCTCCATTGTGTGTAATTTTACAAAACCAACATCCACAAGACCATCTTTACTGACGTTTAACGAAGTTACCACACTTTTTCATGAGTTTGGACATGCGCTTCACGGCATGTTAGCTGATACTATTTATCCGAGTTTATCGGGGACAAGTGTAGCTTGGGATTTTGTAGAATTGCCAAGTCAAATCATGGAAAATTGGTGTTATGAAAAAGAAGCGTTAGCACTCTTTGCAAAGCATTATGAAACGGACGCTGCTATTCCTATGGATCTTATTGATAAAATTAGAGCAGCTTCTACATTTCAACAAGGGATGCAAACATTAAGACAACTCAGTTTTGGTTTATTGGATATGAGTTGGCATGGTGTAGATCCTTCCGAAATAATGGACGTTAAACACCATGAATCCGCAGCGTTTAAAGAGACTCAATTGTTTCCTAATGTTTCTAAAAACTGTATGTCAACGGCTTTTGCTCATATCTTTCAAGGCGGGTACTCATCAGGGTATTATAGCTATAAATGGGCCGAGGTTTTAGATGCCGATGCTTTTGAATATTTTAAAGAAACGGGGCTTTTTGATCCTCAAGTTGCAGATGCTTTTAAAACTCATGTATTAAGTAAAGGAGGGACACAAGATCCTTTAGAACTTTACGTCAAGTTTCGAGGACAAAAACCAAAAGTAGAGCCTCTTCTTAGACGTTCAGGCCTTTTGAATTAACATCACACCCCACAGTAAAACAAGCGTTAGAATTGGAACTGATTCCACCCAAAAAGCAGTATAATACCGATTTCGTGTTCTAGTACTTTTAACTAAAAAAGCTAACAATAGAGTAACTAAAAAAAGTACTATTAAAAAACGACTCTGAACAAATTTGTCTTTAAAAAACTCTAACAACAGCGTATCTCCCAATATGGCAAATCCGATGATTTTAGTATTTCTAATTCCTATTTTTTGTGGGATAGTAGAAAGATGTATTTGATCTGAATCGAGGTCGCGAATTTCAAATGGAAGCATCAACACAATCACAACAAACGTGCGTTGAACCCCTAATATCCAATGATCATAAACAAGCACTTGTTGTGATTCAAAAACTGGTAAAACAACAGTAGTCATGGTCCAAACAAACGCAATGACATATATTTTTATGCCTCCAATAGATCTTAAATTCTTAGGGGTTTTGACTCCCATCGGAATCGCATAAAAAAAGGTTATTAAACCTAGAAAAACAAAAAGGATTTGACTCGTATGCTGAAGGTATAAAAAGGCATACCCTAAACCTCCTAAACTCAAAGCTGAAACCAGTTGAATGTATTTTAATTTAGTTGTGAGAGAGCGGTAATAAAAATTAGTAAGACCAAAATATTTCACGAAATTATAACCTACAACAGAAGCAAAAAAAACAGCACTATATAAAATTAACGGGCTGTTTAAATGCAATTCATAAGATGTCAAAACAGAAAAAGAAAGCACAGCGAGTGCCACATGCAGACTGCTATTAATATAAAAATCAAGAAAGCGTTTTAAAAGAGTCATACTGCAAAAATAGTCAAACTGTTAATAACCCTTTTAATTGTTTAATAACTTTCATTTTTAGAGATTTAAAACCTTATTTAATTCCTTAGTTTTGTTGTTTATTATAGATACCCATTAGATGAAAACAGATGTGTTTGCCTTAAGGCATATTGGACCTCGAGAAGTGGACTGCAATAAAATGCTCCAACTTTTAGGTACAGATTCTATTGAAAAATTGATCAGTGAAACCGTTCCTGACAATATTCGGCTCTTGTCGCCTCTAAATCTAGATACGCCATTGAGTGAGCAAGAATACTTGGAACACATCCATAAGTTAGCTTCAAAAAATAAGGTCTTCAAATCCTATATTGGAATGGGCTACCACCCTTCCAATCTACCTGCTGTTATTCAACGAAATATTTTAGAAAACCCGGGGTGGTACACCGCTTACACGCCTTACCAAGCCGAAATTGCGCAAGGCCGTTTAGAAGCGTTACTCAACTACCAAACCATGATCTCCGATTTGACAGGAATGGAGCTTGCTAATGCTTCTTTGTTAGATGAAAGCACAGCTGCTGCTGAAGCCATGGCATTGCTTTTTGCGGTGCGCCCAAAACCACAGGCAAAAGCAGGTATTGTAAAGTTTTTCGTATCAAATGAAGTTTTACCACAAACACTATCTGTCCTGAAAACACGTGCAATTCCTATAGGAATTGAACTTGTGGTTGGCACTGTTGAAGATTTTAATTTTTCATCCGATTTTTTTGGCGTACTTGTTCAGTACCCTGGGAAATCTGGAAAGATCATAGACCTACAACGCTTTATTTCGGAAGCGAATCAAAACGATATAAAAGTGGCAGTTGCTTCTGACATTTTAAGCTTAGTTGTTCTAGAGGCCCCTGGAAAACTAGGGGCTGATGTTGTTGTGGGCACCACCCAACGTTTTGGAATTCCTATGGGATATGGTGGGCCTCATGCGGCCTATTTTGCCACGAAAGAAATATATAAACGATTTATTCCCGGCAGAATTATAGGCGTCACTAAAGATATGGATGGCAATCGTGCTTTAAGAATGGCACTTCAAACCCGTGAACAACACATCAAGAGAGATCGGGCGACTTCCAATATTTGCACCGCACAAGTATTACTCGCTGTGATGGCAGGAATGTATGCGGTATATCACGGCCCAAAAGGGCTTAGATACATTGCCGAAAAAGTTCACATAACTGCAGTAACATTAGCGGATGCACTGGAAAATCTAGGGTTTGATTTGGTTCATGACACCTTTTTTGATACCATTCAAATCAAGGTTCCTGAGAATACAACTCTTAAAATCAACGCCGAACAAAAAGAAGTTAATTTTTATTATCCAGATGCAACAACAGTTTCTGTTTCTGTAAATGAAACGACTACGGTTTTAGATCTTAATCTCATTGTTTCTATTTTTGCAGAGGTCTACACCAAAACAACGGTTGCTATTCAGACGCTTACTCCACATAAAAGAATTCCAGAAACTTCGCAACGGTATTCTGATATTTTAAGTAATGAGATTTTTAATAGTCATCACTCTGAAACGGAACTGATGCGCTATATAAAACGCTTAGAACGCAAAGACCTCGCTTTAAACTTTTCAATGATTTCATTGGGATCTTGCACAATGAAACTAAATGCTGCCGTAGAAATGTTGCCACTAAGCTGGCCAAACTGGGGGAATATTCATCCGTTTGCCCCCGTAAACCAAGTGGAAGGCTACCGCACCGTGTTAACTGAACTAGAGACTCAATTAACGGAGATCACTGGGTTTGCAGGAACCTCACTTCAACCAAACTCAGGAGCACAGGGCGAATTTGCTGGGCTGATGGTTATCAGGGCATATCATGAATCTAGAGGAGATTCACACCGGAAAATTTGTATTATTCCATCATCAGCACACGGAACCAATCCCGCAAGTGCCGTGATGGCAGGCATGAAAGTCGTCGTGACAAAATCATCTGAAAATGGAAATATTGACGTGGAGGATTTAAGAGAAAAAGCAATGCTTCATAAAGATAATTTAGCAGCCTTAATGGTAACCTATCCGTCGACACATGGCGTTTATGAATCTGCTATTAAAGAGATTACGACAATTATTCATGACAACGGTGGACAGGTTTATATGGATGGCGCAAATATGAATGCGCAGGTAGGATTGACAAATCCTGGGAATATTGGTGCCGATGTATGTCATTTGAACCTACATAAAACCTTTGCCATTCCCCACGGAGGTGGCGGCCCCGGCGTAGGCCCAATATGTGTTGCTAAACAATTAACACCCTTTTTACCTGGAAACCCCCTAATTAAAACAGGAGGATCAGCCGCTATTAATTCTATTTCTGGTGCACCCTTTGGATCGTCTTTAGCTTGTTTAATATCCTATGGCTATATCAAAATGCTCGGCGCTGAAGGATTAACCGATTCTACGAAAATCGCTATCCTAAACGCCAATTACATCAAAGAACGTCTTCAAGGACATTATGACACTTTATACTCTGGAGAACATGGACGCGCAGCACATGAAATGATTATTGATTGTCGTGGTTTTAAAGCCAACGGTGTTGAAGTCGTGGACATAGCCAAACGACTTATGGACTTCGGATTCCACGCCCCAACGGTTTCTTTTCCAGTTGCTGGCACGATGATGATTGAACCCACAGAAAGTGAAGGGAAAGCCGAAATGGATCGCTTTTGCGATGCTATGATTGCTATCCGAAAAGAAATTGAAACGGCAACCAAAGACCAACCAAATAACCCGCTGAAAAATGCGCCTCACACCCAAGAAATGCTCACCAATGATGTTTGGGAATTTCCATACAGTAGAGCAGTTGCAGCATTTCCATTAGACTTTATAAAAGAAGATAAGTTTTGGCCGTCTGTTCGGCGCGTAGATGACGCCTATGGCGATCGAAATTTAATATGTACATGTGCGCCAATTGAAGCCTATGTCGAAGTATAAAAAAAACACTATGAGTATCAAAATTACAGGAGTCGGGAGTTACATTCCAAAAATAATACAGAAAAATGAGGCCTTTCAACAGCATTCTTTTTTAAACATTGATGGCTCAGAAATTCCATCTTCTAACGAGGTTATTGTTGAAAAATTCAAAGCTATTACAGGAATCTCAGAACGCCGTTATGCTGAAGATCACTTAACCGCATCCGACCTTGGAGCGTTAGCTGCAGAAAAAGCCATAAAAGACGCAAACATTGACCCCGAAACTTTAGACTACATCATACTTGCCCATAATTTTGGAGACGTTAAATCTGGTGCTATACAAAGTGATATTTTACCGTGTTTAGCAGCTCGTGTGAAAAATAGTTTAAAAATAAAGAACCCAAAATGTGTGGCTTATGATATCCTTTTTGGGTGTCCAGGTTGGGTTGAAGGCGTGATTCAGGCGCAAGCTTATATCAAAGCTGGCATGGCAAAAAGATGCCTCGTTATTGGCGCAGAAACACTTTCAAGAGTGGTTGATCCCCATGACAGAGATTCCATGATTTATTCCGATGGTGCAGGCGCTACTATCATTGAATCCTCGGAAGAAGAGGGTGGAATATTATCCCACGAGTCAGCGTCTTATACGCATGATGAAGTTTATCATTTATTTTTTGGATGCTCAAACAACAAATCTTTAGAAGAAGATACCCGTTTCATAAAAATGTATGGACGTAAAATTTATGAATTCGCCTTATCAAATGTTCCAGCAGCTATGAAAACATGCTTGGACAACAGTGGTATAGACATCAAAGACGTTAAAAAAATATTGATTCATCAAGCGAATGAAAAAATGGATGAAGCTATTGTGAACCGCTTCTATAGACTTTATAAAACACCTGTACCTGAAGGCATCATGCCGATGAGTATTCATAAATTAGGAAATAGCTCCGTAGCAACTGTGCCAACCTTATTGGACCTCATTAAAAGCGATCAAATGGAGGGGCATGAACTTCATAAAGGAGATGTTGTTATATTTGCTAGTGTGGGTGCAGGAATGCACATCAACGCGATCACTTATAAATACTAATATGTACGCTGCTAACTTTCCTAAAAAACGCTATAAAAATACGCTAGAATTCCTTAAGCGTCACGTTGCACCTACAGAATCCATTTTAGATCTAGGCGTTAAAAATCCGTTTTCTGAAATTTTAAAACATGAAGGTTACTCAATCATAAATACGTCTGGAGAAGATTTAGACGTAGATACGAAGGCATTAGATTCCGACACTTCTGATGTAGTTACCGCTTTTGAAATTTTTGAACATTTACTGTCACCTTTTACCGTTTTAAAAAGCATCAAATCCAAAAAATTGGTAGCTAGTATTCCGCTTCGGTTGTGGTTTGCTACCGCCTATCGGAGTAAAACTGATCCGTGGGATCGTCATTTTCATGAATTTGAATCGTGGCAATTTGATTGGTTACTAGAAAAAGCAGGTTGGAAAATTATTGCGACTAAAAAATGGACGAATCCTACAAATAAAATTGGAATCAGACCTTTTCTGCGTTGGTTTACTCCAAGATATTATATTGTTTACGCTGAGAGAATTTGAGATTTTATATCGTCATACCGGCCCATAATGAAGCTAATTTTATTGGCACAACACTTCAATCTCTTATAAATCAAACCTTACCACCAACCAAAGTTGTTGTGGTCGATGACCATTCATCAGACGAAACAGCATTCATAGTTACAGATTTATCCAAACATCATCCTTGGATTTCGTTGGTTACAAACACCTCATCGGAAAAACACTTACCAGGTGGGAAAATTATAACTGCTTTTTATAAAGGGTATGAAGTTTTAGATGCTGAATATGATGTCATTTGCAAATACGATGCAGATGTGATATTCCCTGAAAATTACCTCGAAACTCTCGCGAGGCATTACCAAAAAAATCCGCGTTTGGGCATGGTTTCAGGACACTGTTATATAGAAAAAAACGGACAATGGACGTTAGAAAATCTAACCTCAAAAGATCATATTAGAGGAGGATTAAAAGCGTACAGAAAAGATTGTTTTTCAGAAATTGGAGGCCTCAAAAAAGCGATGGGCTGGGATACATTAGATGAATTATTAGCACTGTATTATGGTTGGGAATTTGAAACGGATGCAACTTTGCATGTAAAACATTTAAAACCTACCGGTGCAAATTATAATAAAAGCGCCAAGCATTTGCAAGGAACTGCCCTCTACAAGATGCGCTACGGTTTTGTTTTAGCCTTTTTGTCTGCGTTAAAACTCGCATTTAAAAAACGACGTATTACTCTTTTTTGGGACTATATTACAGGCTACCTAAAAGCTTCCAAACAGAACGAACCTTTTCTTATTAATGAAGATCAAGGGGTATTTATTAGAGCTTACCGTTGGAAAAATATCAAAGGGAAATTTAGGCGTCTACGGTAACCATCCAATTCAATTCATCGGAAAGTGTTCCAATTCGTACCCCATTAATAGTGTCCAAAACAAGTTGACCTACAGGGCTCGTGTCTGACACATGAATTAAAATATCTTTATAACCAATCTCTTGAATCATAGCAATTCCAACAGCGGTACCGGTTCCAAATGCTTCTTCTAATTGACCCGTATTAGACGCTTCAATGACCTCATCGATTGTAATAGGGCGCTCTTCAACATCATAGCCTTTATAGCGTAAAAAATCAATCACACTCATCCGTGTAATTCCAGCTAAGATTGAACCATCTAATGAAGGGGTTACAAAAGCACCATTAATTTTAAAGAAGATATTCATGGTACCTACTTCTTGAATATATTTAAACTCGTTGGCATCTAACCACAAGACTTGATCAAAGCCTTTAGATTTAGCAATTTCGGTAGGGAGCACTGCAGCGGCATAATTACCTGCAGCTTTTGCCTCACCTGTTCCGCCATGAGCCGCGCGAATAAATGTGGTCTCAGCATACAAACGAACGCGGTTAGTATATATCGGTTTTGATGGGGAAGCCATGACAATAAATTTATAGGAATTTGCAGCACGCATTCCAATAAAAGCTTCATCTGCAAACATAAAAGGACGTAAATACAGCGCACTTCCTTCTTGCGGCGGAATCCATTGTTGATCCAAATGCACCAATTGTTTTAAGGCCTCTACAAAAAGAGTTTCAGGAAACTCAGGCATTCCCAAACGGCGGGCACTAAAATTTAAACGTTCTGCATTTTTTTCAGGACGAAATAATAATGGGGTTCCTTTAGAGCCGAGTGTTGCTTTCATGCCTTCAAACAAAGCCTGTCCATAGTGCAATGCCATACACGCAGGATGCATTGGAATTGCTTCCATAGGTGTAATTCTTGGATTGTGCCATTGCCCTTCTTCATAGTCACAAACAAACATATGATCTGTAAATGTGCGCCCTAAAGCAATTGTGTCAAAATCAAGTGTATCGACTTTTGAATTCTTTACGGATTTAATTGATATTGAATGTGACATTAATATAAAAAGGTTTAAATGAGGTTAAACGCGTACTTACTTATAATTTTTTAGTTGTGATTTTGTGAAATCACTCAATACTAAGCTGCCACTTATGGCAGCACGTTTTTTTAGTAATTCTGTCCAGTGTTCGGTGCCTTCCCAAAACGTGTTTTTTAGTTTCAAAAGAGCTTCTGGATTATAGCCGCACAACTGTTCTGCTAATTTTTTTACTTCGGCATCTAAAGTTTCTATCGAAGGGCTTATTTTCATGTATAACCCTTTTTTGTGTGCCCATTGCGCTGAGAAAAATGTTGAGGCTTCCAAGCTTAACTGAGACATCGCACTTAACCCAATTTTCCGAGTTACTGCGGGTTCAATTACAAAAGGACCAATACCAATAGTGAGTTCGCTTAATTTTATATCTGAATGTGCTGTCGCTATACAATAATCGGTTGCGGCGACCAATCCAACGCCGCCTCCAACGGCTTTTCCTTGCACACGACCAATCGTGATTTTAGGACAGTTCCGAAGCGCATTGATTACATTGGCAAACCCTTCAAAAAACACAGTTCCTTGTTCAGGATTTGAAATGGCTATTAACTCCTCAAAACTTGCACCTGCACAGAACGTACGATCGCCTCCACTTTGTAGGACAACCACAGCAATAGAAGGATCAGCAGCTGCCGTTTCTATGGTTTCTGTAAGCGTCGCTAATAGGGACGATGGTAACGCATTGTGAGGCGGGTTATAAAACTCAATATAACCAACTTTATTTTCGACATTTAAATGGACGTAAGACGTTGACATAGTGTCTAATTTTGTTTAGGCTAATATACTAGAATTTTAGGGTTTTAAATAAATCTCCTTAAAACTTCATAAACGGAAACCTTGATTCAAGGACTTTAACCTTCACGGATAACTTGGACAAAAACGCTGTATGCGCTGCCGCCAAGGGATTAAACGGTTTGTGAGCGAGACCTTTTTGCAGCTGATTAACTTCTTGCATTATTGCTGTTGTTTCATCATCTACCCAAGAGAATTGAAATCTCTCCCAAATATAGTCAATGGCAATACTGTTTGGATGCACCAAATCTTCATTATAAAAACGATAGTCTCTAAGCTCGTCCATCAACAACTCATAGGAAGGGAAATAATGTATATTTTCAGTAGGTTCTATTACAGAATGCAGAGCAGCCATAAGATGGGCTTTACTTTGATTGTTTTCAATAAAACCGTCTTTTAAATGTCGAACTGGTGAAATTGAAAACACAACAGTCACTTTTGGATTAAATGCTTCCAGGACTGAAATAATGGCGGCAAAAGTATTTTGAAGTTGATCGACACTTAAAATCGATTTTTCAAACTGGCTTTGAGGTTGTTTATGACAATTTGCTACAATAATTTTTGAGTGTATATGTTTATAAACCCAAGCCGTGCCAAATGTCAAAAGAACATGAGATGCATTTTTTAACTTGTTTTGAGTTGATTGCAAAGCGGTATTTAAACCTGCTATCATTTCGGCTTCTGAATTCCTATTTAATCGAGAATGTGCTCGGAAACTTTGCCAACAGTCATTACTAAAAAAGACATCTTTTTCAGTATAAGGAGTCGATTGTTGCGCTCTGGTTAACAAGTCTAAAATTGCTACGGGATTAAACACTACACCAAGAGGATTCACCGTGTTTTGAAACTTAAAATACGACAGTTTGTGTGCCATATTCTCCGCAAAACACGACCCTAACAAAACCAGTTTTGAATCGTAATCGATCGCTGGCGATTGTTTTATTAAAGGGACCTGAGTTTGAAGCTTCACAATACTTTGATTATAGGATGTAAGATTTGGCTTTTTCTAAAGCAGTTTTCAGTCCCGCTGGATTTTTTCCACCTGCAGTAGCATAAAAAGGCTGTCCCCCGCCGCCGCCTTCAATATAACGTCCAAGTTCGCGAACAATGGTTCCTGCATTGAAGCCTTTTGAGGCCACTAGCCCTTTTGATACATAACAAGACAGCAATGCTTTACCTTGTTGTTCAGTACCAAAAAGCAACACTGCATTGTCAAACTCCTGCCCTATTTCAAAAGACAAATCTTTAATTCCTGTAGCATCTAAATCTACGCGTTTAGCTAAAAAATGAACCCCATTAATCTCTTCTACATCTTGTTTCAAATTGCCTTTCATAGACGCTGCTTTGTCTTTCAAAAGAGACTCAATTTGTTTCTTGAGTTTAGAGTTTTCAGATTTCAAATCATTAAGAGATTTTACAGGATCACTTGAATTGTTAAGTGCTAATTTTAGGCGTTCAAAACTGGCATTGTTTCGGACATAAAATTCTTTAGCAGCATCATTTGTAATAGCTTCAATACGGCGAATACCAGAAGCAACTGCGCCTTCAGACTTGATTTTAAAATGCCATATATCTGCTGTATTCTTGACATGCGTTCCACCACATAGTTCGATAGAATTTCCAAATCGAATGGTACGAACCACATCGCCATATTTTTCACCAAAAAGTGCCATAGCACCATCTGAAACTGCCTGTTCCATTGGCACAGATCGGTGTTCTTCTAAATCTAATTTACCTTCAATACGTGCATTAACAAAATTTTCAACCGCTTTTAATTGTTCGTCAGTAACTTTTGAAAAATGAGAAAAATCAAAACGTAAATACTTAGAATGAACTGCCGATCCTTTTTGTTCTACATGTGTTCCCAAAACCTCTCTCAAAGCTTGGTGTAATAAATGGGTTGCCGTATGGTTACATTCTGTACGAAATCGTTGATTTGTATCTACTACCGCCATGAATGTATCTGTGAGGTTTTTAGGCAAATGTTTTGCCATATGAATGGCTATATTGTTTTCTTTTTTAGTGTCTAAAATATAAACTACATCGCCGTTAGCTGCTTCTAAATAGCCTTTATCACCAACCTGTCCACCACTTTCTGAGTAAAAAGGAGTGAGATTAAATACTAATTGGTATTGTTCACCTTCTTTGACTGAAGTGACTTTTCTGTATTTCGTAAGTTTAACCGTAGTTTTCAAGACATCATAGCCTACAAATTCTTGTACGGCATCATCTAAAATAATCGTCCAATCTTCTGTTGAAACTTCACTAGCAGCTCTAGAACGGTTTTTTTGTTTTTGAAGTTCTGCCTCAAAACCAGTGGTATCCAAAGTCATTTCTTTTTCACTAAGAATTAACGCTGTTAAGTCTACAGGAAATCCATAGGTGTCATACAACTCAAAAGCTTTATCACCAGAAACATGTGATCCTTTTGTGGTTTCTATAATTCGGTCTAAGAGCACCAAACCTTGGTCGAGTGTTCTTAAAAAAGAGGTTTCTTCTTCTTTAATTACATTTTGAATTAACTGTTTTTGAGCTAATAATTCTGGAAAAACTGCACCCATTTGTTTTGTAAGCACGGACACCAATCGATACATAAAAGGATCTTTGAGCTCCAAAAATGTAAAACCGTAGCGTACCGCACGCCTTAAAATTCTTCGAATCACATATCCGGCTCCTGTATTACTCGGCAACTGACCGTCTGCAATAGAAAAAGCGACTGCTCTAACATGGTCGGCTATAACGCGGATGGCAATATCTTGTTTGGTGTGTTTACCATAATCTAATCCAGAAATAGTTTCAATTTCTCGAATGATCGGAGTAAACACATCAGTATCATAATTGGAAGTCACATTTTGGAGTACCATACAAAGACGTTCAAACCCCATACCCGTGTCGATATGCTTGTTGGGCAAAGGCACTAAACTTCCATTGGCTTTACGGTTAAATTCCATAAAGACAAGGTTCCATATTTCAACAACTTGTGAATGGTCATTATTAATCAATTCATGACCAGGCACTTTTGCTTTATCTGCTTTGGAACGGATGTCTACATGTATTTCACTACATGGTCCACAGGGCCCTTGCTCACCCATTTCCCAAAAATTATCCGCCTTATTACCCATAAGAATACGGTCTTCTGGAATCAATGTTTTCCAAATGTCATAGGCTTCAGAATCCATAGGGGTATTATCGTCTTTACTGCCTTCAAATACGGATACATACAGAATATCTTTATCAATTTGATAGACTTCAGTCAACAGTTCCCAAGCCCATTCAATAGCTTCTTTTTTGAAGTAATCCCCAAAACTCCAATTCCCCAACATCTCAAAGAGCGTGTGGTGATAGGTGTCATAGCCCACTTCTTCCAAGTCATTGTGTTTTCCTGAAACTCGTAAACATTTTTGAGTGTCGGTAATTCGATTTTTTGGTGGGGTTTCATCTTCAAGAAAATAGGCTTTAAATGGTGCCATTCCCGAATTGACAAACAACAAGGACGGATCGTCTTTTACGACCATTGGTGCTGAAGCTAAAACTTGGTGTTTTTTTGTTTCAAAAAAGGCTAAAAATTGAGATCTTATATCTTGAGATTTCATGCAAAAATGTTAAGCTTAGTGTAATAATTTGTATTTAATTCGAAACAATTTATATCTTTGTTCAGAAGACAATCTTTAACTAGTGAAGATTATCTATTATTCAACAAAAATAGAACTTTTTAGGCAATGTCTAATGTAAAATATTATTACGATCCCGAAACACTTACCTATCGACAGATAATTCGGAAAAAAAGAACGGCATTTAAACAGACGTTTATTTTCTTACTAGCGGCGAGTATGTTTGGTTTTTTAATCGTTTTGGTAGCGGGTCAATATTTTGAATATCCGAGAGAAAAAGCACTTAATAGGGAATTAGAAAACCTAACTCTACACTTCAATCTTCTTAATAAAAAAATGGAAGAAGTAGAAGCAGTTCTAACAAATATTGAAGATCGTGACAATGCCATTTACCGACTGTATTTTGAGGCGAATCCAATCCCTGAAGAACAACGTAAACAAGGTCTGGGCGGAGTTAACCGCTACAAAAAATATGAAGGGTTCAATAATTCAGAATTAATCATTGATGCCAACAAACGGATAGACGTCCTTCAAAAACGCATCATTGTGCAATCCAAATCACTTGATGAAATCACAGAATTAGCAAAAGACAAAGAGAATTTTTTAGCTAAGATTCCCGCAATTCAACCTATAAAAAATGAAGATCTAACGCGTATGGCATCAGGCTATGGCTACCGAAGTGATCCCTTTACTAAGGTTCGTAAATTTCATTATGGAATGGACTTTACCGCACCACGAGGCACCCCTGTTTATGCCACTGGTGATGGCGTCATTAAGCGTGCAGATAGTCGATCTTCGGGCTATGGACGACACATTCGAATAGATCACGGGTATGGTTATAGTAGTTTATATGCACACCTCTATAAATATAACGTTAGAAGAGGCCAAAAGGTAAAACGTGGCGATCTGATTGGATATGTTGGAAGTACAGGACGCTCTCAAGCACCTCACTTACATTATGAAGTTTTCAAAGATAAGAAACGAATAAACCCTGTAAATTTTTATTACGGTAATCTGAGTCCTGAAGAGTTTAACACCTTGTTGGCCATCGCTTCACTTGAAAACCAATCTTTAGATTAAAATGCATTTAGACCTCCCCACAAAACGCTATTACAGTATTGGAGAAATTGCCAAAGCATTTGATGTTAATGCGTCTTTGATACGGTTTTGGGATAAAGAATTTGAAGCGCTTAAACCTAAAAAAAACGCCAAAGGCAACCGTAGATTTACACCTGAAGATGTTCAGAATTTAAAGTTAATCTACAACCTTGTCAAAGAACGCGGCTATACGCTTGAAGGGGCTAAAACTTATCTTAAGGAACAAGATCAAAAATCCTTAGAAAATTTTGAAATTATCACAAAATTAGAGCGCGTGAAAAATGAATTAATAAAACTAAAAAATCAACTCTAAACCCAACTAATTATGAAAAAATGGTTTATACCTTTAATACTTATTGCTGTAATCGTTTATGCAATTTATAGCACGGCCGTTGGATTTAACAATACTGCTGTAGAATATGAAGCCAATGCAAAAACCGCTTGGTCAAATGTCGAAAGTTCTTACCAACGCCGAAATGATTTGATTGGAAACCTTGTAAAAACAGTTCAAGGTGCTGCCGAATTTGAAAAAAACACCCTCACTCAGGTCATCGAGGCGAGAGCTAAAGCTACCGCTGTGAGTATTGATCCGACAAATATTACCCCAGAAAATTTAGCTGCATTTCAACAAGCGCAAAGCGGACTTAGTGGAGCATTGTCAAAACTTTTAGTAACAGTAGAACGCTATCCAGAACTAAAGGCTAATCAAAACTTTTTAGATTTGCAAAATCAATTGGAAGGCACGGAAAACAGAATCAATGTGGCTAGAGATCGATTTAATGCAGCTGTAAACATTTATGATATTTTCATTAAAAAATTTCCTAACTCTGTTTTGGCCGGATGGTTCGGATTTGATGACATTACACGATACAAAGCGAATGCTGGTTCAGAAAATGCACCTGATGTTGAGTTTGATTTTAACTAATGGCTACTCTAGAAAATTTCTTAAGTGCTAAAGATGAAGAACAAATAGTTGAGGCTATTCGACTAGCCGAACAAAAGACTTCAGGAGAAATCCGTGTGCATATCGAAGATCAGAGCTCACTTTCCGTTGAAGAACGTGCCAAAGAGGTGTTCCATCACTTGAAAATGGATCAAACTAAACTTCAAAACGGTGTTCTCATTTATATTGCTGTAGGCCATTATAAATTTGGTATTTTTGGAGACAAAGGCATTGATTCAAAAGTCGATTCAACATTTTGGAATGATACTCGAGATGTGATGCGCAACTTATTTAAAAAAGGAGAATTTAAAGAAGGGATTATACAAGGGATTCAGACGGCAAGTCAAGCCCTCGAAATTCATTTTCCTTGGGAGGCAGGTGACACAGATGAATTATCAAATTCTATTTCCAAAGGCGAGGATTTATGAATATTAGACTACAAAAAATAGCAGTACTCTATGTGGTCATTTTGATGTTGACATTCAACTTTGCTCATGCGCAATATCAGGTTCCCTCAAAACCGACAGTACAAACAAGCATTTATGACTATAGCAGTCTTTTAAGCCCACAAGAAGCTTCTGCATTAGAGCAAAAACTCATTCGCTACTCTGACAGCACATCAACTCAAATTGTGATAGCGATTATTAATTCTACCAAAGGCGAATACATCAATTATCTAGCGACCAATTGGGCACAAGAATGGGGTATTGGAAAGTCCAAAAAAGATAATGGCGTTTTTATTTTATTAGCCAAAAATGATCGCAAAATTAACATCAGTACTGGGTATGGTGTGGAGCATTTACTTACGGATAAAATGTGCAACAGAATTATTCAAGAATCGATCATTCCTTTTTTTAAGAAAAACGATTATTATGGTGGGTTAAGTTCGGGTAGTACTCAGATTTTCAAAGTCCTAACTGGGGAATTCAAAGCATCTTCTTTTCCCCAACAAAAGAGCGTTAATTTTGAAAAAATAATAGCACTAATTTTCTTCTTTATCTTTTTGATTTTAATTTTAAAAAACAAAAAAAACAGGGGTGATAAAAATGGCGGAAATCGTCGTCCAACGAGTCTACTAGACGCTATTCTATTGAGCAGTTTAGGGCGTGGTAATTTTAGCGGCAGTTCCAGTGGTGGTTTTGGAAGTGGTGGTTTTGGTGGTGGCTTCGGCGGGGGCGGTTTCGGCGGTGGTGGCGCCTCTGGAGGCTGGTAAAGCTTATTTTTTACGCATATATACCGTAATTGGCACCCCTTTAAAATCGTACAATTCTCTAAGTTTATTTTCTAAAAATCGTTTATACGGCTCCTTTACGTATTGTGGAAGATTACAGAAAAATGCAAATTGTGGCTGTGGCGTTGGCAACTGCATTATGTATTTTATTTTTACAAATTTTCC
>JAQXCA010000017.1 GCA_029252105.1 Flavobacteriaceae bacterium | reverse complement strand
ATTTCAAGTGGTGTAACGTCCAAAGATGTTCGTTACCGCGAACAATAACATGACCACCACGTCCACCGTCACCACCATCAGGACCGCCCTTGGTGATAAATTTCTCGCGATGAAGGTGTTCTCTTAAACCAAACGCATTTACTTCTAAGCCATGAGCACACAACCTATGTATGGCCATATTGGAATAACGTTCGGGATTCAAAGATGCTCCGAGAACTAGTGTTTTTTTAATTGACATATGGCTGAATACGTATTATTTTGAGTTATATAGTAACAAAGTTATTTTTATATCGTCTAATCTACAAAAGCTTATTAATTTTATCCCCAAATAAATGAAAAATATAGTAATACTACTCGCTATCTTGGTGTTTTCGAGCCAAACCCTTTCTGCAACAAACAATTTCGTAGGCGGAAGCATTAGCGGTCGTGTGATCGATTCTAAATCAAACGAACCCCTTCCCTATGTCAATATCATTGTCAAGTCTATTTCTGAAGAGATTATTACAGGTAGTATTACAGATGATGAAGGTGTTTTTGATATCTCAAATATTAATGACACTACATTTATTGTCTCTGTACAGTACATTGGTTATAAAACTATAGACAAAAAAGTACAAATGAATCAAGACACAAATAAACTAGATTTAGGAACACTTGTTTTGGAAGAAGATAACACAGCACTAGATGAAGTTACGGTCATCGCTGAAACCTCAAGCATTCAACAAAAAGTAGATCGGAAAGTGATTACTATTGGAAAAGATTTAGCCGCTAGCGGAACAGCTTCCGAACTCATGGTCGGCATCCCTTCAATTAGTGTGGATACGCAAACAGGGGATATTAGCATGAGAGGGAATACAAATGTCCGTGTTATGGTCGACGGGAAATTATCAAATATCCCAACTGCGCAATTGTTAAAACAAATTCCGTCTACCGCTATTAAATCCATTGAACTTATTACCAACCCCTCTGCAAAATACAACCCAGAAGGCCTCAGCGGTTTGATAAATATCATTTTACACAAAAACACCTTGCTAGGATTCAATGGGAATTTTAGCATGGGACTTTCACACGAAAGAACTCCTAAATTTAATAGTGCTCTGATTACTAATTACCGCAACGGAAAGCTTAATCTTTTTGCAAATTACAGTAATAATATTTCTAAGAATAAAAATAAAGGAATTATAGAAAGACCTGAAAATAACTCCAAACAATTGTTTAGATTCGATGACAACTCTAAAAACCATTTGGTGAAATTTGGATTAGATTATTATATTAATGACAAAAATACACTCTCCGTTTTTACAAGCTTAAATAGATCGAATTCTAAAACTGGCGGAGAATCTAATGCGATTTATGCTAATGATAGTTCGCTAAATCAAACGCAGCTATGGTTTGATGACGGCGATGATTTTACAGCGCAATATAACTTTGATTATAAAATTAACTTTGACGATGATGGTCACAATCTTGAACTAGAAATAGACCATAACGCCTATACTAGAACTAGTGAAGTCGACTTTTTATTTACTGTAGGCAACAGCGTTGACTATATTGACCTTAATGATACCGACCGAAAGCGTACTACTATAAATCTAGATTATGCCAATACTCTTAACGAAAAATCAAAAATTGAACTTGGTTTACAATCAAACCTCTTTAGTTCATTAATTGGATATGCTTCCACAGGAGAAACTTTTGCGCTTTCAGGAAATTTAGTTCCAACGCCTGCTACAGATTTTGAGTATACACGAAACATATACTCACTGTATGGAAGTTATAATAAAAAAATTGATGAAAAATGGTCGTACCAAGTGGGATTACGATTAGAAAATGTTGAAGTGACCGCCTTAGCCAAACAAACAAGTCAACCAGAAAATAACGTCTCTGAAATCCCGTTTTCGAATGATTATTTTGAGTTCTACCCATCTGCATATCTCACCTACGCACCTTCTGAAAAAAATTCTTTTCAACTCAATTATAGCCGACGTATTGACCGTCCAGGAATCGATCAAGTAAACCCTATAAAAGAATGGAGCACGCCTCTAGTATCTTCTTTTGGAAATCTCAACTTACAACCTCAGTTTACTAATTCTGTGGAGTTTAATTACACCCGCAACATAAAAGGCGGTAGTGTGACTTTTGGAACCTTTTACAGACGAATTTCGAATGAAATTAACAGAGCCTTATTTGTCGATCGCTCCGATGTAACCTCTGGTCGTTTAATTTTAACACATGATAATTTTGACGATTCGATCGCTTACGGTGTTGAATTATCAAGCAGCTATAAACCTGTAAAATGGTGGAGTTTGAACGCCAGTTTTGATCTCTATTCCAGAACGCTTACAGGTATTGCCGAACGCTTAGGCGCACCAATTGAAACTGCCGTTGTGGCTGATATCATCACCGAAACAAATTCGGTTGATAATATTCCATGGAATTTTAGACTTTATAACAGCTTCAAAGTAAGTAAAAAAGTAAGCCTGACGGCCTTTGGTTTTTATAGAAGTCGGAATGCAAATTTACAATTTAACATCAAACCAATGTACTTTGTGAATCTCGGATCAAGAGTTAGTTTTGATAAAGGTAAAGGAAGTTTAAGCCTGAATTACAATGATATATTTAACACACTTAAATTTAGGTTTGATGGCACAAGTCCATATGTACAGGAAGGCGAATTTAATTGGGAGAGCAATACCATTTATTTAGGAGTTACCTATCGCTTTGGAAACAGCAAATACAGTGCTAAGTCTCGAAAAAACAGATCGAATGATGAAAAATCTGGTGGCGGCTTTTTATAATCCTATTAAACTACCACTTAATAATCACACTACCCCAAGTGAACCCACTACCAAAAGCAGCTAAAACAACGGTATCTCCTTCTTTAATTTTCCCTTTTTCATGCGCTTCAGACAAGGCGATTGGAATAGAGGCTGCAGTAGTATTTCCGTAGTTTTGAATGTTATTATAAACCTGATCATCTGACAAACTAAATCGCTTTTGAATGAATTGAGAGATGCGTAAATTTGCTTGATGTGGTATTAGCATATCAATATCTGATACTTCTAAATTATTTTTCTGTAAACCTTCGGTAATCACTTCACTGAAGCGTTTGACAGCGTGTTTAAACACAAATTGTCCATTCATATACGGACGGTAACTAAAATCTTCTGGGTCATTATCTTTGATAATATCGGTCACCCAGCGTGTTCCCATTCCTGGTGCTTCGGTCGCCAACTCAAGCGCATGCTTTCCTTCAGAATGTAAATGAGTAGAAAGAATTCCTTTAGTTAAATCTTCCTCTCGTGTCAATATAGCAGCCCCTGCACCATCTCCAAAAATAACGGAAATACTACGACCACGGGTCGATTTATCAATCCCATGCGATTGGAGTTCACTCCCTATAACCAAAATATTTTTATACATCCCTGTTTTAATAAATTGATCAGCAACAGAAATTGAATACACAAAACCAGAACATTGTGCTCTTATATCTAGAGCTGCTACTGTATCAATTTCTAAAGCTTCTTGAACTTGCACACCTGGTCCAGGAAAATAATAATCTGGACTTAGGGTAGCAAATACAATAAAATCAATATCTTCTTTTTGTATTCCAGAGTTAGAAATCGCCTTTTTGGCAGCCTCCAGCCCCATAGTGAATGTGGATTGTCCATCGCCCGGTTTTGCCCAACGCCGTTCTTTGATTCCCGTACGCTCTTGAATCCATTCATCAGTAGTATCCATAATTTTAGACAAATCGTCATTAGTGACAATATTTTCTGGAACATAATGTCCTAACCCTATAATTTTTGAATTGTACATGCTTTTAGTTTGTGTGAGAGTGATACAAACATAAACAAAATGTCAGTTTGTCACTTTTTAATATTTGGTATTTTTTTTGACTATAGTGATCAAATATAACTTAAAAACAAATACAATTATGTCAAAAGGAACGATTAATGTATCCGTAGATAATATTTTTCCACTGATTAAAAAATTCCTCTATAGCGATCACGAAATATTCTTACGTGAATTAGTGAGTAATGCGACAGACGCCACCTTAAAACTAAAGCACCTCACCAATATTGGTGAAGTTAGTGTTAAATATGGTACACCAAAAATCGAAATTAAAATTGATAAAGAAGGAAAAAAACTTCATATCATCGATCAAGGTTTAGGGATGACTTCTGAGGAAGTTCAAAAATATATTAATGAAGTTGCGTTTTCTGGAGCTGAAGAGTTTTTAGATAAATACAAAGACAAAGTAGATGATGCTGGTATTATAGGTCATTTTGGTCTAGGGTTCTATTCTGCCTTTATGGTCGCTGAAAAAGTAGAAATCATTACCAAATCTTTTAAAGAGGAGCCTGCTGCACACTGGACTTGTGATGGCAGTCCAGAATATACACTAGAAGCTTCTGATAAAACAGAACGAGGAACAGAAATTGTCTTACATATTGCTGAAGATTCTACAGAATTTCTTGAAGAAAGCCGTATTACAACACTTCTAAATAAATACAATAAGTTCATGCCGATTCCAATTAAGTTTGGAACTAAAGAAGTTAATGATGAAACGCATGAACCTGAAACTTCTACAGACAAAGACGGAAAAGAAACAACAGAACCACAACGAAAAATCACTGTTGATAATATCATTAACAACCCTACGCCAGCGTGGACGAAGCAGCCATCGGAATTAGAAGATACCGATTACAAAAGCTTCTACCGTGAGTTGTATCCTACCCAATTTGAAGAGCCTTTATTCAACATTCATTTGAATGTCGATTATCCGTTCAATTTGACAGGTATATTATATTTCCCAAAAATGGGGAATGACATGAATGTACAGAAGGATAAAATTCAGTTATATCAAAACCAAGTATTTGTTACCGATAATGTAGAAGGCATTGTTCCTGAGTTTTTGACCATGCTTCGCGGTGTGATTGATTCTCCAGACATTCCATTAAACGTTTCGCGTTCATACCTTCAAGCTGATGGTGCTGTTAAAAAAATATCTTCATATATCACCAAAAAAGTGGCTGATAAAATGAAATCTTTATTCAATTCTAATAGAGCAGATTTTGAAGCAAAATGGAATGATATTAAAATTGTGATTGAATATGGAATGCTTTCCGAAGATAAATTCTTTGAGAAATCAGATGCTTTTGCATTGTATCCTTCAGTAGATGGAACCTATTATACGTATGAAGAACTGTATAATAAAATCAAAGCGAATCAAACGGATAAGGATGACAAATTAGTGATTTTGTATGCTTCTAATAAAGATGAGCAACACAGTTACATTGAGGCAGCAAAAACAAAAGGCTATGAAGTCCTGTTATTAGACTCACCTATTGTATCTCACTTGATTCAAAAACTAGAAAGCGAAAAAGAAAATACGTCGTTTGTCCGTGTGGATTCTGATCATGTTGATAATTTAATCAAAAAAGATGAAACCACTGTTTCTAAACTTAGTGAAGACGAAAAAACAACGCTTGAAACGGTTTTGAAAGCCGTTGTCCCTGCTGAAAAGTTCATGGTACAGCTAGAAACTATGGATAGTAACGCTGCACCATTTATGATCACACAACCTGAGTTTATGCGTCGAATAAAAGAAATGCAACAAACCGGTGGCGGTGGTGGAATGTTTGGAATGGGAAATATGCCAGAAATGTACAACCTTATTGTGAACACCAACTCAGAACTGGTGATTGAAATTTTAAACACTAAAACAAAGAAAAAACAAGAGCGACTAATTACTCAAAGCTTAGATTTAGCACAATTGTCTCAAGGACTTCTTAAAGGGGAAGCATTGACCAATTTCATTAATCGTAGTTATGAAATGATAAAATAAGTTCTTGCACTAATTTTTAAATGAAAGCTGTCTGAAAGGACAGCTTTTTTTGTTATATTAAAAAAAAAAAGAAATCGTAGCGCTTAACTAAAAACTTAGATTATTTTTATAACATAAAAACCAGAGCATGTCTTTATTCTATTCATACGAAATTATAAAACTTCCACTTCAAGACGCAGAAATCGACTATTTTCCTGAATTTTTAAACGAAGGGGATTCTAGCGTTATATTTAAAGATTTAATTCTTGAAACACCCTGGCAAGAGGATGACATCAGAGTGTATGGAAAACTTTATAAGCAACCGCGATTAACTGCATTTTTCTCTGAAAACGAAAAATCCTATGGCTATTCAAACATCAAAATGAAGCCTCTAGAATTCACCTCTATTTTAAATTCTTTAAAACAAAAAGTTGAAAGGGCTACAAATACTAAGTTTACATCCTGTTTATTAAACTTGTACCGAAATGGACATGACAGTAATGGATGGCATGCCGATGATGAAAAAGAGCTGGGAACAAACCCTGTGATTGCTTCAATAAGTTTGGGCGCCGAACGCGTTTTTCATCTCAAACATAAAAACATTAAGACTTTAAAACATAAACTAACTTTAAAAAACGGAAGTATGTTATTAATGAAAGGCACTACACAACACCACTGGCTTCACCAGATTCCAAAAACAAAAAAACCAATTGGTATGCGAGTAAACTTAACTTTTAGAAACCTTGTTACTTAGTCGAATGACAAAATACCTCTTTTCATTAGTTTGCTTTATCTGTATGGCTTCTTTTACAAAAGCACAAACTTTTACAACTACCAACCTCACAATTAACCGACATGTTGATGGCACGTTGTTGGTTCCAGAATCTGTAGAACATCCGCCACTAGTCATTATAATTGCTGGCTCGGGGCCTACCGACAGAAATGGCAACCAATCCTTCATGAAAAATGATATGCTAAAGAAACTTGCAGAAGGCCTATCCAAAACTGGTATTGCAACATTTAGATATGATAAACGAATTGTGAAGCAACTAAGAACACGAAATTTAGATAAAAACATACGTTTTGATGACTTTGTAATCGATGCGAAATCCGTTGTGAATCATTTTAAAAATACCTATACATCAATTGTAATAGCAGGCCATAGCCAGGGCAGTTTGGTGGGACTTCTCGCTCTCGAAGCTGGGGCTAATGGATTTATTTCTTTGGCTGGGGCAGCTAATTCTATAGACCAAATTATATTAGAACAAATTTCGAAAACAGCTCCTTATTTTACAGCCGACACCAAACGCGTTTTAGACGTGCTTAAAAGCGGACAAACTACTACCGATTTCCCACCTGCTTTAAGCTCTATGTTCAATTTGGACTTACAGCCTTTTATGAGCAACTGGATGCAATACAGTCCTAAAGAGCTGATTAAAAAATTAGAAATTCCTGTGCTCATTCTAAACGGCACAAAAGATTTGCAGGTTACCACATCTGAAGCACACCTTTTAAAAGAGGCGAAAGAAGATGCTCAATTAGTTATTATAGAAAATATGAATCATCTTTTGTTTGAAATTAATGGCGATGATTTAGTGAACTCAAAATCTTACAATGACAATACATATCCTGTAATGCCTGAAGTCCTTGAAATTATTGGCGCTTTTATTAAAAAAGAAAAAAGCACCATTGAGAAATGATGCTTTTAACTATTAACCAACCAAAATATATTACTAACAAAATAATATAAAACACTAGTTTCAACTTCCGTGCCAGAATGTTAAAAATATTATGTTTTAACTTAATTTTCACATACTCAAACAGACATATTAAAAATTTAACATTCCTTGTGAAAATTACATGAAAAAAGCACCATTTAAAAAATGATGCTTTTTACACTAACCAACCATAATGTAATACTAAAATGATTATGCATTACTCCAAATACCGTTCAATAGTCGTGCCAAAAACTATTTTATCTATATTTGAACATCAAATTAAAAACTTATGACAGACACTACACCATTATTCACAGACGATACTATTGTTTTTGGTTTATTAATGTCGGCCATCGCGTTGATCTTTTATACAGAGTCTCGTCCATCAGGGTTTTGGCATAAGTTTTATAAAGTTGTTCCAGGACTATTTATGGCCTATATGATACCTGCGTTGTTTACAACTCTAGGGTGGATTGCCCCTGAATGGGAAAGCCTCACTCCAACTGGTGAACTGATACAACACAGCAGTAGTTTATACTATGTTGCTAGCCGCTATTTATTGCCTGCTGCTTTAGTTTTAATGACTTTAAGCATCGACTTAAAAGCCGTTGTGAATTTGGGGTGGAAAGCCTTAATTATGTTCTTCACTGGAACTTTAGGGATCATTATTGGTGGGCCTATAGCAATTTATCTGATTGCATTGGTATCCCCTGAAACCGTTGGCGGGATTGGTCCAGATGCGGTTTGGAGAGGGCTTTCAACACTAGCAGGAAGCTGGATTGGTGGTGGTGCCAACCAAACTGCCATGCTGGAGATTTATGGATACAATCAGAAATTATACGGTGGTATGGTATTCGTTGATATTGTGGTTGCTAATATTTGGATGGCACTCTTGTTAATTGGGATTGGAAAATCGGATCGTATTAATAAATGGTTAAGAGCTGATACCACTGCTATTGAAACTCTGAAAGAAAAAGTTTCTACCTTCACTGAAAGTGTCAAACGGACTCCAACACTCACGGATATTATGATCATGATTGGAATTGCTTTTGGAACGGTGAGTTTTGCACACTTAGCTTCGAGTTATCTAGCACCTTTTTTTAGTGAGTTTGTCGCTAGTATTGAATCTGGAACCCTAAAAAATATCTTTACATTTTTAGGGTCTTCGTTCTTTTGGATGATTAGTGTTGCCACTCTTATTGCTGTGGGACTTTCATTTACAAAAGCAAAAAATTATGAAGGGGCTGGCGCCAGTAAATTTGGAAGTGTTTTTATTTATATTTTGGTAGCAAGTATCGGAATGAAAATGGATTTAACAATGATTTTTGACAATACAGGACTGATTGCTATTGGTGTGGTATGGATGACCGTCCATGCCTTACTATTGATCGCTGTTGCTAAATTGATTCGAGCGCCCTATTTCTTTTTAGCTGTAGGAAGCCAAGCAAACGTAGGAGGTGCTGCTTCTGCACCTATTGTAGCATCAGCGTTTCATCCCTCTTTGGCTAGTGTGGGTGTACTCTTAGCCGTCTTTGGCTATGCCATCGGAACTATTGCGGCTATTGGCTGTACAATTCTTATGGAATTAGCGGCTGCAACTGCTTAGAAATAATTATATTTGAGATCAAAATTAACCATAAACACAACACGTTAGAACCAGTCCAACCAAAGGCACGATTCATAACCATTACATGTGACCATTAAATAAAACCAAATGAAAAACAGTTTATTCTTCAGCCTTGCACTATTAGTAGTAGCATGTAGTCAACCCTCAAAAACCATGACCGTCAACGGGTCAATTAAAGGTTTTCAAAAAGGAACCTTATATCTTCAACATGTAAATGATGGGAATTTTACGACTCTAGATTCTTTAGCGATGAGCAGTACAATTGATTTTGAATTGGGATATGACTTAAAGGAGGCTGAATTATTATTCTTGAGTATTTCTGAAGCTATTGATGCCGAGCGCATCTCTTTTTTTGCAGACCAAGGAGTTACCACTATACACACCAGCCTAAAACACTTTAAGAATGATGCACAAATTGAAGGCGGAGCACAACAAAAACTGTTAGAAACCTATTATAAAAATATTGGACGTTTTAAAGACCAACGGCTAGACTTATTTGAACTTCAAATAAATGCTCAAAAAGATGGCAAGCAAGAACAAGCAGATTCGCTTTTACTGGAGATGGATAAAATAACAAAGCGCAGCTATTTATACACCGTTAATTTTGCCATTAATAATAAGGATAGTGAGGTTTCGCCTTTTGTGGCGGTATCTGAAATTTATGATGCAAATGTGAAGTTTTTGGACACCATAAACAAAATATTGCCCCCAAAAATTGCAAATTCCAAGTACGGAATTATTTTGGAGGCTTATATTGAGACTGTAAAGTCTGAGTAATTTACAGTGCGTTAATCTTTTCGATTAAAGCTTTTCCTTTTGCTTCTAAATCTTTAGCAATGCCTTTGAAATGTGCTTTTTGATTTTCGACATTTTTAGCATTGACTTTCTCTATCAATTCATCAAAAGCTGAAATCGCTTCATCAATTATAGCTTCACTTTTTTTAGTGTCTTTATCGGTATTGGCATACTCCCAAATGTATACTGCTTCAATGATATCTCCTAATACATAATTGATATCTTTTTTTAAATTTCTAACGTTAGCCATTATATTAATTTTTGTTTTTGCAAAATTACGTAATTTTAAATATAAACTTCTAAAAGTTTCGCATGATTTGAAGAAATTGAAAACGTTTCAATACAGGCGGGGATTAAAATTGTCTCCCCCATTGAAAATTCGGTGATAGTGCCATCGACTTCCATACTAGCTGTTCCTTCTACACACATATAAATCATAAACGAATCATGGGTGTTTTTCTTTGAAATGGGTTCAGTCACTTCGATAACATTGGTTGTAAAATAAGGACAACTGACCAGTTCTGTAGGAACATTAGGGTCTTGAGTATACTGCACGCGATAATTATCGGGCATGTCAAAATCAAACGCTTCTAGAGCGATGTCGTTATGCAACTCGCGTTCATTCCCTTCAGCATCCACACGGTCCCAATCATAGACACGATAGGTAATATCACTCGTCTGCTGAATTTCGGCCAAGAGCACTCCTGCACCAATAGCATGAATACGTCCTACTTCAATGAAATAGGTATCGCCTGCTTTGACGGCATCAAAATTCAAAATGCTTTGGAGCGTTTTGTCTTCCAAATGTTTCACATACAACTCTTGCGTCATATCTTGATTAAACCCAACAATCAGGTTAGAATCTGGATCAGCCTGAAGCACATACCACATTTCGGTTTTCCCAAAACTGTTATGGCGAGCTTTGGCGAGTTCATCGTTAGGATGCAACTGAACAGACAAATCCTGCTTGGCATCAATAAACTTAATAAGTAACGGGAATTTTGTTCCAAACTGATTGAAGTTCTTCGCACCCATCAAGTCGGATGTATAAGTGTCCATGAGTGTTTTCAAAGACGTGCCTTTCAAAGCCCCATTGGCAACCACAGAGGTGTCGCCCTCAACATCGCTAATTTCCCAACTTTCTCCAGCTTCTGCTGAAGTCGTGGATTTATGTAAAAGCTGTTGAAGTTTTTGTCCACCCCAAATTTTATCTTTAAGAATGGGTTCAAATTTAAAGGGATATAGTGTTTTCATTTGTTGTTATGTATTAACTTTCAAGAGCTACACTTCGACTGCACTCAGTATAGCTAAGTCGGCAGTGAATTGAACTCAAGTTTATAATGTGGATTTCATACGATTAGTTCCCAGAGTAGGTTACAAAATTACGAACCGTTTCATAAAGTGTGACTTCCAAATCTAAATTAGAATCCAGCACTTTTTTTAGCTTATCATAAATAACCACCACAATATTTTCTGCAGTCGGGTTTAAGTCTTTAAATTCGGGAACATCTAAGTTTAAGTTTTTATGATCAAACGCATCTTCCACTTCGGATTTAATAAAGTCTTTCAGGATTTT
>JAQXCA010000014.1 GCA_029252105.1 Flavobacteriaceae bacterium | reverse complement strand
TTTAAGATAACTGAGTTTAAAATATTCTAATTTTGTATTCAATTAATACATATTAAAGTCCAGAAATTAATTTTTCGGAGTTTTTTTATACTTTACTTTTACTACCAATAGCATTAGCACCATATTCTATTTTAGAAATCAGAATTGCTTCCTGCGAACACTGATACATTTAATGTCTCTTTAAAAACATCAATTTAACACCATTATTTACTTCTAATATAAAAAACTAAATTTATCTACTAATTTAGTACTTTTACAGTCTATCATAAATCAAAGTATAATGTCTGTAGCAAAAAAAGAGTACAAAAGAGTAACGGTCAAATCACTTGTCGAGATGAAAGCATTGGGTGAAAAAATATCCATGTTAACAGCTTATGATTATACAATGGCTAAAATTGTTGACGGTGCAGGAGTTGATGTGATTTTAGTGGGAGATTCTGCCAGTAATGTCATGGCAGGCCACGAAACTACACTTCCTATTACTTTGGATCAAATGATTTATCATGCTTCATCAGTTGTACGCGCCATAGATCGTGCGTTGGTCGTCGTTGACTTACCTTTTGGAACCTACCAAAGTGATCCTAAAGAAGCTTTACGCTCAGCGATTCGTATCATGAAGGAAAGCGGCGGTCATGCCGTAAAGCTAGAAGGCGGAAAAGAAATTAAAGATTCCATCAAAAAAATATTAAATGCAGGAGTTCCTGTTATGGGCCACTTAGGACTGACACCTCAATCGATATATAAATTCGGAACGTATACAGTACGAGCTAAAGAGGAAGAAGAAGCTTTACGATTGATTGAAGATGCCAAGCTTTTAGAACGTTTAGGGTGTTTTGCGTTGGTTCTTGAAAAAATTCCAGCAGCATTAGCTCAACAAGTTGCAGAAAGCATCAGTATTCCTGTAATTGGTATTGGAGCAGGTGGTGGCGTTGATGGTCAAGTTCTTGTTTTGCATGATATGATTGGAATGACACAAGAATTTCATCCGCGATTTTTACGCCGTTATATGAACTTACACGAAGAAATGACTACGGCTATTTCTCAATATGTGGGCGATGTTAAATCATCTGAATTTCCAAGTGAGAATGAACAGTATTAAAAGATGAAAAAGAGTGTTTCAACGACTGAAAACCTTCAAATTCTTCATGAAGACAATCATTTAATCATTATTAATAAGCGTTCTGGAGATCTTGTTCAAGGCGATAAAACTGGTGATACACCGCTTAGTGATATTGTAAAGGGTTATATAAAAAAGAAATACGATAAACCTGGTGCGGTGTATTTGGGCGTAACCCACCGGCTTGACCGCCCAACAACGGGAGTTGTAGTCTTTGCAAAAACGTCTAAAGCGCTCACAAGAATGAATGCTTTATTCCTCAATAAAAAAATAGCGAAAACCTATTGGGCTATTGTGAAAAATAAACCTAAAAAACAAAAAAATACGCTTATTAATTGGCTTAAAAAAAATCCAAAAAACAATAAATCGAGTGCCTATATTAAAGAAGTTGATCAAAGTAAGAAAGCAATTCTACATTATGAATTAATTCATAGTCTAGACCGCTATCACCTTTTAGAAGTCAATCTTGAAACTGGACGCCATCATCAAATTAGAAGTCAACTCTCTGCTATCGGGAGCCCCATAAAAGGCGATTTAAAATATGGATTTGACAGAAGTAACTCAGATGGAAGTATTCATTTGCATGCTCGGAAAATATCATTTACACACCCTGTAAATGAGCAACAAATAACCGTTTTAGCAGATCCTCCAAATGAGGTTTTATGGAAGGAGTGTATTCACCATATTAAGATATAGACTATGGAAGCAAACGTAATTTTAGAACTACAAAAAAAGTATTTTCAAACCGGAGCGACTCGAGATGTTGAAATGCTGAAAAATGTACTTATCAACCTCCGTGTAGAAATTCTTAACAGAGAAAATGATATTTATGAAGCGCTTTATAAGGATTTTAAAAAATCTAAATTTGAAGCGTATTTAGGCGAAATTGGTATTGTCATCACAGAAATTGATGCGACTCTAAAACATATTAATTCTTGGTCAAAACCAAAAAAAGTAAGAGCATCATTACTGAATTTTCCATCAAGAGATTATATTTATAGCGAACCCTATGGCACTGTATTAGTCATTGCACCATGGAACTATCCGTTTCAACTGGCAATCGCCCCTATAATTTCGGCAATTGCTGCCGGAAATACAGTGGTTCTTAAGCCGAGTGAACATACAGCACATACATCTCAGTTGCTTGACGAAATTTTAAGTGCTGTTTTTAAACCAGAACACCTCAAAGTAATTCAGGGTGGTGTACCAGAAACCGCCATGCTTTTAAAAGAGCGTTGGGACTACATATTTTTTACGGGAAGTGTGGCTGTTGGTAAGATAGTCGCTAAAGCAGCTGCGCCCTACCTTACCCCTCTAACGCTGGAATTAGGCGGTAAAAACCCCTGTATTATAGATCACACCATGTCAACACAATTAATCGCAAAGCGATTGGTATGGGGCAAATTCATCAATGCGGGGCAAACCTGTATTGCTCCTGATTATTTAGTGGTTCACAACGCTGTAAAAGCACAGTTAATTTCTGATTTAAAATCTGAAATCACAAAAGCTTACGGAACCAATCCACAAAATTCCAAAGATTACCCTCGAATTATCAATTCCAAAAACCTCGCAAGACTAACAACTATGTTAGAAGATTCTAAAGTGGTGTTTGGAGGCGAATATGATATTGAAGATTGCTACCTCGCTCCTACGCTAATTGACGAACCTTCTATGGATTCAGAAGTTATGAAAGATGAAATTTTTGGTCCTATCTTACCCATTTTAAGTTATGAATCTGAAAGTGATATTCAATCTATTTTGAGTCAATATGAAAAACCTCTTGGCTTTTATGTCTTTTCAACCAACACTTCTTTTTATAAAAAAATGATTGAAACTTATAGTTTTGGAGGGGGCACAATTAACGATACAATGATTCATTTTGGAAACTCTAAATTACCGTTTGGAGGGGTCGGAGAAAGTGGTATGGGCGCGTATCATGGACGACTTGGGTTTGATACATTTTCACACAAAAAAGGAATTGTAATCAAAGGGAATTGGTTGGACATTCCGCTGCGTTATGCACCTTATACTAACAAGCTTAAAAAGCTAAAAAATCTCTTTAAATTTTTAGGTTAATTCCATAAAAATAGCATAATTATCATTATAGTTTTTTCTTATAGTTAATTGATAAGTAATTTTATTTCAATTATTTACGAAAATTACTTAAACTTATGGTTTAATAGTCGTAACTTATCCCAACCAGCCGTCTCGATCCAAGCTTCGATATTGAATAGCTTCGCTAATATGAAGGTTTTCTATGGCAGAAGCACCTTCTAAATCGGCGATGGTTCTGGACACTTTTAGGATGCGATCGTAAGCACGAGCTGATAAATTTAAACGCTCCATAGCCGTCTTTAAAAGCTGCATGGAGCCAGTATCTAATTTGCAATATTTACGAATTTGTTTGGTATTCATTTGTGCGTTGTAATGCACAACTTCAGAATCCTCAAAGCGTTTAGTTTGTAGCTCACGGGCTTTGGTCACACGTTTTCTAATATCCACAGACGACTCCCCTTTCCGTTCGTCAGAGAGTTTTTCGAAGGGCACAGGCGTCACTTCTATATGGATGTCTATACGGTCCAATAAAGGTCCTGAAATTTTCCCTAAATAACGTTGCATCTCTGTAGCAGAGGACATCATGGGCGCATTTGGATCATTAAAATACCCACTTGGACTTGGATTCATGCTGGCTACTAGCATAAAACTACTCGGATAAGTGACCGTAAACTTGGCACGCGAGATGGTCACTTCTCGATCTTCTAAGGGCTGACGCATAACTTCTAAAACCTCCCGCTTAAACTCAGGCAATTCATCTAAAAACAATACCCCATTATGAGATAATGAAATTTCTCCTGGTTGTGGATAACTTCCGCCCCCTACGAGTGCAACATTTGAAATGGTATGATGAGGCGATCGAAATGGACGTTGTGCAATCAATCCCTTTTGAGCACCAACACGTCCCACAACAGAGTGTATCTTAGTCGTTTCTAAGGCTTCATGCAATGTCATTGGGGGTAATATGGAAGGCAGGCGTTTGGCGAGCATCGTTTTTCCAGCGCCGGGTGGACCAATTAAAATAATATTATGACCACCAGAGGCCGCTATCTCCATACAGCGTTTGATACTCTCCTGCCCTTTCACATCTGAAAAATCAAATTCGGGATGTTCTAGATTTTTTTGAAACTCGGCACGGGTGTCTACAATGGTTTGTTCGAGATTTTTGTTCTTATGAAAATAATCTATCACCTCAGAAATGTGTTCGACGCCATAAACCTTCAAACCACTTACAATAGCAGCTTCCTTTGCGTTTTCTTTGGGCAGGATAAATCCCTCAAAACCTTCTTCTAAGGCTTTAATTGCAATGGGCAGTGCGCCTTTTATGGATTGCACCGTACCGTCCAAGGAGAGCTCCCCCATGATAACAAAGCGTTCAATGTTGGTTTCTTTGATTTGATTGGAAGCGGTTAGGATGCCCATCGCCAGCGGCAAGTCATAAGCAGAGCCTTCTTTACGCATATCGGCAGGCGACATATTAATAATGAGTTTTTTACCAGGGATTTTATAGCCATTGTTTTGAAGGGCGGCCGCAATACGGAAATTACTTTCTTTTATGGCATTATCAGGTAATCCTACCAAGTGGTAGCCGATGCCTTTATCGACATTGACTTCGATTGTAATGGTATGTGCTTCCACGCCAAAGACAGCGCTTCCGTAGACTTTTTTAAGCATTTCAGTAAATTTGAGTACTTAAAAATACTAATTATTACGGAATAAAGGAACTTTGAGGCTGGATTTTGTTTTGAATGTAACCTAAAAAAGGTTTTAAACTGTGTTAGAAATAGCATTCAACACAACCTAAAACCTTTTAATTTTGAAGATAACTTAGAAATTAAAACTTCAATTTTTCATTTTTATCCCAAAGTCCCCAATAGGCACCAACTTTTCCTTCTGGGCCAACTTTCCATGACTCGTCAAAAGATGAGAAATA
>JAQXCA010000011.1 GCA_029252105.1 Flavobacteriaceae bacterium | reverse complement strand
AGAGGACCAATGGCGTTTATATGGGCTCGAACTAAGTGTGACAGGCAGTCAAATTCAAACACCTGCTGCAGATTTAGTCACCATAAAACAAAATTTATCCTATGACCAAACCGCTGATTGTTGGGTCATCCGTTCCCAAACGATTGGGTTTAAATATGGGTTTTTAGGATTTAATGGCGATGGGAGTTTTGTAGCCAATTACTCCAATTATGAACTGAACACCAACTTTGGTTCCAATGTGTTTACCAACGAAGTTTTAGCATTTGAACTTGAAGCAAACAAAAAAGACTCTACCTACTGGAACCGCCTTCGACCTGTGCCGTTAACATCTGAAGAACTCGTAGATTATATTAGAAAAGACAGTTTACAAACCCTAAAAAAATCTAAAACCTATCGAGATTCGGTGGATACTAAAAACAATAGGTTTAAGTTTGGAAACTTAATTTCGGGATATACCTACGAAAATTCTTTTGAGGATAAACAGTTCAGCATCAACAGTCCTCTAACGGGATTAAATTTTAATACGGTACAAGGGTTTAATTCAAATGTAGACATCGATTACACCAAACGCTATGACGAGTATAAAAAATATGTATCATTTCAAAGTCGTATAAATTACAGTTATGACACTCAAAAATTGAGAGGCACATTAGGGTTTCGGTATAAATTTAATAATATCGATGATTTAACTATCGGGTTCAATGCAGGTACAAAAGTTGAGCAATTTAACGCTCAAGAACCCATTTCGAATTTGATAAATGATATCAGTAGTTTATTTTTTGAAAATAATTATATCAAATTATTTGAAAAGCGATTCATTTCATTTCAATATGGGCAAGAACTGTTTAATGGTTTTAGGATTCGAACGTCTGCCAGTTTTGAAAATCGAAGGGCACTTTTCAATACCGCAAATTATACGACTCTTAATAGAGACAACAAAATCTACACAAGCAATAATCCCCTTGCCCCTGATAATTTTGAGACAGCCCCTTTTGAAAACCATAACATTATAAAACTTAAACTGGATGGTACCATTCGATTTGGACAAAAATTCCTCAGCTATCCTGGAAGTAAATTCAATATCACCAATCCAAAATATCCGAAGCTAAATTTTAGTTTTGAAAAAGGACTGGGCGCCACAATCACCGACTACAATTTTGATCATTTGAGTATTAAACTGACTCAAAATGTGAGCCTTGAAAACAAAGGTAATTTTAGTTACAACATTCTAGGCGGTACATTTTTTGGAAATTCTGAGCTTGCATTTATGGACTCTAAGCACCTTAACGGAAATCAAACCCACGTAAACCTAGAAGACAATTATTTGTCAAGCTTTAAAAACCTTGGCTATTATGATTTAAGTAGCTCCGAAAATTATTTTGAATACCATTTAGAGCATGATTTTAGCGGCTATATTTTAGGCAAAATTCCTTTACTTAATAAATTAAATTATAATTTGATTGTTGGGCTACATGGGTTTTCAACTAAAAACCAAAAACCATATCAGGAGTACAGTATAGGTGTTAATAATATTGGTTGGGGGAAATATCGTTTTCTTCGAATTGATTATGTGCGTTCGTACCAATCAGGTTTTATTAATGACGGTGTATTGTTTGGGATTAGCCTCTAATTTTTATTTTCTAAAAGTGGTACAAACTTGAAATTTCCGAGTTCGTGCTTTTCAAATTCTTTGGCCCCATTACGAATATAGAGTGTCATTATTTGATCTTTATCCCCTACAGGAATGACCAAACGCCCACCTATTTTTAGTTGAGCTAATAAAGGTTTTGGCACAAAAGGCGCACCAGCCGTAACGATAATACTATCAAAAGGCGCGGCTTCTTTAAGGCCTTTATACCCGTCACCAAAAATAAGTCGTTTGGCCAGGTAGCCTATCTTCGGTAGAAATTTACTGGTTTTTTTAAACAGTTCTAATTGCCGTTCAATACTATAGACATGTGCGCCTAAAAGACAGAGTACTGCGGTTTGATAGCCACTTCCCGTTCCTATTTCAAGAATTTTATCACCCGATTTTACTTCTAATAATTCCGATTGAAATGCCACAGTATAGGGTTGAGAAATCGTTTGACTAGCAGCAATTGGGAATGCCTTGTCTTGGTAGGCATGATCCAAAAAACTAGAATCCATAAACAGATGACGAGGTATAGAACCAATAGCGTCCAATACTGCTGTGTTTGTAATGCCTTTAGCGACTAAGGTCGCCACCAATTGTTTGCGTAGCCCTTTATGTTTAAACGTATCTTTCAAAAATAGAATTGAATAGAAGAGTAATCTTCTGATTTAAAAAAGTAAAGATAAGTTAAACCCTAGTTCTTTCAAATTTAAAATTATTCTAACTTCCTTCGATTTGCAATGACCTTAATAAATACTTTTTTCATTATTTCAAGAATAGCTTCTTGGTTGTCTACCGTAGGAGCTCCTGAAGTTTCTGTAATGGTATTGGTCACATTTAGGGTTGGATTGGTTAAATCTAAAGTACGGTAAATCGCTTCTTCCTTTTGCAAAATTTTGGTTATTCTTATTGTACCAGTCAAATCTGTATATTCATATGAAACGGCTCTTGAACCTACTGCTGTCATAACAGATTTCACCAACTTAGGAGATGGCGTTATGTTCTGAGAAAACACATTAGTTATGAAAAACATAACAATGAATAGAACACTATAGCAGGTTTTAAAAGTCATTTAATTAAAAGTTTGGTTTGTTGATAGTTTTGATTGAATACAAATATATCGTGGTATATCCCAAGTACATAGCGTCATGTAATAAACGGCAAATTCATGTAATAAACGGCAATTTTTAGTTGATGAACGGAAAATAGACTATAATAAAATGTTTAATTTATTTGTAAATAAGTTAAACAACGAGTAATGTTCAACCTTACTAATTGTAAGCCATTAACATATCAGGAAATTTTTGATAAAATTTTGTTAGTATTTTAAAAATGCAATTAAAAAATCATAATTTTACAAAAAACTCATAATATGAAGCTAAAAGCAGGCGTCTTAGGAGCTGGACATCTAGGAAAAATTCATCTTAAATTACTTCAGCACTCTGAAAAATATGAACTCACCGGATTTTATGATCCTGATGAATCAAATGGAAAAAAGGTTGAAGCTGAATTTGGATATCCATTTTTTAATTCAATTGAAGCACTTATCGAAGCTGTAGATGTTGTTGATATTGTAACGCCTACACTTTCTCACTATACGTGCGCCATAAAAGCCATTACCAAAGGGAAACATATTTTTATTGAAAAGCCAATTACAAATACCGTCGAAGAAGCCGAACAAATTCGTTTGTTGGTCTCTGAAAACAATTTAAGAGGTCAAGTGGGTCATGTAGAGCGTTTCAATCCTGCATTCAAAGCCGTTAAAGAAGACATTCAGTCGCCTATGTTTATTGAGACCCATCGCTTGGCTGAATTCAACCCTCGAGGAACAGATGTTCCTGTGGTGTTAGATTTAATGATTCACGATATTGATATTATATTAAGTGTTGTCAAATCCCCTGTAAAAAATATTACAGCAAGCGGCGTTTCTGTAATTAGTGAAACACCTGATATTGCCAACGCACGCATTGAGTTTAAAAATGGCTGTGTGGCCAATTTAACAGCCAGTCGAATTTCTATGAAAAACATGCGAAAAAGCCGTTTTTTCCAGAAAGATGCTTATATCAGTGTTGACTTTTTAGAGAAAAAAGTGGAAGTGGTCAAAATGAAAGAGGCTCCAAAAACACCTGGAGATTTTGATATGGTTTTACAAAATGCAGAAGGCGTTAAAAAACAAATTTATTTTGAAAATCCTGAAATTGAACCTAACAACGCTATTTTTGATGAACTAGAAAGTTTTGCTGAAGCTATTAATAACAACACACCCCCTATTGTGACGCTCAGAGATGGAACAGATGCCTTGAGAGTCGCTTATCAAATTATAGATTGTTTTTAAAAAAAGTACTATGAAAAATATTGCAGTTATTGGAGCTGGAGCTATGGGAAATGGAATCGCACATACCTTTGCTCAAGCTGGTTTTAAAGTGCAGTTAATTGATGTTAATGAATCTGCACTCACAACGGCGTTAGCAACAATTAGCAAAAACCTAGACCGCTTAGTCGCTAAAGATAAAATAAGTGAAACTGATAAAACAGAAACATTAGACAATATTTCGACCTTCACAACTATTACTGAAGGTGTTGAATATGCAAGCTTGGTCGTCGAAGCGGCTACTGAAAATGTAGACTTAAAACTTAAAATTTTTAAACAATTAGATGTGGCGTGTCCAGAAGACACTATTTTAGCAACAAACACCTCGTCTATTTCTATCACACAGATAGCAGCACAAACCTCAAGACCAGAACAAGTGATTGGAATGCATTTTATGAATCCAGTGCCTATCATGAAATTAGTCGAAATAATTACTGGATATAATACCGCTAAAGAGGTACTTGAATTTGTCGTAAATCTGACTGAAAAAATTAATAAAACTCCAGTTATTGTAAATGATTATCCTGGGTTTGTGGCCAATCGTATTCTAATGCCAATGCTTAATGAAGCTATCGAAACATTATATTCTGGTGTTGCCGGTGTCCAAGAAATTGATACTGTTATGAAGCTTGGAATGGGCCATCCAATGGGTCCTCTAGAGTTAGCTGACTTTATTGGGCTAGATGTGTGTTTATCAATTTTAGAGGTCATGTATAACGGCTTTAAAAATCCAAAATATGCTCCTAATCCTCTCTTAGTAAATATGGTTCGCGCGGGTAAATATGGCGTCAAAACTGGTGAAGGTTTTTATAACTATTCAAAAGAACGGAAAGCGATTGTAGTTGCTGATCAATTTTCTTAAATCTACTCAGTAAACACCCCAAAATTATGGCTAAAATCTACCCTTTCAAAGCGGTTCGTCCATCAAAAGAAACCCTTCAAAACTTTAGTTCAAAGTCGTACAAATCATACACAGAAAAAGAATTAAAAGAAACCCTAAGCAAAAATCCTGCTTCGTTTTTAAGTATTATTAATATAAAAAAAAATGCTTCTTTTGCTGTTGAAAAATCAAAACGCTATAAATTGGTGCGAGAAAAGTATGAAGAATTTATAACCTCAAAGATTCTCATTAAAGATACTTTATCGGCGTTCTATATTTATGAAACAACTCAAGATAATGGCAGAATATTTTGTGGTGTAATCGCGACTGCTAGTGTTGAAGATTATGATACTAATGTGATCAAAAAACATGAAGCTACAATTTCTAAAAGAGAGAATACTTTTAAAGATTACTTACAAACGGTACAGTTTAATGCTGCTCCAGTACTACTCACCTATACGGATAGTTCGCTGCTAGAGACGCATATTAAAATTGCAAAATTAAACTCAACTACAGTTAATTCTTGGTCTACTGAAAATGAAACTCATAAATTGTGGTCTGTAGAAAACCATGAAGACATCCAACATATTCAGGATGGTTTCAAAACAATCCCCTCGCTTTATATTGCTGATGGCCATCACCGTTCTGCGTCCTCTGCACTTTTAGCACGAGAAAAAAAAGCAATACATAAATCCCCAATAAACGCATCGTTTAATCGATTTTTGGCATTTTTAATTCCAGAAAGTCAATTGAAAATATACGACTACAATAGGGTTGTTAAAGATTTAAACGGCTTAAGTAGTAGTGCGTTTTTAGAAAAAGTAAGTCTCGTTTTTGAATTAAAAAATAAAGGTAAAGCGCCTTATAAGAGTTTAAAAACACACGATATTTCAATGTATATTGAAGGTGTGTTTTATTCCTTATCTTTACGTGAGTCAAACCAGAATAATAGCTCTGCTATCGATCAATTAGATGCTTATATATTGCAAACTCACTTGCTAGAACCCATTTTAGGTGTAACAAATGTTCGAACAAATAAACGTATTGGATATGTACATGGCGCCAACAGTTTGGAGCAAATTAAATCTTCTGTCGATTGTGGAGATTATGCGGTTGGATTTGGGTTATTTCCTGTTCAAACCAAAGAATTGATGGTTATCGCAGATTCAAATGCTGTTATGCCCCCAAAAAGCACCTACATTTACCCAAAATTAAGAAGTGGAATTACTATTTACGAATTATAATTATGTCTATAAAAACCAATTTAACTGAAGTTAAATCAAAGCTACCTAATCATGTCACTTTGGTCGCTGTTTCGAAAACAAAACCTGTTGAAGATTTAATGGAAGCATATCAAGCTGGACAACGAATTTTTGGAGAGAATAAAATCCAAGAAATGGCCGAAAAGTATCAACAGATGCCCAAAGATGTTTTGTGGCATATGATTGGAAATGTACAAAGAAACAAAGTCAAATATATGGCTGAGTTTGTCAATATGATTCATGGCGTAGATTCTGAAAAATTACTAAATGAAATTAATAAACACGCTAAAAAACACGATCGAACTATCAACTGTTTGTTGCAACTAAAGATTGCTCAAGAAGACACTAAATTTGGAATGACTTCCGAAGCAGCACATACGTTATTGAATTCCAAAGATTTTAAGCGTTTAGAAAATATAGCTATTGTTGGCGTTATGGGGATGGCTAGTTTTACAGACAATACAACTCAAATTAAGGAAGAGTTTTCAGCTTTAAAAACTACTTTTGAAAGCTTAAAAAATATAAACCCAAAACTTAGAGAGGTTTCGATGGGCATGAGTGGCGATTATCCCCTAGCGATTGAATGTGGAAGTACAATGGTTCGCATTGGAAGTAGTATCTTTGGAGCTAGAAATTACGTCATTTAAAAGAGCACTATCTACGCAGTATTAGACATAGAAACCACAGGAGGTAAATTTAATGAAGAAGGCATGACTGAAATTGCCATCTATAAATTTGATGGACACACTATTATAGATCAATTTATCAGTCTGGTTAATCCCGAACGAGAAATTCAACCTTTTGTAGTTAACCTTACGGGGATTAATAGTAAAATGTTGCGTTCTGCTCCAAAATTTTACGAGGTTGCCAAACGGATTGTAGAAATTACTGAAGGCTGTATTTTGGTGGCACACAACGCTCAGTTTGACTATCGAATTTTAAAGACAGAATTTAGACGTCTAGGATTTGATTTTGAACGTGAAAACTTATGTACAGTAGAGCTCTCAAAAAAATTAATACCTGATCTTCCCTCCTATAGTTTGGGAAAATTAGTACGTTCATTAGGAATTCCTGTTAGTGACCGGCACCGAGCAGCTGGAGATGCCACAGCAACAGTTAAGCTTTTTAAAATGCTTCTTGAAAAGGATGTAGAAAAAACAATTATAAAAGCGGCTGTACGTCTCGATCCTAAACATCAGATGGAGCCTAAATTAACGGATATTATTTCTAAATTACCGGCAGTTACGGGGGTCTATTATATTCATACAGCTGATGGAGAGATTGTATATATTGGTAAAAGCAAAAACATCAAAAGTAGAATCAATCAACACTTTACGGGTCAAACTCCTAAATCTAAAAAAATTCAATTAGAGGTTGCTACCGTGACTTATGATGAAACGGGTAGTGAATTAGTAGCTTTACTCAAAGAAAGTGAAGAAATAAAACGAAACAAACCCAAATTGAATCGCGCACTTCGCCGAACAGTTTTTACACATGGATTGTTTAGTTTCAAAGACACTGAAGGGTATGTTAATTTAAAAATTGATAAAATAAAAGGGAAACAAAAGCCAATTACTACCTTTTCTAACCATGAAAGTGGCAAAAGTTTTTTAAACAAAATAATTGAAAAAAAACAATTATGTCAGAAGCTTTGTGGATTGTATAAAACTAATAATTCCTGTTTTGGGTATGATATTAAAACCTGTGCAGGCGCTTGTGTTTCTGAAGAACCTGCCGAGGATTATAACAAACGAGTGCTCAGCATTATTGAATCGCATACATTTAAAAATCAAAATATGATCCTGATCGATTATGGGCGTGATGTCGATGAACGTAGTGCAATTTTGATTGAAAATGGTGTTTTTAGAGGTTATGCCTATTTCAATTTAAACTTTCAGATTCATACAACTGCTGTATTAAAGTCGATTATTACCCCGATGGAGCACAATAAGGATGCGCAACATATTATTCAAAGTTTTATGCGCCGTCATAAAAGATTAAAAATAATTAAACTTCAAGACTAAACTTTTTTAGTATTTTTGAGATATGCTAAAATCAAATCAATCAAAAAATTGGAGACAAAAGATTCATGAAATTATTTATGAAGCGGATACGCCTGCAGGTAAATTATTTGATGTTCTTCTTTTAATTGTTATTCTCATTAGCATTCTTCTAGTCATGCTAGAGAGCGTAGAACATATTGAATCCGAATATGCAGCGCTTCTAAACATTTCCGAGTGGATCATTACAATTTTGTTCAGTCTGGAATATATTCTGCGTATTATTTGTGTTAAAAACCCTAAAACATATATTTTTAGTTTTTACGGCATAATTGATTTGCTATCAACCATTCCAAAATACATTTCACTTTTTATTTTAGGAACCCATTCCTTAGTAGCTTTGAGAGCCTTACGTTTACTACGTGTATTTAGGATCCTAAAACTCACACGATTCATTGGAGAAAGCGCAAATCTAGGAAAAGCATTGAAACGGAGTCGTGCAAAAATAGCTGTATTTCTTTCATTTGTGGTGGTGTTATGTGTCATTTTGGGAACGGTTATGTACTTAGTAGAAAGTGATCAGGATAGTGGATTTACAAGCATTCCAAGAAGTGTGTATTGGGCTGTAGTTACCCTTACAACTGTTGGTTATGGAGACATTGCACCAATTACAGCTTTGGGGCAATTTATTGCGGCTTTAATTATGATTTTAGGTTATGGAATCATTGCTGTACCCACAGGAATTGTTACTTCAGAAATGACTAAATCTGAAAAAGAACTTATTCCAAATAACACCCAAGCATGTGTGAATTGTAATGAAACTTACCACCAAGATGACGCAGAATATTGTCATAAGTGTGGTGAAAAAATTCATGATGAATAAGTATCTTATTTCTATTGTAGGCCCTACAGGAATAGGAAAAACCGCCCTTAGTCTGGAACTGGCAACGCGATTTAACACTGAAATCATTTCTGCGGATTCGCGTCAATTTTTTAAAGAAATCCCTATAGGAACTGCGGCGCCAACTGCCGATGAATTAGCTATTGTTCCCCATCATTTTATTCACAACAAATCAATAAAAGACGCCTATAGTGTTGGTCATTTTGAAAAAGAAGCGATTGCAAAACTCGATCATTTATTTCAATCCAAATCTGTCGTCATTATGGTTGGTGGTTCGGGATTATATGTGGATGCTGTTATTAAAGGATTCGACGAATTTCCTGATATTGATCCAGAACTAAGAGCACAACTCAATTTGGAATTAGAATCTAAAGGTCTAGAATTTCTACAAGGGGAATTGAAACGCCTCGATCCTAAGTGCTATGAAACTATTGCACTCAAAAATCCACATAGAATCATCAGAGCGCTTGAAATTTGCAAAGGGACAGGTGATCCTTATTCTACATTTTTAAACAAAAATAAACAACCAAGAGGCTTTAAAACAATATCTATTGGTTTAGAAGCTGACCGCGCTTTAATCTATGATCGCATTAATTTACGTGTAAACAAGATGTTAGAAAGTGGATTATTGGACGAAGCTCGATCGGTTTTTAAACTCCGTGATTTAAATGCGCTCAATACGGTGGCTTACAAAGAATTATTCAACTATTTTGATTCAAAATGGACTCTGGAATTCGCCGTGTCAGAAATTAAAAAAAATACACGTCGATTTGCAAAACGTCAGCTTACTTGGTTCAAAAAAGATGTCACAACCAAATGGTTTAAATTCGACACAGATCCGAAACAGATTACAGACTATATAAAACAAGTGCAAAAAAAAACCAGCTAAAAGCTGGTTTCTAATATATTACTTATTAACCACGAGTCGAAAACCTTCGCCGTGGATATTTAGAATTTCTACTTTAGGATCTAATTTTAAATACTTCCGTAATTTGGCAATATAAACATCCATACTTCGCGATGTAAAATAATTGTCGTCTCTCCAAATTTTGGTCAAGGCAATTTCTCTAGGCATTAAATCATTTTCATGTAAAATCAATAAACGAAGTAATTCGTTTTCTTTTGGTGATAATTTAGCTGGCTTTTCACTTTTATGAGTCAAAAATCGAAGTTTAGAATTAAAAGCAAATTCTCCGATTGTAAACTCAAATTGTTTACTATCAGCAAGCGTATCAACCGTTTTACGTTGAATAATTGCTTTGATTTTCATGAGAAGCACTTCGCTATCAAAAGGTTTATTGAGATAATCATCCCCTCCTACTTTATAGCCCTTTAAAACATCTTCTTTAAGCGCTTTAGCGGTTAAGAAAATAATAGGGATTTCTGTGTTTTTTTCACGAATCTCTTTAGCGAGTGTAAATCCATCTTTATAGGGCATCATCACATCTAAAATACATAAATGATAATCTGTTTTTTTAAATTTCTCAAAGCCTTCCATTCCATTTTTGGCGTGTACAACTTCGTAACCATTGAGCGATAAATACTCTTTAAGGACTGTTCCAAAATTCGGATCATCCTCGACTAATAATATTTTTTTTAAGCTTTCTTCCATGATATTATGCTATTAGTGGTAATTTTATGGTAAATATACTGCCTCTGCCTTTTTCACTATCAACAGAAACCGTTCCTTGATGATTGTCAACAATCCTTTTGACATTCGCTAACCCTAGTCCATGTCCTTTAACATTATGAACATTGCCTGTATATTCTCTATAGAATTCTTCAAATATACGTTTTTGTACGGCTTTATTCATACCCTTTCCTTGATCTTTAATACTTAACAGTATATTATTCCCTGCATTTTCTGTGTATACATCAATTTTTGGAGCGTCATTTGAGTATTTTATGGCATTATCTAAAATGTTAACAATCACATTTGTGAAATAGGTCTCGTTCGCTAAAATTGATGATTTATCAGCATTAAAATGTGTTTTAATATAACCATCTCTGTCTTCTACGATAAGCTCTACATGTGTAATGGCGTCTTCCACTAGGTCGTGAAGTTTAAGACGGTCTTTACTGATATTAAGTTGCTTTTTTTGGAGTTGAGAAATTCGTAATACATTTTCAACTTGAGCATTCATTCGTTTGTTTTCTTCTTTAATCATTTGAAGGTAACGTTTTACCTTGTCTTGATCCTTTATGATTTGAGGGTTTTTAATGGCATCTAAGGCTAAATTTATCGTTGCAATAGGCGTTTTAAATTCATGTGTCATATTGTTTATGAAATCGGATTTCATTTGAGATATTTTTCGTTGCTTAATCAATTGATACAAAGCGCTAGTGTAAGCAATAATTATAATCAGAGTAAATAATATTGATAAAAGCGTAACTCCAATAATTGAAGAAATAATGAATTTTTTACGTTCAGGGAAATTAATAAAAAGCTTGAAATTACTATCGTCATTATCATCCAAAAAAATGGGAGCGCCAATAGTAGGAACTAAGGACTGATCAAAATTATCAGATTGAATTTTTGTACCTATATCGTTATGAAAAATGGCAAATTCAAAACCAATATCTATATTATCTTCTTTTAACTTTTTAACTAATAGTTTTTGAATGCCCGACGAAGACACACGTTGATGAATCGGCGTATTTTTAATTTCTGATTTATATTGAGACTCAAAAGTTGCTTTTTGTAATTTGTCCATATTCAGAACTTTCTCAAAAGACTGCTCTGTGGTAGAAATAAGATCGCCTCCAAAACTATTATTGTCATAGATTTTGGTCGTTGTTTTACCCCTAAAACTACTCAAACCAAGGCTATCAATATTTAGGTCTATTAGAGAAGGAACTTTAAAATTTTCTTCAAGAATTCCAGTGTTATAAACAATAATTTGATTGGTATTATTGTCTTGTTTATAAACCGTAATACTACGAATGGCTGTAGTGTCTGGTTCTTTGCCTTCTGAAATAATTTTACTGAGTGCTTTTACATATTTTTTATACTCAATATCGGCAACTTGATTGGTAGTGTATGTTAATGCTTTTTTTACATTAAACGTAAATTGCTCTTCTTTTGTTTCAAGCGAATTATTAATATAATAGGCTTGAACAAAAATAATTCCAATGAGTGATAAGCTCATCAAAATGACCAATAAAGTGAACAATTTTTTATTCATTATTCAAAATTAAGAATTTAAATTATGTTAAAATTCCTTTTAACCTTAGCTTAACACAAATGTTAAATTTTTAGAGTTTATTTATAATGTTTAGAATTTTATTGTGAATTTCTAAGACCTTTTTTTCTGTTGTGAAACGGGTTTTGTTTTCAATTACATAATGAGATTTACTAATTTTTTCTGAGTCTGGTAATTGATTTTCTATAATTAATTCAACAGCTTTCTTAGACTTATTATCTCTTCTTATAACCCTTTCAATACGCATTTCAATAGGGGCTGTAACCGTAATAATCAAATCAACAAAAGCTTGAGCCCCTGTTTCAAATAGAATCGCTACTTCTTTTAAGACGTATGGAGTGGTTTGATTTAAAACCCACGCATCAAAGGCAGCCGCAACTCTAGGATGAACTATGGCATTTAGTTCTTTTAACAACGCCTTATCTTGAAATATTTTAGTAGCGATATAAGGTTTGTTTAACGTACCGTTTTTGTAACTATTTTTTCCTAACAACTGTATTAATTCTTGTTTAACAACTATGGAGTTATCCATCAACACTTTTGCTTCTTCATCTGAATTAAAAACAGGAACACCTAATAATTTAAACATGTGAGCTACGGTGGTTTTCCCTCCTCCAATACCTCCAGTAAGTCCTACTATTTTAGTCATTTTTAGGCGTTATTACATATTCAAATTCAGTAGTTATTAATTTAGCAGTTTTAATGGTTTTTGGTTGAGTTACCAAAATAGGTTTTAAATAATTATTATCAATTGTTAATGCATTGAAATCACATTCTACAGAGAATTGATGCGCATCAATACTGTTATATGTTTTAAGTGACGTGTAAAATATAACCATAATTTCTTTTGGGAAAAAATTAATATTTAAATGTTCTGGAACATTTACGATTGTCACAGGAACACTGACAGTGCCTTCAGTAAATTTCTCAACTTCTGCACGTATCATTACTTTTTTATGTGAATACGTAAGCTGGTTAGATATCTTTGCAATATCCAACTCAACGGTCTTATCAATATTTGAGTTAACCGCTGTAAAATTTGAAGTTTTGGTACGTATGGATGTGATTGTTTTCAGTACAGATTCAGGACCAATAAGCGTAACTGAGTCGGGTTCTGATCGAAATGGCTGTACCAAATCAAACCCTACAGCAAAGCTAGAGTTTACAGAAACCTCAACTGGGATTTTTTTTATAAATTGATGGTCATAAGAAAACAAAATGGTGTCTGGATTAATCGATTTTAAGACAGTTTTAGCATCAAAATAGTCGATTATGTTTTCAAACTGACTGCGTTCCGTCCAAAAATAATGGGTTTTATCTTTATTTAATTGCGAGAAATCAACCTCAATTTTGGGAGTCTTAATATAATATTTCAATAGTTCAAATCCTTTCCCTGAAAGTGTCACGTTAATTGATTTATGAGCCTTCGATAATAGTACTTCGTTTGACTTTAACGCTGTAGGAGACAATTCAAATTTAAGTGTTTGTGTATACGTATTTGACAACTTCACGAGTAATGAAATTAGAAACGACAAAAACAAGAACAAGACAAACACATTCAAACGTTTGCCCTGAATTAAATTAAATTTTCTGTTTTTATTTTTTTTAATCATTGTGCTCTAAAAAATAAATTTGGAAATAATAGTGTTTCGTTTTTAGATGAAAGCCCTAATTTTAGGGTCGCTTTTAAAAATCCAAATCCGTAGCCAAAAAACTGAATGACAATGGCGGGCAGTACTAAAAAAGATACAATGACACTGTTTGAAGCACGAAAAGCTCCAATCATAGCGGCAAAAAAATAAAGTCCATAAATAATCATAAACCAATAAAAACCAATACCAGCCAATACACTAGATATCAAAAATCCTAACGTGAACACTGTTGGAAACCAATAGGTCAAACGTTTGGATTGAGGATGCCATTTATTTAGAATCGGACGGGCTTGACCAAATTTATTCACTTGAGTGTAAAAACTTTCTAACGAAATTCGACGTTTATGAAACACAAAGGCTTCGGGAATAAGGTGTAGATGATAGCCCATTTCTTTGAGGCGAATGGACAAATCGGGATCTTCCCCAGGATGAATACGTCCAAAACCTCCGGTAGACTGAAAGGCTTCTTTAGAAATTCCCATATTAAAACTGCGAGGCTCATAATTTTCAATAGAAATATCTCCTCCTCTAATACCTCCTGTAGTCATATAAGACGTCATCGAAAAATTAATCGCTTTCTGGATATCTGTAAATGTATCTTTGGCCGCATCTGGTCCTCCAAATCCATCTACATATTGAGTGTTTAGTTTAGAAATTACAGCCGTTAAATATGCTGGCGGGAGAATGCAATCTGAATCTAAAATAATAAAATAACGGCCTTTGGCGCGTTCCATTCCGTAATTTCGAGAGTGTCCAGGTCCTGTATTTTCTTTGGCGTAATAGCTGATTTTAAGAGCGTCTTTAAATTGATCAACAATGCGTTTTGAATCTAAAGTCGAGCCATCTTCAATGATGACTATTTCAAATGTCATAGGCGACTCTAAAGCACTAAAACTTTCCAGAAGTTCTCTAATCTCTTCTGGACGGTTAAAAACAGGAATAATAAACGAGAAATCACTTGCAATCATAGTAACAAAGTTACACAAAGTCATTGAATTGAACTGAATTGTTGTTGCATAAAAAAACCCATAGTAAAACTATGGGTTTAAATCTATATTTTAAGTATTGGTGACTTACTCGTCATCGGTAAATTTGTCCATCACGGCATCACTAACACCCATATTACTAAAACCACCATCGTTAAATAAGTTTTGTAAGGTCACACGTTTGGTTAAATCACTAAACAAGGAAACGGTATAATTGGCACAATCCAGAGCCGTCGCATTTCCTAAAGGTGACATTTTATCGGCATAAGCAATAAACCCATCAAATCCTTTCACACCTTTTCCAGCAGTAGTTGGGGTTGGCGATTGTGAAATGGTATTGACACGAACATTTTTGTCACGTCCAAAAAAGTATCCAAAACTTCTTGCAATACTTTCTAAATAAGCTTTGTTGTCTGCCATATCGTTATAATCTGGAAACACCCGTTGAGCTGCCATATACGTTAGCGCAACAATACTTCCCCATTCATTCATAGCATCATGTTTATACAGGGTTTGCATCACTTTGTGAAAAGACATTGCAGAAACATCAGTTCCTTTTTGTGTCCAGTCGTATTTTTGATCGGTATAGGCACGGCCTTTTCTGACATTGATTGACATTCCAATAGAGTGCAATACAAAATCAAGTTTACCCCCTAAAATTTCCGTTGCTTGTTGTACTAAATTTTCTAAATCTTCTAAAGAAGTGGCGTCAGCAGCAATCACTTGTGAGCCTGTTTTTTTGGCCAATTCATCAATCTGCCCCATTCGCATTGCAATCGGTGCATTGGACAATACAAACGTACCGCCTTCTTCATGAACACGCTCCGCTGTGATCCATGCAATTGAATTGGGATCTAAAGCTCCAAAAATAATTCCGCGTTTTCCTTTTAGTAAATTGTAAGACATAATAATATATTTAAGTGTCGATTTTTATTTAATTTCTGGGCAAAGATAACATTAATTCAATAACTGATTCGCATGTGCGATCGCCGATGCTGATAATTTTTTTCCACCAAGCATTTGCGCAATTTCATCGATACGTTCTTCCTGTGATAATTTCTTTAAGGAAGTCACAGTAGCATTCTTGATGTCTTGTTTAAAAACTTTAAAATGTGATTGTCCTTTGGCTGCAATTTGTGGTAAATGTGTGATTGAAAACACTTGCATAGAGGCGCTCATCTGGTTCATAATATCGCCCATTTTGTGTGCAATTTCACCAGAAACACCAGTATCAATCTCATCAAACATAATGGATGGCAACTGTTGATATTTTGATAATACCGATTTGATTGCTAACATAATTCTTGATAGCTCACCACCTGATGCTGCTTTTTTGAGAGGCAAAAATGAAGCGCCTTTATTAGCCGTAAACAAAAATTCTAGATGATCTTTTCCATTGTATAGAAACGTTTCTGATGGGTTTAGCAGCATTTTAAATCGGGCATTAGGCATTCCCAAATCTGATAGAATTGCTTCCAATTGTTTAGTTAAATCTGGAAGCACTTGCACTCGTTGTTTGTGTATGATTGCGGCATGCTTATCAAGCTCTTTAATGATTGACTCAAGCGAGTTTTCTTTTTCAGCGATTGTATCCTCTAAAGAAGCTAAAGTGTCTAATTGCGTTGCTAATTGGTTTTCTATTTTTATAAGATCCGCTACTGAGTTTACCGTGTGTTTAGAAAACAAATTATGAACCGTCTGGAGGGTACTGTCAATTTCTTGTAGACGTTTTGGATTTACTTCTAACTTGGATTGTTCAGATTCTATCTCACTAAAAATATCATCTAATTCGATTGCCACACTATCAATGCGTTCAGATAAGGGGCTATAGACCGAAGCTATACCCGACAACTTATGAAATACTTGTTTTAGAGAGATAAGATTCGAAGCAACTCCTAAATCTTCGGTGTTTATAATCTGATTAGCTAGAGCAAGTTCGGTTTGAATGGACTCTACATTATTTAGTGTATTATATTCAAGCTCAAGGGTTTCTAAATGAATGTCTTGAAGTTTTGCTTGCGTCAATTCATTTAATAGAAAAGATTGATAATCTTGTTCTTTTTCAGCTTGTTCCTTTGCGGCGATTAAGTCACTTAATTGTTTTTGAGATGTTTTGTAAGATTTTAATAGCTGTTGATAGGTTTCAATAGCAGCACTATTTTTAGCCAAGGCATCTATGATTTGAAACTGAAAATCATCATTAGTAAGTTCTTGTGTTTGTTGTTGTGAATGAATATCAATTAATTGCCCCCCAAGTGCTGCTAATACGGCAAGATTAACGGGGGAATCATTTATAAATGCTCTTGATTTTCCAGAAGGAAGAATTTCTCTTCTTAAAATTGTAAGCCTCTCAAAATCGAGGTCCTGTTCTTCGAAAAAGGGTTTTAAATTAAAATTTTCAATGTTAAAACTCGCCTCAATAATACATTTTTGGTTTGGATCATTGATGTTTGAAAAATCGACACGCTTTCCCAGAACCAATGCCAAACCGCCCAATAAAATAGATTTACCAGCACCTGTTTCACCAGTAATACTGGTAAAACCCGATGCAAATTGAACCTCTAAAGCATCAATTAAAGCATAATTTTTTATGGATAATTCTGAAAGCAAAGTGTCGTTTTATTTGTTGGAACTAAGATAAACTTTCTACTAAACTAATTTGAAATGAAATCAAAAAATATTTAAAACTTTATGTCGCGCCACTTTCTTGAATAGGTGGGCGCGATCTTGGAGAGTGTTGAAACAAGATTAGCAATATTTACACCAGGACCATCAGAAAATACATCTGTAATTTCATCGGCTTTAGCATCAAAAAACACACGTAGTAAAAATGAGTTTGGGCGTCTACTATGAAGAGCATCTAATTGTGTAAGTGCAGTAGCAACTCCAGATTTCCCTTCTTTTACGTTATCAGCCATAAGATCTAAACCTTGTAGATGGTACGCAAATAATACGGTACGAAATTCTTTGAAAGTTGGCGATAATACATTACTAATGAGTGCACTTCGCGTCTGGTCGCCTCCTGATGGTGGCTGCCACCCTACTGGGTTGTTTTGTTGCGAATAATTTACAATATCACGTGCTTGTTTGTAATACGCATCTCCGCCATTGAGTTCAAATGTATCTGCATCCATTCCTAAAATCATATACACATGAAAAGCTATAACAGATACTAAATTAGACTCAAATTGTGTGGAATTAAAATTTAAATTCTGATACTCTAAATATTTAAAATTAAAGTCTTTGTCGTTGAAATTATATACTGAACTTGCATAAAACGAATTATGAACTGGGCGAGCCGATTGCACCTGTATTGATCCTTGAAACATATCGGATTGATAGTCTTGAATGGTAATGACCATGCTACACTCTATACGCTCTTGAGTTTTAAATGTTTTATTCGTCCAACGCGTGTTATTTACAAATTCATTCAGTTGTTTTTCAAGCGTTTTAAATACTTGAACATTTTCATTACCTGTTTGTTGCGCATTGACTACTAGCGTGCAATTAAGCTCTTGCGAACTAACATGAATCGAAATAAAAAAAGCAACTAAAATGACTAATCTACGCATTGATTTGTTTTAAAAGTTCAATCATTATATCCTGAGCAACATCAGCCTTTGATTTTAGAGGAAATTCTGTTTGGACTAAGTTTTTATCGATTAGGGTAACTTTATTGGATTTACCTCCAAATCCTGCTCCTTTGTCGTTTAACGAATTTAATACAATTAAATCTAAATTTTTAGATTTCAATTTCTTTATCGCGTTGGGAACTTCGTCATTTGTTTCTAAAGCGAAACCTACCAGTAATTGGTGAGATTTGAGCGCTCCAAGCGATGCCAAAATATCTTTTGTTTTTTCTAATTCTAAAGATAACGTTGAAGATGCCTTTTTTATTTTTGAAGACGCTACATTTTTGGGTTTATAGTCGGCTACTGCAGCAGACGCTATTGCAATATCAACAGATTTGAAATAGGTATGTGCTTGTGTATACATCTCTTCTGCACTCACAACAGGTATTGTTTTGATTCGAGAATTTTCAGCTTTGAAATGTGTTGGCCCAGTTATTAGAACAACTTCTGCTCCGAGTTGAGCAGCATTATTAGCAATCTCAAACCCCATTAAACCACTAGAGTGATTTCCAATAAAACGAACAGGATCAATAGCTTCGTAGGTAGGTCCTGCAGTTACTAGGACTGTTTTTCCGTAAAAGGGTAGTTTATCTAAAACATGTGATTCTATATGCTCTATAATTTCTTCTGGCTCTGCCATTCTTCCTTCACCTACCAATCCACTTGCTAGTTCTCCCGATGTTGCAGGAATTAGAATGTTTCCTATAGATTTGAGAGTGTCTATAGACGTTTTTGTGGAGGGATGCTTGTGCATATCCAAATCCATTGCTGGTGCAAAATAGACAGGACATTTTGCTGAAAGATAAGTCGCAATCAGAAAATTATCGCTGTTACCTGATGCCATTTTAGAAAGCGTGTTGGCTGTAGCGGGGGCTACAACAAATAAATCTGCCCATAGTCCTAACTCGACATGGTTGTTCCAAACCGCATTGTCATCAGTTTCATCTGTAAAAGACGACATGACAGGGTTTTTTGAAAGTGTTGAGAGTGTAAGGGGTGTAATAAAGTCTTTCGCAGCTGGTGTCATAATGACTTTGACATCAGCTCCAGCTTTGATAAATAATCTAACAAGGGATGCTGTTTTGTACGCAGCAATCCCAGCAGTAATTCCTAAAAGAATATGTTTACCGCGTAGAATAGACATTTTTTACTGTTCTTGAGAATCCTCTTCTACGTTACGGTAGTAAATTCTTTCATTTAACCACTCTTGAACTGCTAAAGCATGTGGCTTAGGAAGGCGCTCGTAAAATTTAGAGACCTCAATTTGTTCTTTATTTTCAAACACTTCTTCTAAGCTATCATTAAATGTAGCAAATTCTTCAAGCTTGTCAATCAATTCTCTTCGGATATCCGTGTTGATTTGTTCTGCTCTTCGAGAAATTACAGAAATCGCTTCATAAATATTTTGCGTTGGCGCATCTACTTTATTACGATCGTAAGTTTCTGTGTTAACGGGTGCATTTACTTTTTTTAAATCCATAATGAATATTAACTTTTAGTCGTTGTTGAATTAGTTTGAATTGATTTTAAGGCTTGATACATCTTTTGAATACCTTCATTGTCTTGAGTCTCAGGGAACGCATACAGTAATGAATTGTAATAGGACAGTGCTTTTTCAGTACGTTCAGTCTGTTTCCACTCTACGCTATTAACAGCTAATTGGTAAGCAGAATCAAATTTATAATACATAGCCTCTTGCTTGTAAGATGACCCTGGAAATTGGACTAGGAAATTATCTAAAGCCGTAATCGCAGCGTTATAATCGCGATGATATGGTCCAGTTAAGTTGTATTGTAAGGCGACCTTAAACGCTTTTTTTTCTAGCTTATTATCTAATTCTCTTACCAATATATTCGCTTGGTCTAGATATTCGGACTGAGGATAAGTATTGATAAACAGTTGAAGTTTATCTAAAGCTTCCACCGTTTCTGTTTGGTCTTTAGAAAACAAAGGCGAAAGTTCATAGTAGCTTTTTGCTGCTAGAAACCCTATTTCTTGTACTTTTTCACTTTTAGGATATGCATCGACAAAACGTTCCATTTGATAGTTAGCAGTATAATAATCTTTCGTTTCGTAAAACGTTCGACAGTACATATACATCAACTTTTGTGCTTGAGGTTTACCTCTGTATTTGGGTACAATTTGTACAAATACTCGGTTTGCTTTGCCAAATTTACCAGCATCAAAAAGCTCAGTACCTAATTTAAATTTAGCTGCAATATCTTCACTCTTCAATACCTTCTGATATTCACTACAGGAGTTTATTGAAAATACTAGGATTAATATGTATATAAAATTCTTCATAAATAATTTAAGAATGAGGGCAAAATTACGGATTTATAACGGATTTAAAAAACTATTAGTTTAGCTAAATTAGTTGGTTTGAATTCCCGCACTAAATGTTTAAGTAATATTTAACTAAAACTGTGCTAAAAAGGTTGAAATTTTTGACTGTAATGCTTCAGTAGCAGGAACTAGAGGTAAACGGACTGAATCTTGACAATAGCCGAGACACTTAAACACTGCTTTTATTCCGGCTGGATTATTTTCTTCGAATATCAAATTTATAACAGGCATTAAACGGGCTTCCATTTTACGAGAGTCTTCAACATTTCCATCAAGCCCCAATTGAATCATTTGAGAAAATTCTTTTGGAAAGGCTTGTCCAATAACTGAAATCACCCCAGATCCACCTGCAAGGGTCACTCCTAGCACCAAATCATCATCTCCAGAAATGACTAAAAAGTCTTTTGGTTTATGTTTAATTAATTCTAAATATTGCTCCATATTATTTCCAGCTTCTTTGACTGCTACTATAGACTTGAAGTCGTTAGCGAGTCTCAAAACAGTAGATGCTTCTACATTTTTAGCTGTTCGACCAGGAACATTATACAAAATCACTGGAATTGAAGACGCTTCTGCAACGGCCTTAAAATGTTGATAGAACCCTTCTTGAGTGGGCTTACTGTAGTAAGGAGCAACCGACAGAATGGCTGCATATGGCGAAAGATCTGTAGACTGTAATTCGGCTACAACAGCTGCCGTATTATTTCCTCCAATCCCAATAACCAATGGCACGCGCCCTTTGTTGGTATTAATAACTGTTTCTGCAATCTCTTTTTTTTCAGCAGCAGTTATGGTTACACTTTCACCAGTGGTACCACTAATGACTAAGTAATTTACACCATTTGAGATATTATACTCTACGATCGCTGCCAAGGCTTGATAGTCTATACTTAAATCTGGCTTAAATGGAGTAATTAGGGCAACTCCAGTTCCAATTAATGTGTTCATTTTACAACCTATTTAGTTGGGTTAAATATTTAGTTAATTCTATTTTAAAAATGTCTGTGTCTTTAGGTTCAATATCAATAATAAAATCATGTAATCGATGTTCATCGTTAGTTAAACCTATTTTGAAATTTGCTTTAGAACGTGCCGTAATCAAATTAAGTTCAAGTTGATTAGTTTTATAATAGCTAATTAGTACGTCAAAGGGTTGATTTATAAATTCTTCAATATCTACACTTTTAATACGGCCTAACCAATCAAAACTTTCTAAACTAAAAAAAACATCCCAACTATTTGGTTTGTTTTTTTCCAAATCTAACATAGCAATAAATTGAATTTTATTATTAGTTAACCCAATATCACTAATTAAACTTCTAAAAAAATCATAATTATGATAGGACTCATAATCAAAAATAACACCAATAGATTTGACCTTACTACTTTTGAAATTCTTAAACCGAGACTTAAGAACTAAAGTAATATTTTTTTGGAGAGATAGGGATCTAAGTTGTTTAAAAAACATTTACCTTTATTGACAAATACAAATGTAATATAAATGAAGTATAAATTCGTTCTAATTATTGGGTTTATTTCCTTGATTTTTTCATGTGAAAATTCTAAACAACTTGTAAATATTAACGTTGAGAATAGGGTTATATCGGAGCAACTTCCAGCAAACAAAGGTATAGAGGCGATTATTGATCCTTATAAAATCAATCTAGACAAATCCATGAATAAAATATTAAGTTATTCAAAGGACACCTACTCAAAAAATGATGGCGACTACAACACCGCGATTGGCAATTTGATTGCAGATGCTGTTTTTGAACTTTCTAAACCCGTATTTAAAAGTCGTACAGGGAAAAACTTAGATGTGGTATTATTGAATCATGGAGGAATTAGATCAATTTTATCCAAAGGAAATATTACAACTAGAACTGCTTTCAGTCTTATGCCATTTGAAAACAGTGTCATTGTGGTCGCTCTAAAAGGAGCTGTGGTTCTAGAAATGGCTACTTATTTAAAAGAATTTGGAAAACCCCATCCCATTTCAGGAATTGAATTGGTTTTAAATTCTGATAATACATACAACAAAATTTTGATTGGAGGCAACCCTGTTGAGATGGAAAAAACATACTATATAGCGACTAATGATTATCTTTACAAAGGTGGCGATCGAATGTATTTTTTAAAAAAAAGTGATACACTTTATGATTTGAATTACAAGATCAGAACTGTTTTGATTGATTATTTCAAAACCTATGACACACTTAGTCCAAAAAAAGACCAACGTTTTATAAAGCTTAAACAATAAATAAAGACACATGAAACATCCACAACAAAGGTTTGATAACTAAGGAAATTATTAATGGATGTACCAGGTGACCGTTAAAAACAATACATAAAGACACACATGAAACGTAGAAATTTTATTCAAAAAACAGCCGCATCTACGGCACTTCTATCTTTGGGAAGCTTCGGATTATCTTGTACGCAATCAACCGCAACAAAGATTACAATTCTTCATACTAATGATGTCCATAGCCATATTGAACCTTTTGGCCCAAATAATGGGCAGAACGCCAATAAAGGCGGCGTCGCAAGACGGGCTACACTAGTAGAATCCATACGAAACGAAAACCCTAATACCTTACTTTTGGATGCTGGAGATATTTTTCAAGGAACGCCTTACTTTAATTTTTATGGTGGTGAACTAGAATTTAAGTTGATGAGCATGCTGAATTATGATGTTGCTACAATTGGAAATCATGATTTCGACAATGGAATTGACGGGCTTTATGCACAGCTTCCGCATGCTAAATTTGACTTTGTTTCTGCAAATTATGATTTTACTAATACACTGATGGATTCCCACGTAAAACCTTACAAGACTTTTATTAGAGAGGGAATCAAAATAGGCGTTTTTGGATTAGGAATTGAACTTGAAGGACTAGTTAATAAAGACGATTACAGAGAAACAGTTTACCAAGACCCCATTGAAATTGCTCAAGACATGAGTCGAATTTTAAAGGAAAATGAACACTGTGACTTAATTATTTGTCTTTCACATCTGGGGTATGAGTATAAAAATATAAACTCTAAAATATCTGATATAAAACTTGCTAAAGCGACTAAAGATATTGATTTGATTATTGGAGGACACACCCATACTTTTTTGGATAAACCAACCGAAGAAACCAATGCCGTTGGAAAAACCGTACTTGTGAATCAAGTAGGCTGTTTTGGACTTTACCTAGGGAAAATTGATTTCTATTTTGAATCCAGTACTCTAAAAACAAGCAAAGGAAACACCATAAGTGTTTAGAGGAAGTCTTAAAAAGAAACAAAAATTAAAAGCGATAACTTTAGAATACTCAACTCTATTTTTTAGGGAATAATGGTATCTTTGCCAAAATTATTTTTTATGTCTTTTTTAAGTGAAATTGAACGCCGTCGTACATTTGGAATTGTCTCGCATCCCGATGCAGGAAAAACAACTCTGACTGAAAAATTGCTTCTCTTTGGAGGTGCAATCCAAGAGGCAGGCGCTGTTAAGAGTAATAAAATAAAAAAAGGCGCAACGAGTGACTTCATGGAAATTGAACGTCAGCGTGGAATTTCGGTAGCAACTTCTGTATTAGCTTTTGAATATAATGGCATCAAAATTAACATTTTAGATACGCCTGGACACAAAGATTTTGCTGAAGACACTTTTAGAACACTCACGGCTGTTGACAGTGTAATTGTAGTTATTGATGTGGCAAAAGGTGTAGAGGAACAAACCGAGAAATTGGTGAAAGTTTGTAGAATGCGAAACATTCCTATCATTGTTTTTATTAATAAAATGGACCGTGAGGGAAAAGATGCTTTTGATTTATTGGACGAAATTGAACAAAAACTAAATCTTAAAGTCGCTCCTTTAAGTTTTCCCATTGGAATGGGGTATGATTTTAAAGGGATTTACAACCTTTGGGAGAAAAACATCAATTTATTTACGGGAGACAGTAAGCGTGATATTGAAGAAACGATTAAAATTTCTGATGTATCGGATCCTACTTTAAATACTATTATTGGAGACACCGCCGCAGAAACCCTCCGTGAAGAGCTAGAATTAGTTGAAGGGATTTACCCTGATTTCAACAAAGAAGAGTATTTAAACGGAGACTTACAGCCCGTGTTTTTTGGATCGGCCTTAAATAATTTTGGAGTTCGTGAGCTGTTAGATTGTTTTGTATCTATTGCACCACAACCACGACCAAAAAACAGCGAAGAACGCTTAGTTGAACCCGATGAAGATAAATTTACAGGCTTTGTTTTTAAAATACACGCCAATATGGATCCGAACCACCGAGACCGCTTAGCATTTATTAAAATAGTTTCAGGAGAGTTTAAACGAAATACGCCATACCTCCATGTACGACACAATAAAAAATTAAAATTCTCAAGTCCAAATGCTTTCTTTGCTGAGAAGAAAGAGATTGTAGATATCTCCTACCCTGGAGATATCGTAGGCCTACACGATACAGGAAATTTCAAAATTGGAGATACACTTACTGAAGGTGAAGTTTTAAACTACAAAGGCGTTCCTAGTTTTTCACCAGAACATTTCCGATATATCAATAATGCAGATCCTTTAAAATCAAAACAACTGTATAAAGGGATAGATCAATTGATGGATGAAGGGGTTGCGCAGCTTTTTACATTGGATCTGAATGGACGAAAAGTAATTGGAACTGTTGGTGCCCTCCAATATGAAGTGATCCAATACCGTTTGGAGCACGAATATGGAGCCAAGTGTAGTTATGAAAACCTAAATGTACACAAAGCGTGTTGGATCGAACCTGAAAGCATGAATCATCCTGAATTTGTAGAATTTAAACGTATTAAGCAACGGTTTTTAGCGACTGACAAACAAGGGCAATTGGTTTTCTTTGCAGACTCTATATTTTCGCTACAAATGACCGAACAAAAATACCCATCCATAAAATTCCATTTGACGTCTGAGTTTTAGGAAAACTATAAGTCAAAAAAAAATCTCACTTTTCAGTGAGATTTTTTTTGTATTACGAATTAAGCTTGTCCAGTTGGCCCAAAATTAAGGGGTACCGGAGGTTGCTCATAATCTTTAATTTCGCCATGAGCTTGCTCAAACCGTTTTACATTTTCATGTAAGGCTTTCGCAAGACGCTTTGCATGTTGTGGCGTCAGTATAATACGTGACTTCACTTTGCTTTTTGGCGTCCCCAGCATGATACTTACAAAGTCCACTACAAATTCAGAAACAGAATGGTTAATAATAGCAAGGTTAGAATAAGTACCTTCCGCTACTGCATCATCTAACTCGATATTAATCTGTCCTTTTTTTGAAGGATCTTTAGGCGTATTCATAGGGCTTAATTAAAGTTTAATTCTTCTTTTTTTTCTTTTAATTTCTCAAATTCTTCACTTGATCCAACAATGATATTTTCATAAGCTCTCAGACCTGTACCTGCTGGAATTCTATGACCAACAATTACATTTTCTTTTAAACCTTCTAAAGTATCTACTTTACCGTTGACAGCTGCTTCGTTCAGAACTTTCGTTGTTTCTTGGAACGATGCCGCAGAAATAAACGATTTAGTTTGTAATGAAGCTCTTGTGATTCCTTGTAAAATTGGCGTTGCTGTTGCTGGACTTGCATCTCTTGCGACAACAATTGCCTTATCTTCGCGTTTTAGTAAAGAATTTTCATCTCTCAATACACGTGCTGTGATAATTTGTCCTTCCTTAAGGTTTTCAGAATCCCCAGCATTTTCAATCACTTTCTTACCAAAAATATCATCGTTTTCTTTGATGAAATCAGAAGTGTGAACTAATTGATCTTCTAAGAAGATTGTATCTCCAGAATCTTTAATACGTACTTTACGCATCATTTGTCTTACCACAACTTCGAAATGCTTATCATTGATTTTCACCCCTTGTAATCGGTAAACTTCTTGAACTTCATTTACTAAGTATTGTTGAACAGCTGATGGGCCTTTGATATTTAAGATGTCATTAGGTGTGATTGATCCATCTGATAATGGCATCCCTGCTTTTACAAAATCATTCTCTTGTACTAAGATCTGACTTGATAGCTTAACAAGATATTTTTTGATATCACCTAATTTTGATTCAATGATAATCTCACGATTACCTCTTTTTATTTTACCAAAAGAAACAACACCATCAATTTCACTTACAACTGCTGGATTAGAAGGATTACGTGCTTCGAAAAGCTCTGTTACACGAGGAAGACCTCCTGTAATATCCCCTGCCTTAGCAGACTTACGTGGAATTTTAACTAAGATTTTTCCTAAACTGATCTTCTCACCATCATCGACCATAATATGGGCTCCTAATGGTAAGTTATAAGATCTTATAAGATTTCCTTTAGCATCTTCTACGAGTAAAGTTGGAATTAATTTTTTGTTTCTAGATTCAGAAATAACTTTTTCTTGGAAACCAGTTTGCTCATCAATTTCAACTTGATAAGTCACCCCTTGCTCAATATTTTCATATCGAACTTTTCCAGAGAATTCTGAAATAATAACTCCGTTATATGGATCCCACTGACAAATAACAGTATCCTTTTTAATCTTATCACCACTTTTAACAAATATTGATGAACCATAAGGAATATTGTTTGTACTCAATACAATACCTGTTTTTGGATCAACTAATTTAATTTCAGAGGTTCTAGAAATAACGATGTCTATTGCATTTCCATCGTTATCTTTACCTTTAACAGTTTTAAGATCTTCGATTTCTGCAATTCCGTTAAATTTAACGATTAATTTATTTTCTTCAGAGTTGTTACCTGCAATACCTCCAACGTGGAAGGTACGTAGTGTTAACTGTGTTCCTGGCTCACCAATAGATTGTGCTGCTACAACTCCTACGGCTTCACCACGCTGTACCATTTTACCTGTTGCAAGGTTACGCCCGTAACATTTTGCACAAATTCCAGTTTTAGCCTCACAAGTTAATGGAGAGCGTACATCTATAGATTCTAAAGGAGATTGCTGTATTCTCTTCGCTTCAACTTCAGAAATATGATCACCAGCTGCGACTAGAATTTCCTCAGTTAATGGATCATATACATCATTTAATGACGTACGACCAACGATTCTTTCTTCTAATGTTTCAACAACTTCTTCGTTTTTCTTTAATGCTTTTACTGAAATACCTCTTAATGTACCACAATCATCTGAGTTCACGATTACATCTTGAGACACATCTACTAAACGACGTGTAAGGTACCCCGCATCGGCTGTTTTAAGCGCTGTATCGGCTAGACCTTTACGCGCACCGTGTGTAGAGATAAAGTATTCAAGAATTGATAATCCTTCCTTAAAGTTAGAAAGAATTGGGTTTTCAATAATTTCACCACCACCAGCATTGGATTTTTTAGGCTTAGCCATCAAACCACGCATACCAGTTAACTGACGAATTTGTTCTTTCGATCCCCTTGCTCCAGAATCCAACATCATATATACAGAGTTAAACCCTTGTTGGTCTTCTCTAATACGCTTCATGGATAGCTCTGTTAATTCAGCATTGGTAGATGTCCAGATATCAATAACTTGGTTATAACGTTCGTTATTGGTAATAAGTCCCATATTATAGTTAGCCATAATACCATCAACTTGCTTGTTAGCAGCAGCAATCATTGTATGCTTTTCTGGCGGGATAATAATATCTCCTAAACTAAATGACAGTCCTCCTTTAAAGGCAAAATTGTATCCTAAAGATTTAATTTCATCAAGGAAAGCTGCTGTTTCAGGAACAGAGGTCACTTTCAAAATACCATGGATGATATCTCTTAATGATTTTTTAGTCAAAACTTCATTAATATACCCTGCAGCAGCTGGTACTTTCTCATTGAAAAGTACACGACCTGTTGTCGTTTCTATTATTTGAGTTGTTAACTCTTCTTCTTCATTAAAATCAACCGTTCTCACTCGAATTTGTGCATTTAAATCTACACGTTTTTCGTTATAAGCAATGATAACTTCTTCTGGAGAGTAAAATGTTAAGCCTTGTCCTAGTACTGGTACTTCAGCAGTTGACAATCGTAACTTAGTCATATAATAAAGGCCTAATACCATATCCTGTGAAGGAACGGTTACCGGTGATCCATTTGCTGGATTCAAAATATTGTGAGAGGCTAACATTAAAAGTTGTGCTTCTAATATAGCTTCTGGTCCAAGTGGTAAATGCACTGCCATTTGATCCCCATCAAAATCGGCATTAAAGGCCGTACATACTAAGGGGTGTAATTGGATTGCTTTTCCTTCAATCAATTTTGGTTGAAAGGCTTGAATTCCTAAACGGTGTAACGTAGGCGCACGGTTTAGCAATACTGGATGTCCTTTTAAAACATTTTCCAATATATCCCAAACTACAGGCTATCTTTTGTCTATGATTTTCTTAGCAGATTTAACTGTCTTTACAATTCCTCTTTCAATTAATTTTCTAATTACAAAAGGCTTATATAATTCAGCTGCCATATTTTTTGGCAATCCACATTCAAATAATTTTAGTTCTGGTCCAACAACAATTACCGAACGTGCTGAATAATCGACACGTTTTCCAAGCAAGTTTTGACGGAAACGTCCTTGTTTTCCTTTCAATGAATCTGAAAGTGATTTTAATGGACGGTTAGAATCTGTTTTTACAGCTGATGACTTACGCGTGTTATCAAACAATGAATCCACCGATTCTTGAAGCATACGTTTTTCATTACGTAAGATAACTTCAGGAGCCTTGATTTCTACAAGTCTTTTTAAACGGTTGTTACGAATAATTACACGACGGTATAAATCATTTAAATCAGAAGTTGCAAAACGCCCTCCATCAAGAGGCACTAACGGACGTAATTCTGGTGGAATTACTGGGATGGCTTTCATAATCATCCACTCCGGCTTGTTTTCACGATTTAAGTTTGATTCTCTTAAAGACTCTACAACTTGTAAACGCTTTAAGGCTTCTGTTTTACGTTGTTTAGAAGTCTCAGTATTTGCTTTATGACGCAATTCAAAAGACAATGTATCAAGATCAATTCTTGATAAAAGGTCAATTAAACATTCAGCACCCATTTTAGCAATAAATTTGTTAGGGTCTGAATCGTCTAAGTATTGATTTTCTTGTGGCTGTGTTTCAAGAATATTTAAATATTCTTCTTCCGTAAGGAAATCCATTTTTTTTACGGCTTCACCTTCTTCATTCACTGCATTACCCGGTTGAATTACGACATAACGTTCGTAATAAATAATCATATCTAATTGCTTAGATGGTAACCCGAGTAGATACCCTATTTTATTTGGTAAAGAACGGAAATACCAGATGTGTGCTACAGGGACTACAAGGTTGATATGTCCAACACGATCTCTACGAACTTTCTTTTCAGTAACTTCTACACCACATCGATCACAAATAATCCCTTTGTAACGGATACGCTTATATTTTCCACAAGCACATTCGTAGTCCTTCACAGGGCCAAAAATACGCTCACAAAATAAACCATCACGTTCAGGTTTATGAGTTCTGTAATTAATCGTTTCTGGTTTAAGAATCTCTCCACGGGACGCTCCTAAGATCGACTCTGGAGAGGCTAAACCAATTGAAATTTTATTAAATCTCGGTACTATAATATTATCTTGCTTTTTTGCCATAATATATGGTTATGATAATGAATTAAATCCTATTATTCTTCTAATCTTATGTCTAGTCCTAAACCTTTCAATTCGTGCATTAATACGTTGAATGATTCTGGTAATCCCGGTTCCGGCATTGGTTCTCCTTTAACGATAGCTTCGTATGTTTTGGCTCTTCCAATAACATCATCCGACTTCACGGTAAGGATTTCTCTAAGTGTACTAGAAGCGCCATAGGCTTCTAATGCCCAAACTTCCATTTCACCAAAACGCTGACCACCAAATTGGGCTTTACCACCAAGTGGTTGTTGCGTAATAAGAGAATACGGTCCAATTGAACGGGCGTGCATCTTATCGTCTACCATATGCCCTAATTTAAGCATATAGATCACCCCAACAGTTGCAGCTTGATCAAAACGATCTCCTGTTCCACCGTCATATAAGTATGTATGTCCAAATCTAGGAATACCAGCTTCGTCTGTAAGCGTGTTGATTTGATCTAGAGTTGCACCATCAAAAATAGGCGTTGCATACGTTCTTCCTAAATCTTGGCCAGCCCAACCTAACACCGTTTCATAAATCTGCCCGATGTTCATACGAGATGGTACACCAAGTGGGTTTAGAACGATATCTACAGGCGTTCCATCTTCTAGGAAAGGCATATCTTCTTGACGAACAATACGTGCTACAATACCTTTATTTCCGTGACGTCCTGCCATTTTATCTCCTACCTTAAGTTTACGCTTTTTAGCTATATAAACTTTAGCCAGTTTAATGATACCTGCTGGAAGTTC
>JAQXCA010000104.1 GCA_029252105.1 Flavobacteriaceae bacterium | reverse complement strand
ATATGGCTATAAGCTCCTTATCTAATAAAGTCTTTTTTTAATCACTTTATGCAATATATTTGCCGAACTATTAATCATAAAAAACTCAAAACTATTATGAAAAAATTATTTTTAATTGCTGGATTAATATTCTTTGCAATGACAAACATCACAGCTCAAGAAAATGTAGTAAAAATAAATCCTTTAGCTATTTTAGGAGGAACAGATTTAGTGTCTTATGAGCGCGCATTTTCAGATAAAACTTCAGGAGTTATCAGTGCCGGTTATGGAGGTTTTAAATTTGGAAGTGTCAAGTATTCTTCAGTCGGTGGTGGATTACAATACAGATATTACTTCAATGAAGTACTTTCTGGATGGTATGGAGCTGCAAGGGTAAGCTATCAGTCTGGTGAAGTTGAGTCTGAAACAATCACCATTGGCGGTACCTCAACGGATGCCGAAAAATTTAATTTCTCCGCATTTGGTGCAGGCTTAAATATTGGGCATCAATGGATATGGGATAGTGGTTTTTCATTGGATCTTAATTTAGGGGCTTCATACAAGTCATTTGACTATGACTTTGACAATGCTGCACAAGAGGCTTCATTTAATTTTAGAGTTAGTGGAATTCTTCCAACTTTTGGATTTGGCTTAGGATACGCATTCTAATTACATAAGATTTTATATTTCTTAAAGAGGAAGCCTAGCTTCCTCTTTTTTTATCCCATAACTTTTGTATTTTTGTATTATGAAACGAGCTTGCTAAACACAGTATCAATCAATGGAATGCTTAATAGCGAAATAGCATGTGTCATAAAAAAAACAATAGATATAAACACATGAAAAAAATCATCATCATCAACGGTCCCAATTTGAATTTATTAGGCAAACGAGAACCTGGAATTTACGGTGCACAAACATTTGAAGACTTTTTTGCAGATTTAAAACATAAATATGAGGCCTTTGAACTAACGTATTTTCAATCCAATATAGAAGGCGAGTTGATCGATAAAATCCAAGATATTGGGTTCTCTTATGATGGGATCATTCTAAATGCGGCAGCCTACACTCATACTTCTGTTGGTATTGGTGACGCCATCAAAGCCATTGAATCCCCCGTCATTGAGGTGCACATTTCTAATACATTTTCTAGAGAGGAGTTCAGACACCAATCTTATATATCTCCAAACGCTAAAGGCGTTATTCTTGGGTTTGGTTTACAAAGTTACGAACTCGCCTTACAAAGTTTTATATAACAAAAAAGACGGTCCTTTCAGACCGTCTTTTGTATATATGTAGGTTTTACTTATATGTGAATAACTTCGTCATAAGCATCAGCAACCGCTTCCATCACCGCCTCACTCATCGTCGGGTGTGGGTGAATTGTTTTCAGTACTTCATGACCAGTAGTTTCAAGTTTTCGACCCAATACAGCTTCAGCAATCATGTCCGTAACACCAGCGCCAATCATATGACAGCCTAACCATTCGCCATATTTGGCATCAAAAATTACTTTCACAAAACCTTCTTTATGACCACCTGCACTTGCTTTTCCTGATGCAGAAAACGGAAATTTACCAACTTTAATATCAATACCTTTATCTTTTGCTTGTGCTTCTGTTAGTCCAACACTTGCAATTTCTGGAGTACAATAGGTACATCCTGGAATATTTCCATAATCAATAGCTTCTACATGTTGACCTGCAATTTTTTCGACACATAAAATACCTTCAGCAGATGCGACATGGGCGAGGGCAGGACCAGGAGTCACATCACCAATAGCATAATAGCCAGGAATATTTGTTTGATAAAAGTCATTAACTAAAATCTTATCTCTATCCGTTACAATTCCAACATCTTCTAAACCGATATTTTCAATATTAGTTTTAATTCCCACAGCAGATAACACAAGATCAGCTTCTAAAATGTCTTCACCTTTTTTGGTTTTTATAGTCGCTTTAATGCCTTCACCAGAAGTATCCACAGAAGTAACTTCAGTCGACGTTAACACTTTAATACCGCTTTTCTTGAACGATCGTTCGAGTTGTTTGGAAACCTCTTCATCTTCAACAGGTACAATGCGTGGTAAATATTCCACAACGGTTACATCCGTTCCCATTGAGTTATAGAAATAAGCGAATTCTACCCCAATGGCACCAGAGCCTACAATGACTATTTTTTCAGGTTGTTTTTCTAGTGTCATTGCTTTTCGGTAGCCAATTACTTTTGTACCATCTTGTGGTAAACTTGGTAATTCACGTGAGCGTGCGCCTGTAGCAATAATAATATGATTTGCACTATATTCAGTACCCTCAACATCAACTTTTTTTCCTGGTTTCAATGTTCCATAGCCAGAAATGATGTCAATTTTATTTTTTTTCATTAAAAACTGAACGCCTTTACTCATGCCTTCAGCTACATTTCGACTGCGGTTAACAACAGCATCAAAATCTTTGTCAAATTCCTTAACCGTTAGTCCATAATCATCGGCATGCTTAAGGTATTCAAATACTTGTGCAGATTTTAGAAGCGCTTTGGTAGGAATACATCCCCAATTTAAGCACACACCTCCTAAGCTTTCTTTTTCAATAACGGCAGTTTTAAGGCCTAATTGTGAAGCTCTAATAGCAGTAACGTAACCTCCTGGGCCACTTCCTAAAACAATAACGTCGTATTTACTCATAAAATCAGTATTTTGAATTGGTTCTAAAGCGCAAATTTACAAAACCTATTGGTAATATTAAAGGTCTTCCGTAAAATGTGTTTTGCTTTTTTTATTTGAGAATTTTGAGGCGTTATAATCAATTGATTTACCCTTTGGAATTGACAACGATTTCCAATCTGTATTTTTGATAAGTTTCCCTATAAAAACAAGTTGTCCAACATGATACGCATAATGTGCCAGTTGTCTATTTAAAGCCTCTAGAACTGTATGTCCTTGATTACGGATATATATGATGGTGTTTAAATCTGTTTCACTTAATTGACTAAACGTATCAAAGAAACAATTCCATCCAGTATTCCAATCATTTAAAACCGCATTTTTTGAGTTTTCTTCATTTATAAATTCATAATCTCTATTGCGCCACGATTTTTCACCATCCTCATTAAATGGGTTTGTCCATCTTGATAACATGTTACCAGAGAGGTGCTTGACAATCGTAGCTATAGAATTACTCGCTTCGTTTGGAATCCAATTTAACTCGTTATCTGAAAGTTGATTTATGGTTTTTTCTCCTAGAGATTTATAGTAGTTAAATTCTTTAGATATATTTTTTAGGTAATAGACTTTCATTAAGAATTGTGTTTTAGTCGTCTTTAAATTTCAAACTCACAGAATTCACACAGTAGCGTGTTCCAGTTTCTGTAGGGCCATCATTAAACACATGACCTAAGTGACCATCACAGGCCATACACACAATTTCCGTTCGAATCATACCGAGGGTTTTGTCAGAAATATAGCCAACTTTTCCTTTAATAGAGGCATCAAAACTTGGCCAGCCACAATGAGCGTCAAACTTGGTACTACTTTCAAAAAGAGGTTCATTACATCCTGCACAACAGTAGGTGCCGTTTTCAAAATGAAGATTATAAGCACCTGAATGTGGCATTTCAGTTCCTTTTTTTCGAAGAATGCGGTATTGTTCATCCGTTAATTCTTCTTTCCATTCGATCTCCGATTTATTCATTTGCTGTTGGTGTAAATGTTAAGGCAGCGCCATTAATACAATGCCGTTTACCAGTTGTTTTACTAGGGCCATCATTAAATACATGTCCCAAATGGCCGCCACAAACGGCACAATGCTCTTCCGTACGAGCCATTCCTATGTTATAGTCTACAGAAAACGCTACATTACCCTCAATTTCTTTATCAAAACTAGGCCACCCTGTACCAGAGTTAAATTTATTAGCAGCATTAAATAGAGGCGTATTACAACCTGCACAACTATAAATCCCAGGAGAGTATATTTTATCCAAAGGGCTCGAACCAGCACGCTCGGTTCCGGCTTGTCTCAATACATAATATTGAAGCTCAGTAAGCTGTGTTTTCCATTCTTGTTTTGTTTTTGTGACCTTAAAAACTTCTTTTTTTTGTGCCTTCGTTTGGCATGAAAACAGAAGGCAAATAGTACATATTGAAATTACTTTTTTGATATTCATGAGTAGGGTTT
>JAQXCA010000084.1 GCA_029252105.1 Flavobacteriaceae bacterium | reverse complement strand
ACAGCGGTCTTTTTTTCGCCTGTTTTTTTCTCATGTCTTCTTTTTAAAATAAATTATTTCTTAGGGCGTTTTGCACCATACTTAGATCTACGTTGTGTACGACCTGAAACACCTGCGGTATCTAAAGCCCCACGCACAATGTGGTATCTAACTCCTGGTAAATCTTTTACCCTTCCACCTCTAACTAATACTATCGAGTGCTCTTGTAAATTATGTCCTTCACCACCGATGTATGCATTGACTTCATTTCCATTTGTCAACCTAACTCTGGCAACTTTACGCATTGCTGAATTTGGTTTTTTTGGAGTCGTCGTGTAAACACGAGTACACACACCACGTCGCTGTGGACAAGAATCTAAAGCAGCCGATTTACTCTTCTTAGTTATTTTGGCTCTTCCTTTTCTTACTAATTGTGAAATTGTTGGCATATTCTATATCCTGTTTTTTTTAAAATCCTCTTCTTAGAGGGCTGCAAAGGTAAACATTAAAATCAATTATTCAAATCATAACTCTATAATTTTAAAATAATTACGATTTTTTAGGGGTGTTTAAATATTTAGATCGCTTTTTACGTTAGATTTACATTAAATAACAAATGTGACCAGACAATTAAAATTAGTTTTTAGAGTTTTGTATGTGCTCATAGCCTTTAACATTGGCGCTGCACAACAGCTTCAATTAAAAATTATGAGTACAAACGCTGTCGAAACTACTATTATTGATTCTATAGGCTACTCAAATACCTTTGAAGACTATAAAACCCTCAAGACTGAAGTACAATTTCTGAAAAAACAACTGACTCAACAAGGCTTCATTGAAGCTCAAATCCTTAAAATTTCTGAAGACCGACCCTTAGTGGTTGCGCAGGTATCCCTCGGACGAAAATACGAATCGGTTCAACTCTATGCCGATAAATCCCTTTTTGAGTTTTTAGAGCTTGAAGACGTCAAAGATCTTGACAACACTCCTTATTATATGGTAGAACTTACTGCACTCGAAAATTTCCTAAATACGCTTACTAATTTTTTAACCGCTAAAAGCTATCCCTTTGCCAGCGTTGCTTTGAAAAACATAAGCCCGACAGGGACATCCATGCTAAGTGCCGATTTAGTGGTGCTCACAAAAGAGCCCCGCCAACTTCACGGCGTTGAAATAAAAGGATATGAGAAATTTCCACGGCCATTTATCAAACACTATTTGGGTATAAAAACAAATACCCCCTTTGACTTAAAAACTATTCAATCTAAAACCGATGCATTGGACCAACTCAGTTTCACCAAACAACTTCGTCCCGCCGAAGTTTTATTTACACAAGACACCACCCGGGTGTACCTCTATTTAGAAAAAACAAAAAGCAATCGATTTGATGGGTTTTTAGGGTTCGGATCGGATGAAACCACAGGAAGCTTGGAATTAAACGGCTACCTCAACCTAAATTTAGTTAATAACTTGAATTTCGGAGAAACCTTTCGTCTTAACTATCGAAGTGATGAAAACGACCTAAAAACCTTTAACACTCAACTTACCCTCCCCTACCTGTTTAAGACCCCACTAGGTAGTGAACTTGAACTCAATATTTTTAAAAAAGACACGACCTTCACTACGGCTGAACAGGCCGCCAATCTGTTTTATCAAATTAATCCAAAGCAAAAAGTGTTTTTAGGCTATAGGTCTTCCCAATCAAATGCATTAAATTTAGAGGACACGAATGACTTAATCGACTACAAAACGAGCTCGTATGAGATCAAATACACCTACCAAAAACGCACAACTCAAAATTTGTTATTTCCAATAAAAAGCGCTTTAGAAATCCGTTTATCGACTGCTAACCGAAAAACAACAAGTACTCAAACGAAGCAATCCCTGTTTTTGGTAAAAGGCTCTAAACGAATTAACTTAAACTCTAGAAATAGTTTTTATATGCAGTTTCATGCACAGGCGATAGAATCTGAAACCTATTTACTAAACGAACTTATACGATTTGGAGGCATTAACTCAATTCGCGGGTTTGAAGAAAACAGTATCAATGCCTCTAGACTAGGCGTTTTGGCTTCCGAATACCGCTACCAACTGAGCCCTACACTTTATATACACTCTATTATAGATGCAGCATATTTTGAGGCGCCTTCGCTATCGAACCAAAAACTATATGGGTTTGGGTTTGGGTTTGGACTCCTCACAGATGCTGGACTCTTAAGATTTAATCTTGCCAACGGAAAAACAGAGAGACAAAACTTCAAGTTCTCTGAATCTAAAGTTCACCTTAGCATCACCGCTAGTTTCTAGTATTGTGCTAACATTTCACATTTATAAATGTTAAAGAAATGTTAATATTTGAGGGGGGTGTTTGTTTTATTAACTTTTTATTAAGACTTTTGGGTTAGACTAATTCAAAACATTAAAAAGAATGAAAACCAAATTTACAAGGATTTTAACGCTATTTATGGCGTTAATTGTGCACCTAACCTTTGCGCAACAGAAAACAGTTTCAGGAACGGTTTCAGATGAAAACGGCTTGCCACTCATTGGCGCCACCGTAATCATCTCAGGGACTTCTTCCGGAACCACAACCGATTTTGATGGCAAGTATCTCCTAAATGCGAGCACAGGGGATGTCTTAAACTTTAGTTATGTAGGCTATGAAAGCCAGAACATAACGGTTGGTGCCTCTAACACTATTGATGTAGCCTTAAAACCCGACAATACGCTGGATGAGGTGGTGGTGACGGCTTTTGGAATAACAAGAAACCCAAAAGAATTAGGCTATGCTGTTAGTAAAGTTAAAACCGAAGATATTTTAGAAAACTCTGAACCCGACTTAATTAGATCACTAGCCGGTAAAGTACCCGGTGTAGATGTTAATTTTTCTAATGGAGTTGCTGGTGCTTCAAATAGAATACAAATCCGGGGAGCAACCTCCTTAAGTGGTGGTCAACCCTTGATTATTGTAGATGGGATTGCCTATGACAATACTCAGGTTACCACTTCCAGTCAAACAACTGGCGGCGGAGGTTATGAATCTGGAATATCATCTTTAGACCCGAACAACATAGAATCTTTTACTGTATTAAAAAGTACTGCGGCAGCTGCTCTTTATGGCTCGAGAGCAACAAACGGAGTAATTGTTATAACCACTAAATCAGGATCCATAAAATCTGGAGATAATTCTAAAAGAAAACTAGATGTAAATGTTAGCTCAGGCACTTATTTTGAAAACATAGCTAATTTGCCTGAATACCAAAATAAATATGGAAATGGTGTGAATTTTGGCTATGTCAATGCAAATGGTTCTTGGGGGCCAGCTTTTGATTCTTTAGAGACTATTCCTACTTGGCCAAATTTACTGAATGCTTTCCCAGATCAATTCGGACCAACAGTTCCTTATGTTGCTCAACCTAGCAACGTAGAAGACCTATTTAAAACTGGAGTTACTCAAGATCACTCAGTGAGCGCATCCTATAATGATGAAAACGGTAGTTTCAGTGTAACACTGTCTGACTTAGCGCAAGAGGGATATATTCCTTTTAATACATATGACAGAACCTCTTTTGCAGCCGGTGGTACATTTAAATTATCTAATGGCTTCACGGTTGGTGGCAACTTAAGTTACTCGGCTACAGATCAAGTTGGCGCTTTTCTAGGAAATAATCAGTTCGCAGGGTCAGCATCCTCGTTTGCTAGAGCATTGTGGCTAGGAAGAACCTGGGATTTGTCTTTACCGTATACTAACCCAGTAACCGGAGGTTCAGTGACTCCAAATAACGGATGGGATCATCCATTATGGTCTTGGGAAAATGATCAAATTGTTACCGAAACAAGCAGAATTGTCACAGGGTTTAACATGTCATATGATGTAAATGATAATATTTCCACCTCCTTTAGAGTTGGTTACAATAGATATAATTTAAACAGAAGACAAATTAGGCATGCGGCTTCTAGAGCGTCTTTAGCTGATGGAGGTACATTAACACTAGATTCCGCTATAAATGAAGACATAGAATCTACTTTTTTAGTGAATTTTAATTATGATTTATCTGAGGATTTTGGCTTAAAAGTTATAACAGGTTTTAACTCCCTACAGAACACATTTAAGCGTGATGCAAGCAGAGGGACAACATTTATTGCTCCAGAAATATACACCTTAATTAACACTATTACTCAAGCATCACTATTGGACTCGTATCAACGTTCTAGAAATATAGGTGTTTTTGCAGATGCAACACTATCTTATAAAGATTTTGTATTTTTAAATGCTACAGGAAGAAACGATTGGAGCTCCACTTTGCCAGTTGATAATAATTCCTATTTCTATCCGTCTGTAAGTGCATCATTAATTTTCACTGAAGCATTAAACATTGAGAGTGAAATACTTACTTTAGGTAAATTAAGAGGCGGGTTTGCCTCAGTAGGTAGTGATGCTGATCCAGAGTTTTTAAACACCACTTTTGCACTTGGCACACCATTTAATAATATTCCAGTTATCGGGAATCAAACTAGTTTAGGTGATCAACAAATTACACCAGAGTTCACTGATGAAATAGAATTTGGAGCTGATTTAGAATTCTTCAACAGAAGGATTGTTGTTGATTTTAGTTGGTACAAAAAAACAACAACAGATTTAATTTTCCCAGTAAGTGTAGCATCATCAAGTGGTTTTACCGCCTTTAATACAAATATTGGCGCATTTGAAAATACTGGCTTTGAAATTGGTCTAACCTTAGTGCCTGTAAAGACCGAGAAATTTAAATGGACTTCTTTCACAACGTTTTCTTCAAATGAAAATGAAGTAACTGAGTTGGTTTCTGGTCTAGATAGAGTTCAGCTTGCCCCCAATCAAATAGCCTACGCAGAAGTAGGGCAGCCATTTGGAGTGTTTTATGGGACTCGGTTTGCACGTGACGACCAAGGTAATTATTTAATCAACCAAGCAGGGGGAGGTATTATTCAAGATTTACAAAATGGTATAGTAGGCGACCCCAACCCCGACTTTAAAATAGGGTTCATTAACACTTTTAGCTATAAAAATTTCACGTTTCGTAGTCAAGTAGACTGGAGAGAAGGTGGAGACATTCGTTCCATAAGTATAACCTCATTATTAGGACGCGGGGTAACTAGAGATACTGAAGATAGAGAACGTACGTTTATTATACCAGGCTTCTACGGAGATGGCGCAGGTAATCCTATATTGGACAGTAATGGAAATAAAATACCCAACTCCACACAGATTGACACCAATGAGTTATATTTTTCTCCAGCTGGGGGCAATACTTTTGGAATAAACTCGGTTGACGAGGCTAATGTTTTTGACGGTACAGTTTATCGTCTAAGAGAAATGAGCTTATCTTATGATATGCCGTCTAAATGGCTAGACAAAACACCTTTTGGCAGAATTAGCTTAAGCATTATAGGAAATAATCTATGGTATTTTGCACCAAATGTTCCCACATATACGAACTTTGACCCAGAAGTAACTTCATTTGGTAATGGCGCTATCCAAGGTATCGAAAACACAGCTGCTCCAACTGGGAAGCGTTATGGATTTAAAATTAACTTAACATTTTAAAAATGAAAAAAATGAAAAAAACAACCCAAAGAAAGTATACTAATCACTTTCTATCTTTTTTAATACTACTAGTCACTTTTTATAGTTGTACTGAATATTTAGATGTAGATACTGACACTGACAACCCTGTAAACGCTCCCTTAAACCAATTATTAACAAACATCCAAGCAAATTCTATCGCACCTCTTAATGATTTTAATTTCTGGAGTGGAGACATGTTACAAACCTACACACATCAACTCACTGCTAGAGAAGAACAAGACCAATATGGTACTAAATCAGATAACACTCTGCTAAATAACGATTGGAATAACGTTTATTTAGGATTAACTGATCTTGAGACGCTGATATCTCAAGCTAGCAGTAGTGAAGATAAAGTTTACCTAGGTATTGCCCAAATTTTAAAAGCGTATGTAGCAACAGTTGCCGTAGACTTATGGGGGGATGTTCCATTTACTGAAGCTACACAACTAGCAATTGGGACTGTTAGTCCAATATTTGATTCTGATGAGTCGATTTATTCCGCTGCTATAAATTTATTGGATGAAGGAAAAGCCAATATAAATACAGGAGCTGGCTTATTACCTGGTGGTGATGATTTATTCTACGCTGGTTCAACTTCACAATGGATTAAATTCGCAAATTCATTTAAACTAAAACTATACAACCAAGTTAGACTGTCATCATTATACAATCAAGCTTCTGTTGACCAATTAGTGTCCGAAAATAATTTTTTCGTGTCAAGTGCTGACGATTTTCAGTTTAACCACACAGTTAACATTACCCCGACAGATGAAAGAAATCAGTTGTTTCAAGGGGCATATGGTGGCGCTCAAGTGTCTTATTACGTAAGCCCTTGGTTTTATGAAATACTAATGGGAATGAATCCTGATATACATAACGGAAATCAAGACCCAAGAATCCCTTATTATTGGGCAAATCAATTAGCGGATGGACAATTCCCAAGAGATCAAGGAGATGCGGCAACTGGAGACCCTAATGCGGATTACTGGGATACATCTACAGGCTTTTTTACTATTCGTTTTGGTAGCATCGGGCCTGACAGAGATCATGCTGTACAAAATGACGCATCCTTTCCTGGGATATTTCCATGCGGCGGAAGATATGATGATAATGCTGGGTTTTCAAGAAGTATAGCTAGTGGAACTGGTGTAGCTCCTAAAAGAATATTTACTTATGATGAATTTTTATATGTCAAAGCTGAAATGATTCAAGAAAATTTGATTTCTGGTGATGCAGAAACAATGTTAACAAATGCAATGACAGCAAGTTTTGCGAAAGTTGATGAAGTTGTTTCTGGCACAGGCACTACTCAAAGCATTCCTGTTTTAAGTGGCTCAACAGCAGTCACAGACTTCATAACAAATGTAGCATCTGAATTCAATACAGCAAACCCTGCTAAACAGCTAGAAATTATTATGACACAAAAATGGGTAGCTACTTTTGGAGACCCAATGGATCAGTATACAGATTACAGAAGAACAGGATACCCTGTTCTCGCAGATCCAAATGGAGCCTCTCCAGAGTACCAATTAGATAATGCTGATGGGTGGCCATTAAATGACGGGTTAACTGTTTTAAATAACAATTTTCAAACAACTTTCTTCTGGCCTCAACCTGAGTTAGATCTTAATCAAAATGCTCCTGATCAAAAAGACCCTACAGCATATAAAGTCTTTTGGGATAACTAATAAATAAACAAATAAACATGAAAAAATTTAAATTTTTAACAATGGCTTTAGCGATATTTATTTTATCGTGTGAAAACGATGGTGGCACATCTAATATTCCTTTAAATGATGGTGCAGCCCCCAACTTAATAAAATCCGCGTCTACAGATGGTTTCTTTAACCTAATTAGATTAAATAATGGTGAAAATGTAAGTATAGATTTTTACGCAGAAGTTGCACAAGGAAACCCTGCCAAAACAGATATTGTAGGCAGTTACAAAACTGCTGGAGGTTTAGTCTATAATATCACCCTTTTTGGTGACGTAACTCTACCTCAGGATTTTAGTTTATCGATAAACGATATTATAACTGTGTTTTCAGAAATTAACGTTGCAAGCGATATTGAAGTTGGTGACGTGCTTACAATAACCACAAGATTTACAATGAATGACGGAACAGTTCTTAATATACTAAATGAAAATGGAACAAGTGCGGTTAGCAGTAATATACAAACTACTGTATTATTTGATTCTGTTATTTCATACCCTGTTTCTTGCCCTTCAGATTTAGGAGGAACTTATAATGTTGTAAGTAGTGGTTATTCTACTGATGGAGCGCCAATCAATAACCCGTTAGTAAACTTTCCTTACACAGTAACAGTTACTGACGATGGTGGTGGAAGCTACACCATTTCTGATGGAGTTGCTGGCGTTTATCAAGATTGGTATTGTGTACCTTATGGCTATTGCTTTGAAACCGAAGGGAATTTTACCGATGTTTGCAATAATCTATCTGGTAGTTGGACTGAGGCTTTTGGGTGTCCAGTTGAGCTTATCGGAATGGTAAACGCAGACAGAACTCTGACAATTAGTTGGAGTAATTGTTTTGGAGATACGATTGAGCAAGCAATTTACACACCTCAGTAGATCTAATTTTTATATAATATAAAAATATAAAGACCACCATTTTTTTGGTGGTCTTTCATTTAAAAGAGCAAAATTCAAAATTATATTTTTAAAATACACCTATTTATTAACTTTAGTAATAGTCCAAATGTTGAGTTAGTATTTTTAGCTCTTCACTAAAAAACCTTTCTAATTTTACATTTGATCTTTATGATATCACTGGAAAAAATATTATGAATAAAATTCCAATAAATAAGAATGATTTTACAATAGATTTAAATCAACTTCAAAAAGGTTTATATTTTATTAAACTCCAATCTGAGATAGGCACAATCACTAAAAAGTTGATTTTGCAATAAACCCAAAATGATCTTACTAATTCTAAACCACCCTAATTGGGTGGTTTTTTTTTGACTATATATAAGGACTCGAAAAAAGAGCTATAGAAATTAAGGCGTTTAACCACATCATAAACCTGTTAACACAAAAAATCTATATTTTAATTTCAACCTATCCCACATAAATAGTTCCTATTAAAAAAAGACAGCCAAATCAGAATTCTAACCATAACATAGTGGAGCTAAGTCTAATTTAATATTCTAATCACTAAACATAATTCATTAATATTATAGTATTTACCTATAAATGTTTAATTAATATCTAATTTTTATAAAAAAAAAGTTGTTTGTTTGATGAATTATCGTCACATTTGCGATGACTAATTTAAATAAATAACAAAAATGAAAACAAAGTTAAGAATCATTCTAACGCTATTTTTGGCGTTTACTGTGCAACTTTCATTCGCACAACAACTTACCGTAACAGGTAATGTTTCAGATGACAGTGGGATGCCACTTATAGGAGCTACTATTGCAATTGCAGGCACCTCAACTGGAACGTCGTCAGATTTTGATGGGAATTACTCCATTTCAGTTAACCAAGGTGATGTCCTTAGTTTTAGCTATGTAGGCTATTCTAGTCAGGATGTAACGGTTGGCGAATCTTCAACTGTAAATGTAACCCTAATGACAGACAACACTCTAGAAGAGATTGTTGTAACGGCATATGGTATACAAAGACAGAAGAAAACGTTAACATACCAAGCAGAGGCTGTAGGTAGTAAAGAGCTTATGAAAGTCGCTCCAACACGAGCTGCTAGCGCACTTGCGGGTAAAGTTGCTGGTGTACAGATTAACGTACAAAGTAATGGTGTTAATCCATCAACACAAATTCTTTTAAGAGGTCTTAGATCTATAAGTCAGAACAACAGTGCGTTGATCGTGATTGATGGTTCGGTAGCTTCTCAAGGAGCATTTGATGCATTGAATCCAAATGATATTGAAAGCTTAAACGTCCTTAAAGGCGCTACTGCAGCAGCACTATATGGTTCTGCAGCAAGTAACGGGGCAATACTCGTTGAAACCAAAAGTGGTGATGACGGAGAAGCTTTTAAAATAGGGATTACAACTGCTAACACTATGGAAAGTGTAGCATACATGCCTAAGTTTCAATCAGAATATGGAACAGGATGGCAAGGTGTTTATGATCCGGTAGAAAACACAAACTGGGGACCTCGTTTTGACGGGACATCTAGACAAATTGGACCAACATTTCCAGAAGGTTATCCTCTACTAACACAAATGGTAGATTATGCACCTGTAAAAAACAACTTACTTGATTTTTATAACACTGGAAATACACTACAAAATACAGTGTATGCGTCAGGAAGTTCTGAAGGAAGTTCTTTTTATATGTCAGTTGGTAATCAAAAAACTTCAGGAATCGTTCCTAGTGATACCTATGACAGAAATACCTTTAGAATTAATGCTTCTAAGAAACTTGGAGACATCACTTTAAAGTTAGCTTCTAACTACTTAAGAGATAAGCAAAGTGTTGTAGGAGGTTCTATTGGAGATCAAGACAGACCTTTATATTGGTTTGTATTGAACACACCAGCAAACATTCCTTTATCTAAATATAGCGACTGGAGCAACCCAGAAGGATATGGTTATGCTGATAACTATTACAATGCATACTACCAAAATCCATATTGGGGTATAGGTACAAACAGAAATAATTCTAATAACTCAAGATTAACTGCAAACATTTCTGCATCTTGGGATATTTCAGAATCTACAAACTTCACAACGCGATTAGGTGTTAACACTGGAAATGGTGCTGGGAAAAACTGGAGAGCTGCTCAAACGTACAATTCAGATTTACAACCTGCACACTCTGCAGTATCATCTTTTGTAACTGATTCAGAGAGTTCTTATATTACATACACAACTGATGCAATTTTAAGTACTCAGTTTGATATCACAGATGATTTAAATGTTATTGCACTTTTAGGTGGAACAAACAAAACACAGAAATCAAGAAGCAGCGCCATCGCTGTAACAAACATTAGTATTCCTGGCTTTTATGATGTTTCTAACGGAACAGGACAACCAGTAGTTAGTGTTAACGAATCTATAAAGAAATCTTATGGTGTATTCACCGATTTGACTTTTGGATTTAAAGATTACTTATTCTTGAATTTAGCAGGTAGATATGATTTCACATCTACACTTCCTGCAGGTGATAACAGTTATTTCTACCCGTACGCAGGACTATCTTTTGTTGCAAGTGATGCTATACCATCTATTACAAATGGTGCATTATCTTATTTAAAAACAACAATAAGTAACTCTACTGTATATAATGATTTAGGGCCTTATTTAAATAATGAGACTTACGGTCAATCTTCAGGATTTCCTTTTGGAAACTTAAATGGATTTTTTCAAACAGGAACTGCTGTAGATAGCAGCTTAACTAAAGAGAAAATTAATACTACTGAATTTGGTGTAAATGCAGCATTCTTTAATAACAGATTAACAGTAGATGCAGCCTATTACCTTACAAACTCAACAGACTTAATTACGTTTACTACTCCTTCTTTATCTTCTGGAGCTGGTTCGTTTTTAACGAACATTGGTGAAGTTGAAGGAACAGGTTATGAATTAACTATCGGAGGAACGCTACTTAAAGCAACTGATTTTTCTTGGGATGTAAATGTAAACTATACTGCTAATGAGCAGAAAGTAAAATCTATTTCTAAAGGAGTTAATGAAATTACAATTACTTCTACTGGAGAGGTTGGAATTTTTGCTATTGTAGGAGAAGATTTCCCACAAATGAAAGCGACATCATACCAAAGAGATCCTCAAGGGCGCGTTATTATTGATGCGGCTAGTGGAAATCCACAAGTTGGAGAGTTGAAAAACATGGGGAAAACAACACCTGATTACATTTTAGGTTTAACCTCTACTGTAAACTACAAAAACTTTAGCTTATCAGCTACAATGGACTACAGAACAGGTCATGTATATTATGAGCAAGGATCAGATGCAATGGAATTCACAGGAAGATCATTAGAATCAGTTTCTGCTAACAGACAAGATTTCGTATTCCCTAACTCAGTAGTTGAAACTGGAGCTGGTACCGGAGTATATGTGCCAAACACAAATATTCCAATTACAGATGGAAAACAAGATTACTGGACAAACACGTACAATGAAATTAAAGAAAACTACGTGAAAGACGCTACAGCTCTTAAAATTAGAGAAGTTGCTCTTAACTATACACTTCCTGCTGATGTGTTGAAAAACACTCCTATTAGTGCTGTAAATGTTGGATTTATCGGAAGAAACTTATTCACTTGGTTACCATCAGAAAATCACTTCTCTGATCCTGAATTTAACAATTCAAATAGTAATGCTATTGGTATTGGTGGATACTTCCAGTCACCTCCTACAAGATCTTACGGATTT